>JAFGUH010000011.1 GCA_016938615.1 Halothiobacillaceae bacterium | reverse complement strand
CGTTTCCACCGAGTCCGACCCGGACAGGCTCGCCATCATCCGACACGCCACCATCGTCAACGGACTCGTCGCCGGTGACACCACCCGTGGGCAGGACGAGACACTGACTCCCGCCTTCCGGGCCTCCCCCTCCTACCGCTACATCCTCCCGCTCTTCCGCCCGAGTCGTGAGGCCCAGATGCTCGCTGATCACTCCGGCTTCGCCAGAGACACCGATGTCATCGCACTGCGGGTGGGCAGCAACGGCTGGTTCTCGATGTCACGTGCCTTCAACACCCTGCGCGAGGCCAGCGTCGAGGTCCCCCTCGCCAACATGTCCTTCGCCGAGGACTACGCCGCCCACCCCGAGCGGGCGGGCACCGACTGCGACGGCATCGGCGTCGACGCCAGGAGGCTGAACACCTGGTATGAGGACGGCGGGCTGTCGGTGCAGGCGGCGGGGAATTTCGGCTTCGCAACACTCTACACAGACCACGGCCTGGAGATCCCAGACTGCACGCTAGACCAGCAAGGCTCCGCGCTGACCGCGTTCACCGTCGGTGGCGTGGCGGACACCTATTTCGACTCCAGTCCTCCAGACATCCGAAGGCACGTGACCGCCTCCTATGGCCCCGCCGAGGGGCGCACGATGGTGAAGGTCGCCGCGCCGGTGTCTGTCGAGAGCCCCTATCGGCTACACGGACCGGACGGCTGGGACGGCGTCAGCTACGGACCCGCGCCCACCGATCCGGAGGGCCAGGAGACGCTGCTGAGAGGCACCTCCTTCGCGACCGCCAGGGTGACCGGCGCCGCCGCTGTCTTCCGGGACTGGTACCAGGAGACCTATTCCGGTCTGATCGACAGCCCGGGCATGCTCGCGGCCCACCTGCTCCACATGGGCGATCGCCACGCCGGGGACGGAGCCCGACTCGAGACCGGCTTTGACCATGAGCTCGGCGCCGGCCTCCTGCAGCTCCGCATGAGCGAGCCGACGTATCGCCGAACCTCGCACGAGCTCTGTATGTCAACAAGCGGCACCGCCGTCTCCATCAACCTCGGTCGGCCCATCCTCTCGGCTTTCGACGCCATCGACGGCACCCTGTGGTGGTACGACACCGATCAGGACGAAGGGAGCGCCCTCACCGACCTGGACCTCCACCTCATG
>JAFGUH010000127.1 GCA_016938615.1 Halothiobacillaceae bacterium | reverse complement strand
TTTGGGATGAGGTCTGCGCGGTCCGAACTCCTTCGAGGCGCTACAACCGTCTGACCAGCACTATCGGCGGCTCGCCTGCGCTCTTCCGGGTGGCACGCCGAGCCGCACAGCGGTGGTAGAGCGCATAACTTCGCGCGGTGACTTGAACTGAACGTGGCCAGCCCCCTTGAGTAGCAAGCACGCCCGGGGCTGTACGCGCGTAGCGTTTGGCCGGAGAATGCCGGTCGAGGGGCACACGGCGAGCAGTGCCGGTGCCGCTGCCACCCGGCCGGGAGGCGGCATGGACACAACCTCTGCCCAGACGACGCGGGCTCTCGACGATCGGGCTAGGGTCGCGGTGGCGGAATCCAGGCCCTCGGATCGCGACGCGCCAATCCAACGCCGACCCGCGCAGGGAGGTCCATCATGAGCGTTCCGACGATGCCCCGCCGTCTCGACGTCCGCCAGATCGCCATCTGGAGCGCGGTCGCGATCCTCGGCGCGGTGGCCTGGGCCATCCTCGCCCTGGTCCGCGGGGAGTCGGTCAACGCGGTCTGGATGCTGTTTGCCGCGCTGTGCTCGTGGGCGATCGCCTACCGGTTCTACGCCCGGTTCATCGCCAACCGGGTGCTGGAGGTCGACAACCGGCGGGCCACGCCGGCCGAGCGGTTGGACAACGCCCTCGACTTCCACAAGACCGACCGGCGGGTGCTGTTCGGGCACCATTTCGCCGCCATCGCGGGGGCAGGGCCGCTGGTCGGGCCGGTGCTGGCCGCCCAGTTGGGCTACCTGCCGGGCACGATCTGGATCATCGTCGGGGTGATCTTCGCCGGCGCCGTCCAGGACATGGTCATCCTGTTCTTCTCCATGCGCCGCGACGGCAAGAGCCTGGGCCAGATGGCCCGCGAGGAGATCGGCCCGTTCGGCGGCGCGGCCGCCCTGGTCGCGGTCCTGCTCATCATGATCATCCTGCTCGCTGTGCTGGCCCTGGTGGTGGTCAACGCGCTCGCCGATTCCCCCTGGGGCACCTTCTCGATCGCCATGACCATCCCGATCGCCCTGTTCATGGGCGTGTACATGCGCGTGCTGCGCCCCGGGCACGTGATCGAGGTGTCGGTGATCGGCGTCGTCTTGCTGCTCTTGGCGATCGGGCTCGGCAGCGTGGTGGCCGAGTCGGGGTGGGCCGAGGCGTTCACCTTGTCGCCCGAGGCTCTCGTCTTCTGCCTGGTGATCTACGGCTTCGCCGCGTCGGTGCTGCCGGTGTGGCTGCTGCTCGCCCCGCGGGACTACCTGTCAACGTTCATGAAGGTGGGGACGATCGCGCTGCTGGCAATCGGCATCCTGCTCACGCTTCCGGTCCTGAAGATCCCGGCGTTCACCGACTTCGCGTTCAACGGCCAGGGCCCGGTGTTTGCCGGCTCGCTGTTCCCGTTCGTGTTCATCACCATCGCCTGCGGCGCGCTCTCAGGCTTCCATTCCCTGATCGCCTCGGGCACCACCCCCAAGCTGATCGAGAAGGAAGCCCAGGTGCGGTTCATCGGCTACGGCGGGATGCTCACCGAGGCGTTTGTGGCGATCATGGCCCTGATCGCGGCGTCGATCATCGAGCCCGGCCTGTACTTCGCCATGAACTCGCCGCCCGGGGTGGTCGGGACCACCGTCCAGTCGGCTTCGGAGGCGGTCGCCAACCTCGGCTTCACCATCACCCCCGACCAGCTCCAAGCGGCCGCGGCCGAGGTCGAGGAGCGGACCCTGGTCGCCCGCACCGGCGGCGCCCCCACCCTGGCCATCGGCATGAGCGAGATCTTCTCGGGGATCTTTGGCGGCGACGCGCTCAAGGCGTTCTGGTACCACTTCGCGATCATGTTCGAGGCCCTGTTCATCCTGACCACGGTCGACGCCGGCACCCGGGTCGGGCGCTTCATGCTCCAGGACACCCTCGGCAAC
>JAFGUH010000126.1 GCA_016938615.1 Halothiobacillaceae bacterium | reverse complement strand
GCCATGCCACTCTGGCTTGGCGAGTCGTTCGTGATCAAGGCGCGATGTCGCCGGCGTGCCGGTGGCCACGTCAAGACATCGCAACGCCGAGCACGGGCGACTCGCCAAGCCCCGCAGGGCGCGCCTTGAGCCGGGCATCTGCTGCGTTGTCGTCCTGGGAAAGGGAACAACCCTTACACGGCGGACGAGCGCCTTGCATCTGCCCGGCTCAAGGCGCGCAGAGCGGTATGGCATTCGTGCAGAGTTTCCCTAGCCTAATGGCTCAATCGTCCTCGCGCTACTGCGGATCGGCTTATGCGTTCCGGGCAAGCTGCGATAGCAGTCGACGGCGCAGGTTGCCGGAGCGTCGCGTCACGCCGGTGATCGTGTCGCGCAGTACCCGAGCGGCCGGCGCTTCCGGTCTGTCGATCTGCCCTTCGCTGGCGTGGACAGGCGAGATCAGGGTGAACTGGCGGCGGGCGCGGGTGATCGCCGTGTAAAGCAATTCGCGTGTCAGGATCGGGTTGCGGTATTCGGGCATCACCAGTGCCACGCGAGTGAACTCCGAGCCCTGCGACTTGTGAACGGTCAGCGCAAAGGCGGTTTCCACCTCGGCCAGGCGCGTGGGGCTCACCCAGTGAAAGCGCCGCCCCGGCGGGGCATTCGGGTCGTCGTTCGGGAACACCACCCGCAGGCCGGTCTCCCCGCTTTCCAGACGCGTGGGCAGGGTCAGCCCCATGTCGCCGTTGGCGAGATTCAGCTGGGCATCGTTCCGGGTGACGATCACCGGCCGGCCCGCATACCAGCCGCTCGATCGGCCCATGCCCCACATGCCCGTGGTGGTGGGCAGCAAGCGCTCGCGGACCAACCAGTCCTGCACACGGGCATTGAGCCCCTCGACGCCCGCCAGCCCGCGACGCAGGGCACAGAGCAACTGAAAATCGTTGTGGCGACGGAACAGCTCGGCCACTTCCGCTTCGTCGGCCGGCGAGGCGGGATCGAATCCCGCGGTTCGTTCGGTGAGCATCGCCAGCCACGGGCGCAGGCCGTCGACCACCAGTCGGGGGAAATCACCGCTCGGGTCGCCGATGGCTCGGTCCAGCAACCACGCCACTTCGCTCTCGGCGGTCGGGTGTTCCACCGGGGTGCCCAACACGTTGGTTGCGGCGGCCGGATCGCCCCGGTTCACTGCCCGCGCCAACGCCCCGATCGCGCTGTCCTCGCCGAAGCGATGCGAAACCCGCAGGGTGGCGATGTGGGCGGCGACCGCGTCGGTCGTCGTCTCGGTGAAAAGATCGGGCGGGGGCGATGCCGGCAGGGCCTGGCCGGTGGCGGCTTCGAGGTAGTCGCGCAACGGCGCCGGATACTCCGGGGTGTCGTTGTCACCGGTATGGCGAGATAGCTCACCGAGCGCCGCGCCGGCCTCGACCGAGGCGAGCTGGTCCTTGTCGCCCAGCATCACCAGGCGGCAGTGAGTGGGCAGGGCATCGATGAGATGGGCCATCAGTTCCATGCCGACCATCGAGGCCTCGTCGACCACCACGATATCGAGATCGAGCGGGTTGTCGCGATGATGCCGGGGCCGTTCGGCCAGTGGCCGCGTGCCGATCAGGCGATGGATGGTCTGGACCTGATCGGGCAGGTGCGCGGCGACGCGGGCCCAGTATTTGCCTTCGAATCCAGTGCCCAGTTTTTGGTCGTCAATGGCGGCGATCTCGCGCACCTTGTCGCCAATCGATTCCGACAGGCGTGCGGCGGCCTTGCCGGTCGGGGCACACAGCGCGATGCGGGGCGGGCCCGAATGGTCAGGCTCGTCGAGGTGCAACGCAGTCAGTGTGGCGAGCAGGCGCACTACGGTCGTGGTCTTGCCGGTACCGGGGCCGCCGGTGATGATCGAGAACGGCTGGTACGCGGCCAGTGCGCAGGCGACCTTCTGCCAGTCGGGAGATGCCCCCTTGTCCGGGATGGTCGGGTACAGGGCATCGAGTACCAGACGCACGCGCTCGGCCGGCGCGGGGTCGAGCCTGGCCCGGCCGGCGAGCCCTGCCGCGACCCGTCCCTCCACCTGCCAGTAACGACGCAGGTAGAGCTGGGGATGCGCCGGGTCGACCAGCACCAGCGGGCGGCCATCACCGGCCTGGTCGTCCTCCCGCCAGGCCAGTGGGCGCACCGCCGGGTGTTCTGAGAGGGCCTGCTGCCAGTCGGAAACGCTCACCCCGTCGAGCACGGCCGCGGGTGTGTCGGCATCCGATCGCGCCCCGGTCGGTTCGGCGGGCGGCATCCGCAACGTCAGATCGGGGTTTTCCTTGACTGCGGCCAGGTCCAGGCAGACGTGCCCGCTACCGCTCTGGTGGCTGGCGAGGGCTGCGGTTAGCGCGACCAACGGATCATGGTCCGGGGCATGAGCGGCCAGGAAATCGGCCACGGCGCGATCGATCGGGCGCAGCCAGCCGATGCCGACCCAGCGATCAAGCAGGTCACGCAGACTGGCGTGGTCGGCAAGGGCCGGGTGACGGTTCATGCCGCGACCTCCCCGCCGGCAAACAGCCGGTCGAGCGACTCGATCAGGACGCGGTCCGGGAGGCAGGTGTAGACGCCGGCGTTGTCGGATGCATCGGTGGCCGCCTCGATCCCGCGCAGGAACACGTAGGCCGCCCCTCCCACGTGGCGGTCGTAGTCGTAGCCCGGCAAACGGTCGCGCAGGTGGCGGTGCAGGGCCACCAGGTACAGGACGAACTGCAGGTCGTAGCGCGAGTCGAGCATGGCCTGTTCCAGTGCCTCCGGCGTGTAGGCGGCGGCATCCGGACCCAGCCAATTGGATTTCCAGTCGATCAGGTAGTAGCGGCCGTCGTGCTCGACGGTCAGATCGATAAAGCCCTTGAGCATGCCGTTGATGGCCGGCCCGGAGAGGGGCGGACGCGGGCGGCCAGGCGCGACGTGCTCGCAGACCAGCCGGTCGAGTTGCGCGAGATCGGCCTCGTCGACGGCCAGCCAGAATTCCATCTCGGCCTGGTATCGGCTCGCTTCGGCCAGTGCCAGCTCCCCGCCGGTCGGCATCCGCCAGCGAGTGGCCAGCAGGGTGTCGAGGCTCTGGGCGACGACATCGACTTGTGCTTCGTCCAGCGACCGCAGACCCGGGTGGGAGGTGCGCGAGATCAGGCGGGCGATCGATCCGGGGCGTTGAGCGTGATGATGAAAGCCCTCGTCGGCAATCGCCTCGATCAGGTCGTGCAGCAGGGTGCCGATCTGCGCCCCGCGCGGCAGTGCGTGGATGCCGGCAGGCACCAGTTCGGCACGGATGCCGGCAGGCACCAGTTCGGCACGGATGCCGGCAGGCACCAATTCGGCACGGATGCCTGTCGGCGCCTGGTCGGCACGGATGCTGGTTGTCACGAGGTCTGTCGTGGCCGTCATCGCCTGATCCGCGGCGCGCTCTGCCTCGGCCTGTGATTCGAGGCGCACTTCCTCGCGAGCGGCCTCCGGGGCGGGTAGGGGCACCCGGTGGCCGACCGAGGCGGTCAGCGCCGAGAAGCTCGAGATCCACCACGGTTCGAACGCCCCGAATTGTGGTGTCCGAGGGCCGTGAAGCGCCGGTTCCGGCGGGGGCGTGAAGCGATGGTGGCGGGGATCGCGCAGCTCGGGCAGGTCCACGATCTCGATCGCCGCGTGCTCGGCCCAGCGAGCGAGCTTGTCGAGGTAGCCCGCGCGGCCGCAGGTCTCGTCGGGGGAAAAGCCAAGGAACTGCCCGAAGGCGGTCTTGCCGGGGTTGAACTCCCTGGCGTTGCCGAACTTGACCGGCCCGGCACCGAGTACACAGGCGTACTCCGCCCGGGTCATGGCCACGTAAAACAGCCGAATGTACTCGGCGATCGCCTCCTGGGCGGCATCCGCGTTCGCTTCCTTCGTCGGTTCCATCTCCCAGACCGTGCCCTCGTCGCGGTGACGGCGTGTCGGCTCGCCGCTGCGATTCTTGTCCGCGCCGAGCAGGGCGATGAACGGCAGGAACACCACCGGGTACTGCAGGCCCTTCGACCCGTGGATGGTCACGATCCGCACCATCGCGTTGTCCTGCTCCAGGCGGATCTCCTGCTCGGCGCCCCCCTCGGTCACGGCCAGGTGCAGGCGGTGGAGCAGGGCGGTTTCGCCGTCGACGTCCTGGTCGGTCTGCTGCAGCCATTCGGCCAGGTGCAGCAGGTTGGTCAGGCGGCGCTCGCCGCGACGGTTCTGGCGCGCGTCGGCCTCGAGCAGACGGGCCGGGATGGAGAAATGGTGCAACAGGCCCATGATCGCGGCGAGCACGCCCTGGGATTGCCAGGTCCGGTGCCATTCGTGGAATCGCTGGCAGATGGCGTCGAAGTGGGTCTCGTCACGTAGCAGGGCTTCCAGTTCTTCGAGCGGCAGGGCCATGCTGGCCGTGGCCAGTGCCTGGCGGATGCGGTCGCTGCGCGCCGGTTCGGCAAGTGCCTCCAGCCAGACGAGCATGTCGGCTGCCTCGGTCGAGGCGAACACCGAGGAGCGTTCGGACAGGAACACGGCCGGCACGCCGAAGTCGGCCAGCACGCGACGCATCAGCTTGCCTTCGTCCTGCTTTCGCACCAGCACGGCGATATCGCGTGGCTCGATCCCGCGCAGTGCATCGTCGCCTTGAAAGCCGCAGCTGCCATTCTGGCCGCGATTGAGCATCGCGGCGATCTCCCCGGCCGCCCGGACGGCCAGCTCGTCGCGGAAGACGCCGCTGGTCCAGGCCTCGTCGGGAGGCGACGCCCACAACTTCACGGCGGGCAGTTCACCGCCCTGGTCGACCAGGCGGTCGTCGCGCCCCTTTGCCTGGACCTTTTCGAACGGCAGGGGCGAGGTCCCGCCATCTAGGGGAAACCGAAACGCGCCGTCTGGGTGTTCATCGGCCACCGAGAACATCGCGTTGACCGCGCCGACCATGGCCTGGGTCGAGCGGAAGTTGCAGGGCAGGCTGGCGTGTCGTCCGGCCGTTGCCCGCCGTGCGGTGAGGTAGCTGTGGATGTCGGCGCCGCGAAAGCTGTAGATCGCCTGCTTGGGATCGCCGATCAGCACGATGGCGTGCTCGTCCGAGGCGGGCGTCTCCGGCCCCAGCGGGTAGACCGCCGAGAAGATCGCGTATTGCAGCGGGTCGGTGTCCTGGAACTCGTCGATCATCGCCACCGGGTACTGGGCACGGATCGCCTCGATCATGCCCCGGGCGTTGGGATTTCGCTTTGGGTCGACCGCATCGCGCATCTGGATCAGCATGTCCTCGAACCCCATCGCGCGGCGGCTGGCCAGCAGACTGGCGATGCGTTCACGTATCCACAGCGCGGCGAAGGCCTGGACGGTGGGCCTGATCTCGTCGACTTGCTCGTCCAGGCGGGCGAGGGCGGCGTGCCAGTCGCCGATGGCATCCAGCGCTGGGTGCACGGGTGGCTCGTGGCCCTTGTTGGCGGACGGGCGCGCGAGCTTCTTCCGGTCTGCCTCGCCAAGCGTCCCGGTGCCGGCCGCCCAGTCGTCGACTCCGGCAAGCCACGCCGCGAACTCGTCTTCCGTCTTGGCCTCGGCGTGACTCTTCTTGCTCAACCCCGGACGCACGCCGTTCCACAACCCGTGCAGGGTGTCGATATCGGCGAGCCAGGCCTCGCGTGCGCGGGCCTCGGCCGTGTCCGTGCGCTCTTGTGCGACGGACAGTCGATCGAGTAGCTCGGCTGGTGAGGACAGCTCCGAGGTGGACCCGGCCGTGATCTCGCCGACGGCAAGCCGGCTGCCGTCGCGCTTGATCAGGTTGCGTACCTTCTCCTTGAGCGCCCCCGGCGTATCGACCAGGCGGGCGAACTGCCGGGCGAGAGCTTCCCGGCTCGCCAGCGGGTAGCCGTGCCTGCGCCAGAAGTCGCGGACGGCCACGTGGATCAGCGGATCGAGGTCGGTGATCAGTTCCTGCTCGAACAGGGCGCCGCTGTGGAAGGCGTGCTCGGCCAGCTGTCGCTGGCAGAACCCGTGGATGGTGAAGATGGCCGCCTCGTCCATCCATTCGGCGGCCCGTTGCAGCAGGAAAGCGCCGCGGGCGCGCTCGTCGGCATCGAACTCGGCGTAGAGGTCGCGCAGGGGTTGATCGACTTCCTCCTCGTCACGGGTACCGGCAAACAGCCAGGCGGCCTGTTGCAGGCGGCTGCGGATACGATCACGCAGTTCGGCGACCGCTGCCAGAGTGAACGTGCTGACCAGGATTTCCGGCGGGGTGAGCGGACGCGCGTGGCGTTGCTCGGGTCCGCGATGGCCCAGTACCAGGCGCAGATAGAGCAGCGAGATCGTGAAGGTCTTGCCGGTGCCCGCGCTGGCCTCGATCAGTCGGCTGCCTTGCAGGGGAAAGGTGATCGGATCGAGTTCGTTCATGCCTCTCCCTCGGTATCCATGCCCTCGGTATCCATGCCCTCGGTGGCCAGGGCCTCGGTGGCCAGGGCCTCGGTGGCCAGGGCCTTGCGATGTTCGCCCCGCGTGCCGCTGAGCAGTGGCCGGTACAGGGCGTCGGCGACTGCCTCGAAATCGGGGTGGGTCCCGAGCGCCTCGAATTCCGGCCACAGCCGACTCAGGTCGGCATCGTACTGGGAGGCGTTGTCGAAGGCGCCGCGCGCCGCGCTGCGGCGCTTGTGGTCGTCCTTGCCGGAGAGCCGGGCGATGAGCCAGGCGATCTGGGTGCGGGCCTCGGCCGGTAGCGGCTGGCAGCGGGCCTGGTGCCACCAGCCGACCAAGGCGGTCAACAGGTCGCGCGCGACGGCCGGCTCGACCGGTTCCATCGCGATCGGACGCTCGAGCAGGGAGTCGCGCTGGGCGTCGGATTCGCTGATCAGGTAGGTGGTCACCGCGTGGCCGCTCAACTGGGCGGCCAGGTGGGTCGGCCATTCGCCCACCAGGCGGTGCCACTTGAGGTCCTTGCCCTTGTGCAGGGCGCCGGACAGCAACCGCAGTCGAACCACCTGGTCCTCACCGACCCGGATGTCGTCGATCTGCCCGGCAAGGGTGGCGTCTTGATCGTTGCCGGCATCGGGGGTGAGTCGATCGGCAATATCAATGGCGGGCATGAGGTCGGGGTAACGGGCCTGGAACGCCGCCCAGGTGCTCAGCTGCCGTGCGAGCGGGGCCGCGTGCTCGCGGCGCACGCCCTCGTCGAACGGGGCCAAGGGCAGTTGGCCGGTGCCGGCAAGGCGGTCAAAGGCAGCCTCGATCCAGTCCGGCAGCAGCTCCTCGAGTCGTTCGGAGGTCAGGGTCTCGACCGGCGCGCGGGCGAGACGGGAACGTACCTGGTCGAGCAAGCGGGCGCTGAGTTGCGACTCACCCAGTGGGTCGAGGGCGAAGGGCTCGTCGTCCTCCGGCAGGCGGATGTCGGTCCGTGGTGCCACCCCCAGGTGGCGCCCGAGGTAGACGCGCCAGGGCTGTTTCAACAGCTGGGTGAGGTCGCCGAGAGTGGGGATGGGGGCATCCATCTCGTCCTCGGCCTGCGCGGGGTTGGCGGTGTGGGTCACGGTTGGCCCGGTATGCACCTGGTGCCATTCGGTGGCGTAACTGCTCAACTCCGGTCGTTCGGGGCCGAAGTACGCGCGGCTGAACGGCTGGAGCGGGTGCTCGGTCGTCAGTGAATTGGAGGCGGCGGCCTCGTCGGGTGAGTTTGTCAGCGACCAGCCGCGATCGATGTGATCGCGCAGCTGATTGACCAGCACGGAGGCCGGTCGCTCGTGGTTGTCGCGGATGTCGCGGCCCACCCAGCTGATCCAGAAGCGGTCGCGCGCGGAGAGCAACGCCTCGAGGAAGAGGTAGCGGTCGTCCTCGCGACGCGAGCGGTCACCGGGCCGATAGCGGCCGGCCATCAGGTCGAAGTCGGCGGCCGGCTGGCGCCGGGGGTAGGCCTCGTCGCTCATGCCGAGCAGGTAGACGTGCCGGAACGGGATCGCGCGCATGGGCATGAGGGTGGCGAAGTTCACGGCCCCCACCAAGAATCGCTGGTTTAGGCGATGCTCGTCGAGCCGATCCAGCCAGGCGCTGCGGGCCGTCTCGATCCCGATGGGCTGCTCGAATGCCGCCGAACGGCAATCCTCGAGCCAGCCCGTGATCGCCTCGAGCACCCGGTCACGCAGGTTGACCGCCGACTCGCGCGCGGCCAGCGGATTGGCCTGGTCGTCCTTGCCCGGCGGAATGGCATCGGGATCGAAGAATGCCTCCACCATCTCCTCGAAACGGCTGGCCCATTCGTGGGGCGATCGGCATTCGCCCAGTCGGTGTCGCCACCGGCCGATGGTATCGATCAGGGTGTAGAGCGGACCGATTACCGCCGCGCTCATGCCCTCCATCCCGCCGACGGGGACGATGCCCTGCCAGTCGTCGTCCGAGCCTGCGAGGTAGCCGTACAGCAACCGGTCGAGGCCGAACCGCCAGGTGTTCTGCTCGATCCCGGCCGGCAGATCGAACTCGGTTCGGTGATCGCCGTCGAGTCCCCAGCGAATGCCGGCGGTCTCGATCCAGTGGCGCAAGGTCGCCACCTCGCTGTCGGCAATCCCGAAACGCGCCCGCAACGCGTCCACTTCCAGCAGATCCAGCACTTCGCTTGCCGTCAGTCGCGCCTCGGGCAGATGCAGCAGGCTCTCCAGTGCCCGCAGCATCGGGTGGGTATCGCGCTCGGGGCGATCGGAGATGGCAAACGGCAGGTAGCGCGGGTCACTGCGTTCGAGCCGACCGAACACGGCACTGATGGCCGCGGCGTAGTCGCTCATGTCCGGGACCATGACGATGACGTCCCGCGGGCGCAGGCCGGGGTCGGCATCGAAGGCCGCCAGCAGCTGATCCTGCAGGATCTCGACCTCGCGCAGCGGGCTGTGGGCGATGGTGAATCGCAGCGACTCGTCGGCCGCGTCGAGCCGGCGTCCCTCTGCCTCGATCTCCGAGACCGGGCGCAGGTCGAGCAGGTCGGCCTGAATCTGTCCCAGCAGGTGGTCGTCCGCCGGTTCGGCAAACAGGTCGATGTTGAGCGAGTCGCTGTGCCGTGCCCGCTCGGGCGCCTGGTCGAACTCGTCGACCAGCCGCACGAGATCGCGCCCCTGCTTGCCCCAGGAGGCGAGCAGGGGGTGGGCGTGCTGATGGAGGTCGTGATCGGCGAGGCTCGCGTCTACCTTGCGCGCCCTGATCCGTCGGTAGGCGTGCCGGAACAGGTGACGGTCCTCCACGATGTCGCCCCAGTAGTGCCGGCAGGGGTTCTGCAGGCAGAAGATCACCTGGGTCCAACGCGAGATCGCGCCGAGGACGTCGAGGACCTGCGGGGGCAGGGCGGAGACACCGAAGACCACGATCCGGCGCGGCAGGTCGGCGGGGCGTTCGGTCGCCTGGGCGGCCTGTTCGAGGAACGCGCGGTGGACCAGTGCCCGACCGGCAAAGTCGACCGGCGCCGTGCCGTCCTCGGACTCGGGCGGGTGACGTGCGAGATCGTCGAGTACCGCACGCCAGAGTGCCGGTTGCCAACGGGAATCGACGGGTACCTCCGGGGCATCGCCGAGCGCGCCGGGGAGGGTGGGTTCGTCGTTGGCCCAGCGTTCCAGCCAGTCGGCGCGATAGACCTGGTACTGGTCGAACTGGTCGGACAGGCGGGCGGCGAGCTGGTAGGCCCGGTGTTCGTC
>JAFGUH010000125.1 GCA_016938615.1 Halothiobacillaceae bacterium | reverse complement strand
GATGGTGATTGCGCGGATGCCATGGGGCAGGGGGGTGATGTCGGTGTTTCCAACTGGAACCCGTCGGCGACCTCCGCCGGGGGTACCGTCATCACCTCGGGTGGTCACCCGATCGGCGCGGATGCCTCCGAGGAGGACGACGACGGGGCGCTGAAGCCGCTGCCCGAGCGGCTGGTCATGGAACTGACGGCCCACCGGACCCTCGCGCTGCGCGAGGCTGTGGGGCGGTCTCCCGACGTGGCTCTCACGCTACTACTCCTCAAGCTGGTGACGGACACCTTCCGCAGCTCTTCGGCCTCAGGCAGCTGCCTCGAAGCCTCGGTCCGGCACGTCTACATGTCGGCGCAGGCACCAGACCTGAAGGACAGCGTCGTGGCGAAGCTCGTCGATGAGCGTCACGCGGCCTGGGAGGCCGATCTGCCCCTTGGCGACGATGCCGCGCTCTGGGATTATCTGACCGCGCTCGATCTGGGCAGCCGTCTGGCCCTTCTGGCACATTGCCTCAGCTTCGGGATCAACGCGCTCCATGAGAAAGTGAATCCCTATGGTGCGGGCATCTCCGCCAGCGGCCTGACTCGTCGCATGGCGCATGCCGATCTCGTGGCGCGCGCTGTCGATCTCGACATGGTCGAGGCGGGCTGGGAGCCGACGGTCGATGGATATCTCAACCGTGTGCCGAAGGCCCGGATCCTCGAGGCTGTGCGCGAGGCGAAGGGGGAGGGGACTGCCCAGCTTCTCGATCACCTCAAGAAGGGCGAGATGGCCACCGAGGCCGAGCGGCTTCTCAAGGGCAGCGGCTGGTTGCCCGAGGTCTTGCGCCGGGCCGATCTGGCGGCATGCGACGGTGAGGATCTCGCGGAAGGGCAGGGGGAGGACGCGAGCGCGCCCGACGACATCGATCTCCCGGCTTTCCTGACGGCTGATTTGCCGGAGAGTTCCGCGTCGATGATGGCCGCAGAGTGATCTGAGCCATCCGGGGGCGGGAAAACCCGCCCCCATTCCAACAAAGTACAGCAATATCAATATGATGAATGCGAAAGCTCGTATTCGGGATGAGGAATCATGTCTGCAACAACCATCATCGATACAGCCCCTCTGGGGGCACTGATCCGCTACAACGACGGCAGTCCCAAGCCGCCGGCACGTTTCACCAAGAAGCTGGCAGCCTGGGAGCGTTCGAACGGCGTCGGCCGTCTCGTGAAGAAGGAACCGCCTCGGGTCTATCCGACCTGGACCGCTCCGGCCTCCTTCACGCTGCATGAAGGCAACTTCTCTTCGGACGGGGTGATCCTCGTCACGATCATGCGCAGCCATTCGGCCGACAGCCGTCTGATCTTCGAGGTGGCTGAGGCACCGAAGCGCGGGCAGGTGCGCGTGCTTCTGGACTTCGGTGGCAACACCGAGCTGCTGCATCTGGCGGAGTCCGTCACCGCGGCGGAGCTTTGGATCGCGCGGGAGGGCTATCGCAACGCGCGGCTTGAAATCGTCGGCGCCGAAGACAGCAATAGGGCAGGGGGCGCGGACCTGGCCGCCTGAGCCCTGACAAGGCGTGAGGGGCCTGCCGAAGGGCGGGCCTCTCACCGACCAAGAACCTCGTCCCACGATACCGCGGGGCGCCATAGGATCCATCCCCCAATATGGAGGTCTTCAACCACGAGCCTGCCCGGGAGGCTGGCGGCGTTACAAGCATCAGAGGGACAACCGGCTCCTGACGTTGGGGGACCATCCCCCGCTCGCCATTCCCTTCCTTGCCCCAAATCCCGTCTTCGAGATCAACCCGCGAGGGGTCGGACTACGGGCGAGCCCGTGCCGCCAGGTGGATTCGGACGAGCCGAACGCACCCG
>JAFGUH010000010.1 GCA_016938615.1 Halothiobacillaceae bacterium | reverse complement strand
GGCAATGAGCCCGCCTTCGGTCCGGCGCCTCGATTGCGAACAAACCCGCGAGCCAGAGATGCCATCGAATCGTGCAGACCTTCCTTAGGCGACGGGTCCCGCGTCGGGGACCGCCGCGGTGGCGGCGAAACGCAGGCCGTGACGGCTGAGCAGGGCCTTGCCGCGAACGGTCAGATCGGTGACGAACCGGAATTGCTGGCCGCTGTCGACCGGATAGGCCTTGAGGCGGTATTCCGTCCCCCAGGGCTGCTCGGTGGCGATCACCTCTACCGGTGAGTCCAGATCGAGGTAGGGGCTGGTCAGCGCGACGTCCCTGAGCATTGCGCGTACGGCCGCGGCGTCGTGCGCCGGGTGAAGATAGAACGGGGCGACACACAGCAGCCGCGGCTTGCCGTCGTTTGAGTTGACGATCGCCTCGTTCCAGAGCCGGTTGTGGGGGACCGAGACGCGATCGTCGTCGGCCGTCACCAATTCGACGCTGCGCATGCCCACGTGCATCACCTCGCCGTAGTGATCGCCGATGCGCACCCAGTCGCCGTTGCGATAGGGCTTTTCGCCAATCGCCACGACCCCGGCGAGCAGACTGCTGGCGTAATCCTTGAGCGCGAAACCCAGCGCGATGCCGACCGTGCCGAGCACCGCAACCATGTTCTGCAAGGACGGCTCGATCACCAGCGGCACGATCAGAATCACGGCCGTGATGCCGATCAGCAGGCGCAGCAGCGGGACCAGCGCGAGCAGGGTCAGGCGGCGCTGGCCGTACAAACGCTGGCCGATCCAGTTCAAGCCCCGCTGCATCGCGATGATCAGCGCCACGGTGACGAGCAAGATCACCGCGATCTCGACCACGGTGAGCAGATCGATGTCGCGGAAGATCTTCGTGCTTTCCGTATTGGCAAGGGCGTCGTTCATGGCGGGCCTCAGAAACCGTCGGTGAGGTAGGAGCGGCTCGCGAGCAGGGTCCTCACGCTTGGGTAGCCGCTCGCGGTGACGAACCAGCGCGGTCCGATCGGCTCGACCAGGCCCTCACGCTGCAGTCGCAGGAGGGTCGCCTGGCACTGGTCGTGTGTCAGCGGCAACAACGTGGGCAAAAGCGAGGCGGGCAGCCCGTCGTGGAGCAGCAAGGCATGGAGCAGCAGGGCAACATCGTCATCGGCAGCGCCGTCGAGAACGGGCTCGTCCCGTGGCGCCGAAAACCAGACGGTCTCGCCGTCGTCGCACTTCCCGTTGTCGTCGTCTGCCTGAATGGCGCCTTCATGTGGCTCGCTGTGCAACGAACGGCGCCATGCAGCCAAGGCGATGCCGGGGTTGCCGCGGCTGTGCGCTGCCAGCTGACGAATATCCGGATGCAACTCGGTCCCGTCCGGCGGCAGGCGAAGAATCTCCTCGCCCGTGCGCGCGTCGCAAAAGCCCAGTGCCTGCCCGGGCGGCGTGATACCGGCCTGCAGCAGCCGCGCTAGCCGGTTGCCGTCAAATGCCTGAATGGTGAGTGCCGCAGACTGCTGTAGCGGCCAAAGATGGTCCAGGTAGGCCCAGGCCCAACTGTCGCAGCCAATCACGCCGCGACCGAGTTCTCCGGCCTCGGCGCAAGCCAGCAGGGTGCGGACCAGCCTCAGCCCCTCGGGGTGTCTCAGGTAGCAATGGGCCAGCCGGGGTAGCACCCACAATGCCGACGACCCGTCCTCGCGCGGCCATTGGTCGAGCCAGTCGAGGTCCCCGGCCAGGATGCGTTCGGGCGCGGGTGGGTCGATGAGCACCGCCCCGTGGCGTACCGCCCAGGCCGGTAGTAATCCGGGATGCGCGTGTGGCTGCTCGACCACGAACCGGATCGGCTGGTCGGCCGGTCGAACGGTCAGCCAGTCGTGCAGGGCGGTATCGAGCGCATCGGCCGCGCGGCCCGTCTCGATTGCCGGAACCAGGGGCTTGCGCCGTTCCTCGGGCAGGGGAGGCAGCGTGTCCCGGTCATGTGTCGTTCCGGCCGAGGGCGATCGGGAGAATCCCAACCGCCGCTTCATGCCGTCCCAGAAATACGCGACTGCGCCACTGGCCGGAAGCTCCGGGCGCTGATAGTCCGCGACGGGAACGAAGCGCCAGAACGACGGGCTGTCGCCGAGTCGAACCTCCTCGTTTGCGCCCTGGGCGGGGTCGGCGTCGGTCATGGTGTCGTCCGTGATATCGAAAGCGGCGGGGTCGGTAGCCTGCACGCAAGTATGGCAAACCCCGCTTGGGCACGCACCATGCGCCGGCTCGGATCACGTGCGGCTCGACAAGCCCCGCAGGGCGCGTCTTGAGCCGGGCACCTGCTTCCTTGTCGCCCTTGGATGCGGGAATCACCCTTCCGCGGTGGACGAGCGCCTTGCATATGCCCGGCTCAAGACGCGCTTCAGCGGTATGGCATTCGTGCAGAGTTTCCCTAGACTCGTCGGCATGATTCCCTTCTCGATACTCGACCTCGCCCCGATAACCCAAGGCGCGGATGCACGCCGTGCGCTGACCAACAGCGTCGATCTCGCCCAACGTGCCGAGGCGCTGGGCTACCGGCGCTACTGGCTGGCCGAGCACCACAACATGCCCGGTATCGCCAGCGCGGCCACGGCGCTGGTGATCGGCCAGGTGGCCGGCGCGACCCAGCGCATTCGCGTTGGTGCCGGCGGCATCATGCTGCCCAATCACTCGCCGTTGGTGGTCGCCGAGCAGTTCGGCACGCTCGAGACATTGTTTCCGGGACGGATCGACCTCGGGCTCGGGCGGGCGCCGGGCACCGACCAGACCACGGCCCGAGCGTTGCGGCGCGAGGGCAGCGATCCGGATCGTTTTCCGGATGAGGTCGCCGAGGTGCTCGCCCTGCTTGACGATCCCGAACCCGGCCAGGCGGTACGGGCGATTCCCGGCGCGGGCACGCGGGTGCCGGTGTGGATTCTCGGTTCGAGCCGCTTCGGCGCGCGGCTGGCCGCGGCCCTGGGCTTGCCCTATGCGTTTGCCTCGCATTTCGCGCCGGCGGAACTGATGGGCGCGCTGGCCGATTATCGCGATCGCTTCCGGCCCTCACGGTTTCTCGACGAACCCTACGCCATGGTTGGCTACAACGCCTATGTCGCGGATTCCGACGAGGAGGCCCGGTTTCACGCGAGTTCCATGGAGCAGTCGTTCGTCGCCCTGCGGGAAGGTCGGCCCGGTCCTGTTCCGCCGCCGGTGGTCAATTACCGCGAGCGGGCCGGGCGCTTCGAGCGGCTGGTGGTCGAACGGACCATGGCCTGCTCGGCAATCGGTTCGCCCGAGACCGTCGAGCACGAGATCGAGGCGTTCCTCGCGCGCACCGGCGCCGACGAGTTACTCGTCACCAATTCGGGCTTCGATCACGCCGCCCGCTGCCGGTCCTACGCGTTGTTGGCCGACGTGCGCAATCGGATCGCGGCAAATGCCGGATCGTGAGCCGCAACGGGCGTGAAGGCGAACGGGCGAACCAGGCCCGAGTCGTTCGCGGGCCCGACCTCGCGCTGCAGGGCGGTAAGTGCCCATCGAATCGATCGGCTCCCGTGACCGACCCCGGCAGGCGGGCACGAAAAAACCGGCCATGTGGCCGGCGTGATTGATTCGTGCTTGCCGGTCGAGAACAGGTCCCGCGGCTGAAGAGACGGCTCAGAACTCGTATTCGAGCTGCCAGCGAAAGATATGGTCTTCGGTCTCGTCGTTCAGCCCGAACAGCAGACCGGCCTCCCACTTGACGTGTTCGATGCCGAACGGGTTGGCACCAAGCAGGACCGGGCCGACAGCATGGCTCTCCTCGTCACCGTAGTACTCGATGCCGGGTTCGAGGTGCGGGCTCAGGCGGTACTTCAGTTGCGCCGAGCCGAGCGTCTCCCACTCGCTGTGGGCGACGTCATCGCCGAACTTCTTCTCGAACAACAGGTTGCCGGTCGCGACCACGGGGCCGAACTGCTTTTGCACCAGCGGGCCGACCTTCGTTTCCCACGCGTCCTCGTCGAAGGCCTTCTCGAGCTCGACCAGCAGGCCAAAATCGGCCCAGTACTGGCCCTGTTCGGAGAGCTGGAACTTGTTCTCGATCTCGGCTTCCTCGACTTCGAAGTCACCGTCTTCCTTTTCGCCGATCAGGTAGCCCTCGACGAACCAGCGCGAGGTCACGCCATAGCCGATGCCGACCTTGGTCTTGTACTCGCCCGAATCAAGGCCGTGCACGCCGCGAGCCTCGAGTTCCACCTCACCCTTTTCGACGTAGGGGTCGTAGACCTTGTCGACACCGGCGACTGCAGTGCCGGAGGCAAGCGCGGCCAAGGTGGTGATGGCGGTCAGACCGCCCAGCGATTTCTTCCACATACCAATGATTTCCAGTTTAGGTGTGTGTTGTAAGAGGGTGTTTGCGAGTGGGTAAGTCAGCGATTGGCGGCGGGGGACGGCTGGCGCGAGAGGAACATCCCCACGCCAATCGCTACCAGCGTCGCGAGGTAGAAGCCGATCTGGATCGCGGTGGGGCGATCCTGGTAGCCGACCAGCACGTGCAGTACTTCACCGAACACCGAATGCTGCGAGAGCAGGTCGGAACTGTTCCAGAGCGGTCGCTGCACCGGCAGCCATCCGGCCTGGGCGAGAAAGCCGGCGGCGCTTGCGGCCATGCCGGCGGCGAGCAGCAGGATCAGCCAGCCGGTGACCGTGAACAGGTGCCGGGTCGGGATGCGTACCAGGCCCACATAGATCAACGCGCCCAGCACCAGACCGGCTCCGAGCCCGATCGCGCCACCCCAGAGCAACGACAGGCTCTCGCTACCGCCGGCGGCGATGCCCTGGGTAAACAGGACGACCTCCGACCCCTCGCGCAGCACCGCCAGGCCCACGGCGGTGGCAAGGAAGTAGATCGGCAACTGGCCGCTGCTGACGTGGCTGCCGACCTGCTTGAGGTGAGCGACGAGTTGGCTTGCGTGCCGCGACATCCAGATGTTGTGCCAGGCGAGCATGCCGACGGCGGTGAGCAGGATCATCGCGTTGAACAGTTCCTGACCGACGCCCTCGAAGGCCATCGAGATTTCCTGGGTCAGACCGGCGACCACGAACGAGCCGAGCAGACCGGCGGCGATCCCGCCGATGATCCATCGGTTGCGCCCGGCCAGCCCTTGCGTGGCGGCGAGGACCACGGCGACAACCAGGGACGCCTCGAGCACTTCGCGGAAGACGATGATGGCGGTACTGAACATGCGTCACCTCTGCGTTGGTGGGGGTGAAGCGAGGTCGCGCGGGATCACTCGACGACGACACGGCCCTGGGCGGTGTCCTGGTTGAATTCGCCGAAGAAGGGGTATTCGCCCGGATCGAGTGGGCCGACGAAGACCACCGCCTTGCTGTTGCCGGGGATGATCTTCTCGCGGTTGAGCTCGTAGCTTTCGAACTCCTCGGGCGTGGCGTCCTGGTTGTGCACCATCAGCTTGACCTTCTCGCCGGCCGGGATGGTCACGGTTTCGGGCTGGAAGCGATGGTCCTTGATGGCAAGATCGATCGCCATCGTTTCGGCCTGTGCGGCACCGGCGGCAACAAGGGCGGCGAAGGCGAGCGGGAATGCAATGCGCACCATGTCATTAACCTCAACGTGAACAAGAACAGTTCGCATTGTGTGTTGGTTTAGTGAGCATTGCAAACCGAATTGGGTTGGCGGTCGGAAAACCGCCAAGCCGGGACCTGTGCCGAGGCGTGCTCAGCGCAGCGGGATCACATCGACCAGTGGGGTTGCCGGGATGTCAGGAGGGGTGTCAGGGGGGGTGTCTGCCGCGGTGGCTGCCGGGGTG
>JAFGUH010000009.1 GCA_016938615.1 Halothiobacillaceae bacterium | reverse complement strand
TTGCTTGTCCAAGAAAACCGACGAAAAGAAGACACCCCGATGCCTTGGCCCTCCGGGCCTGATCGACTCGGATTGCATCCGAGCCGATCAGCCTCGCGAACGAGGGATTGCGGACGGGTCGGTTCGACGCGACGTCCTGTCGCGGCGAACCTCTGGCCGGCCTCCATGCCGGCCAGACCCTGCAACCCCTCGCTCGCGAGGCAAGGCACAAGGGGACTCGACCCTTCGATCAAGCCGCGAGGTTGACCTTGACGGCCTCTGTTCCCTTGGCGATTTGAGTCACGCCACCAGATGGTCGAGAAGCAGATCCCCTTGCGTTCTGCCTCGCGGCCGGTGGCTGGCTCGGGGTCGGAGCGACAGGGACGTCGCTCCGAGGCTCGCCGTGACAGGAGGTCACGTCGAGCCGGCCCCGAAGACAGCCGCCGGTCGCGAGGCTTCGAGACCGGACCCCGTCCGGGCTCGAAGGCCCACAGGGCCAGGACGCCGGGGTGTCTTTCTTTTGGTTCCTTTTCTTGGACAAGCAAGAAAAGGAACTCGCGCGCCACTCACGGTGGCCAATCCGCGCCTCTCCACGCAAACGGCGCGTGAAACCATTCCACCTCGCTCGAATCGATTAGCCTTTCGGGTCAGCCACTTGGCGTGCGAAACCCCATCCCAATCACAATACTCAGACCACCGAATCATCCACCATCTCCCGCTCCAACCGCCGCGACACATCCCCCACCGACCCCGTACGCCGCGCCAAGAGATCGTAGGCCACCGGCACGACGAACAGCGTCAACACGGTCGCCAGCGCCACCCCGGCGAAGATGACGGTCCCGATCACCAGCCGTGTCTCCGCCCCGGCACCCGAAGACACGAGCAGCGGGATGGCACCGGCCATGGTGGTCACCGCCGTCATCAGGATCGGGCGCAGGCGGGTGACGGCGGCCTCTTCCAGCGCCTCGGCGAAGGCGCGGCCGCCGTCGCGCAGCTGGTTGGCAAACTCGACGATCAGGATGCCGTTCTTCGCCGCCAGCCCCACCAGCATCACCAGCCCGACCTGGCTGTAGATATTCAGCGACAGGCCGGTCAGATGCAGCCCCAGCAGCGCGCCAAGGATCGCCAACGGCACGGTCAGCATGATCACGAACGGATGGACCAGGCTTTCGAACTGCGCGGCCAGCACCAGGAACATCACCAGCGCGCCGAGCACCAGCATGAACACGGTCGCCCCACCGGCCTCGCGGTAGTCGCGTGACTGGCCCTTGACGTCGGTCTGGGCCTCGGGCGGCAAGATCTCGTCGACCGTGTCCTCGAGGTAGGTCAACGCCTCGCCCAGCGGGTAGCCGTCGGCAAGGTCGGCCTCGATCGTGACCGAGCGCACCCGGTTGAAGCGGTTGAGGGTTGCCGGCCCGGCGAAGTCCGTCAGGGTCACCAGACTGCCCAGCGGGATCAGCTCGCCGCTGCTTGCCGAGCGCACATAGATGTTGTCGATCGCCCGCGGGCTGCGCTGGTTCTCGCGTTCGCCCTCGAGGATGACGTCGTACTCCTCGCCGTCGTCGACGTAGCGCGTCACCGTGCGCCCGCCCAGCAGGGTTTCCAGCGTGCGGCCGATCTCGGTGATCGTCACGCCCAGGTCCGCGGCCCGGTCGTAGTCGATCTCGATCTTGAGTTGTGGCTGGGTTTCCTTGTAGTCGGAGTCCAGCCCGGTCAGACGGGGATTGTCCTCGCGGATATGGGCGAACAACGTGTCGCGCCACTCGGCCAGTTCCTCGTACTCGCCGCCACCAAGGACGAACTGCACGGGTTTCTGCACCTGCTGACCGAAGCCCTGGCGCATCACCGGGAAGGCGCGCACCCCGGGCAGGTCGGCGACCAGGGAGCGCACCTCGTCCATGATCGCCCAACCGGAGCGGCGGTCGGCCCAGTCATCGAGGATCACGATGCCGAAGCCGTTATTGAAGTTCTCGATGTTGCCCCAGCCGCGCGGCGCTCGGATCAGGGCGCGCTCGACCTCGCCCGATTCGATCAGCGGCCCGAGCCGGGCCTCGATCTCGTCCATGTAATCGAGCATGAAATCGAAACTCGCCCCCTCGGGCCCGTTGACCACGATGAAGAACGCACCGCGATCCTCGGACGGCGTGTATTCGCGCGGCAACTGGTCGGCCAGCCAGACGGTCCCGGCGACCGCGCCGAAAAACAGCAGAACGACTAGCCAGCGCAGGCGCAAGGCCCCGCGTAGCAGCACGCGGTAGCCGCGCCGACTGGCATCGAGCAGCGTTTGCACCAACGCGGCCAGTCGCCCGGACTGCTCGCGTTTGCCGAGGATCTTCGAGGCCATCATCGGCGTGAGCGTCAGGGCGAGGAAGCTCGAGATCACCACGGCCGCCGCGAGGGTCAGCGCGAACTCCGAGAACAGCCGCCCGATGTCGCCCTGGATGAAGGTCAGGGGCACGAACACCGCGATCAGCACCAGGGTGGTGGCCACCACGGCAAACCCGATCTGGCGGGTGCCGCGGAAGGCGGCGACCAGCGGGGTTTCCCCATATTCCTGAATACGGCGATTGACGTTCTCGAGCACGATGATCGCGTCATCGACGATCAACCCGATCGCCAGCACCAGGGCCAGCAGCGTGAGCAGGTTGATGGTGAAGCCGAACAGGTACAGCGCGGCGAAGGTGCCGATCAGGGCGATGGGCACGGTGATCGCCGGGATCAGGGTGCTGCGCAGGTTGCCCAGGAACAGGAAGATGGTCAGCACCACCAGCCCGATGGCGATAAACAGGGTCGAGACCACCTGGCGCACGGCGCTGTCGACGAACACCGAGGTGTCGTAGCTCAAGTTGAGCGTCATCCCCTCGGGCAGCGTGTCGAGCAGGCGCTCGCGCTCGGCCTTGGCGCCGCGGGCGATCTCCAGCACGTTGGCCGTCGACTGCTTGATCATGCCGAGCCCGACACGCGGAACGCCGTTCTCGCGGAAGATGCTGCGGGTCTCGACCGCGCCCACCTCCACGCGGGCGACGTCGTCGAGCCGCACCAGGTGGCCGCCCTCGCCGCGCTTGACCACCAGGTCACGGAAATCGCCCGCCGTCTCGAAATTGCGCGGCAGGCGCGCGATGAACTGGCGTTCGCGCGACTCGATCGACCCGGCCGGCAACTCCACGTTCTCGGCCCGCAGCGCCGATTCGATGTCGCCGACCGCGAGCCCGTGAGCCGCCAGCGCCTGCCGGTCGAGCCAGACCCGCATCGAGTAGGTCTGACTGCCCGAGACCCGCACGCGTGCCACCCCGGGCAGCACGGAGAAGCGGTCGACCAGATAACGCTCGGCGTAGTCGGTCAGCTCAGCGATGGAATACTCCTCTCCGGACAGCCCCAGCCAGAGCACCACCTCGCTGGAAGAATCCGCCTTTTCCACCTCCGGTGGGTCGGCCTCCTCGGGCAGGTTGCCGAGCGCGCTGTTGATGCGATCGCGCATATCGTTGGCCGCCGCATCCAGATCGCGCGACAGGGCGAACTCCACGGTGATCGACGAGCGCCCGTCCTCGCTCGAGGAGGTGATCATCTCGATGCCCTCGATCCCGGCAATGCGGTCCTCGAGCACCTGGGTGACGCGGGTCTCGACCACGGAGGCCGAGGCACCGGGATAGCGGGTGTCGACACTGACCACCGGCGGGTCGATGTTGGGATATTCCTGCAACGGCAGGCGCTCGAGCGCGATCAGGCCGAAGGCGACCAGCAGGGCCGACAGCACCCCGGCCAGCACCGGCCTTCGAACGGCGATGTCGGAGAGAATCACGGCGCGTCCCGCGGGCTGTCGAGCGTGTCGCGATGACGACGCAGGATCTCGCGGATCGGGTTGTCCTCGTCGGCCACGGCCAGCACGCGCACGGCATCGCCATCACGCACCTTCTGGATGCCGTGACGCACCAGCCGCTCGCCCGGCTCGAGCCCGCCGGTCACCTCGACCCAGCCCTCGCGGCGCTCGCCGATCTCGACCTCGCGGCGCTCGACGTTCATGGCATCCCGGTCGATCACGAACAGGTACTGCTGCTCGCCCTGTGGCAGCAGCACCGATTCGGGCACGGCCACCACCTCCCGGCGGTCGCGTTCGAGGGTGGTCTGCATCAGTTGGCCCGGGCGCAGCGCGCCGTCGTCGTTGTCGATGCGTGCGCGCAGGGCGATGCTGCGCGTGGCCGGGTCGATGCGGTTGTCAATGCCCGTCACCCGACCGGAAAACCGCCGATCGGGGTAAGCATCGGTGCTCGCCGTGATGGTCTGGCCGCGCGAGATGGCGCCGAGATAGCGTGACGGCACCGTGAAATCCACGTCGACCATGTCGAGCTTGTCGAGCCGCACCAGCGCCGTGCCCGGGCTGACCAGCATGCCGGGGCTGATCTCGCGCAACCCCACCACGCCGTCGAACGGGGCATGGATGCGGTGGTCCGCGAGCCGGGCCTGGGCGGCCTCGATCTCCGCCTGGGACTGCTGCACGCGGGCACGGGCGTCCTCGAGCTCCGCGCGGGCGCCGAGGTTGCGCTCGGCGAGATCCCGGGCGCGCGCCAGCACGTTGCGCTGTTCGACCAGTCGGGCCTGGGCCGCCGCCAGCTCGGCCTGCTCCTCGAGATCCTCGAGGTGCACCAGCAGGTCGCCCTGCTCCACGCGTTCGCCGTCGTTGAAGTGCACCGCGCGGATGATCTCGGTGACCGTCGCCGACAGGGTCACCGACTCGTCGGCACGCACCGTCCCCAGCGCCTCGAGCGGGTCCGACCAGGTCTGGCGTTCGGCATCCGAGGCGATCACGGCGGTGGCCGGGCGGTCGGTCTGGGCGTGGACAAGCGGCGGTGCCAGGGCCACCAACAGCATGGAGAACAGCGGCAGGAGTGGGCGAGTCGGGCTGGCAGTTGGAGCGAGCCAACCAATCGGACGAAACAGTGACATGGGGTTTCCGCGGGACATTTAGGTGGCCGAATGCAGCGTTCAGCATAGTACGCATGCCGCCCCGAGGCGCGGCGTTCGCGACGGCATTGCTATGATGCGGTCCCATTCGAGCAAACGAGCGTACCGAGGCCCCATGCAGGTGGACGTGGTGATTGTTGGCGCCGGCGCGGCCGGACTGATGTGCGCGGCGACGGCGGGCTACCGCGGTCGCCGGGTGCTGGTGCTCGACCATGCCCGCAAGGCGGGGCAGAAGATCCTGATGTCCGGTGGCGGGCGCTGCAACTTCACCAACCTCAACAGCACCCCGAACCAGTTCCTCTCCGCCAACCCGCGCTTCTGCATTTCCGCGCTCAAGCGCTACCCGCCGCAGGCCTTCCTCGAGCTGGTCGAACGCCACGGCATCGAGCACGTGGAAAAGGCCGCCGGCCAGCTGTTCTGTGCCGGCAAGGCGAAGGAAATCGTCGACATGCTGCTCACCGAATGCGAGTGGGCCGGCGTGGAGGTGCGAATGAAGACCCCCGTCGAGGCGATCGAGGCCAGCGACGACGGTTACCGCGTGACCATTGATGGCGACACGATCACGACCGAATCGCTGGTGATCGCGACCGGCGGGCTCTCGATCCCGACCATGGGCGCGACCCCGTTCGGCTACGAGGTCGCCCGCCAGTTCGGCCTGACGATCCTGCCGACCCGCGCCGGGCTGGTGCCCTTCACCCTGCACCCCGACCTCAAGGAACGCCTCGCCCCGCTGGCCGGCATCAGCGTTCCCGTCGCGGCGACGGCCAACGGGATGCGTTTCGAGGAGCCGATGCTGTTCACCCACCGCGGCCTGTCGGGGCCGGCCATGCTGCAGATCTCGAGCTTCTGGCAACCCGGCGAACCGTTGGTGATCGACCTGCTGCCCGGGCGGGACGCGGCCGCGGATCTCGCCGAGCGGCGCACGCATCGACCGCAGGGCACGGTGTTGCAGTACCTCGACGAGCACCTGCCGCGACGGCTGAGTCGGGTGCTTTGCGACTGGCACGGCTGGTCACGCCCGCTGCAGGAGTATTCACGCGAGGACCTGGCGGCGGTCGCGAACCGTCTACAGCACTGGACCGTCCACCCGGCCGGCACCGAGGGCTACCGGACGGCCGAGGTCACCCTGGGCGGGGTCGACACCCGGGTATTGTCCTCGCAGACCATGGAAGCCCAGGGACAACCGGGTCTATTCTTCATCGGCGAGGTAGTCGACGTGACCGGCCATCTCGGCGGGCACAATTTCCAATGGGCCTGGGCGTCGGGCGTGGCCGCCGGCCAAGCTGTCTGATCCAGGCTGTCTGATCCAGGCTACCTGATCCGGGGCCAGGCCCGCCCCATCCCGACTCGGAGCCGACATGGACGGTCTGACCTCACAGTTCCTGCAGGACAACCAGACGCTGGCGCTGCTGGCCGTCGCCCTGCTGCTCGGCGCATTGATCGGGTTAGAGCGCGGCTGGGCCAGCCGCAAGAAGCGATCCGGCGAACGGATCGCCGGTATCCGCACCCATGCGCTGGTGGGGTTGCTGGGCGGACTGGCCGCCCTGCTCTCCGAAGCACTGACCGGCTGGGCCTTTCCCACCCTGCTGATCGCCGTGGCCGCCATTGTGCTGGTCGCCTGGCGCACCCGCGCGCAGAGCGTGCGCAACTTCAGCATCACGGGCAGCATCGGCCTGCTGATCACCTTCTGCCTCGGGGCGATCGCCGTGGGCGTCGACGTGGTGATCGCCACCGCCGCGGCGGTGGTCACGGCGATGATCCTCGACAACAAGGACGAGATCCACGGCCTGCTGCAAAAGCTCGAGGCGCGCGAACTGGACGCCGCCTTGAAGCTCCTGCTGATCAGCGTGGTGATGCTGCCGCTGCTGCCCAACGAGCCGCTGGGCCCGGGTGGCGCCCTCAATCCGTACCAGATCTGGTGGATGGTGGTGCTGATCGCCTCGATCTCGTTCGTCGGCTACTTCGCCATCCGCGTCGGCGGCGCCGAGAAGGGCATCCTGTTCACCAGCCTGTTCGCCGGCCTGAGCTCCTCGACCGCGCTGACCCTGCAGTTCGCCCGGCAGTCACAGCAGACGCCGGGGCTGGGCCCCATGCTGGCCGTCGGCATCCTGATCGCCTGCGGCACGATGTTCCCGCGAGTGCTGCTGGTCGCCACCGCGGTCCATCCGCCGATCTTCGTGGAATTGCTCTGGCCGCTGCTGGTAATGACCGTGCTGATCGTTGTGCCGGCAATCTGGATGTGGCGACGCGCGCGCAACATCGATGCGATCAAGCAACCGGAGCTGACGCAGAATCCCCTCGACCTGACCTCGGCGCTGCTGTTCGGCGCCCTGCTCACGGCGATCATGCTCGCCGGCGAGTGGCTGCGCGAGTGGCTGGGCAGCGCCGGCATCTTCCTGCTGGCCGCCTCGTCGGGCGTGGCGGACGTCGACGCGATCAACCTCTCCCTGACCCGCATGGCCCGCGAATCGATCACGCTCGAGACCGCCGTAATGGGCATCATCATCGCCTCGGCGGTCAACAACCTGGTCAAGACGGGCATCGCCGGGGCCATCGGCACCCGCCAGCTCGGTCTGCACGTGGCGGGGCCAATGATCCTCTCCGTGGCCGCCGGGCTGTTCACCGCTTGGCTGACTTAGGGAAACTCTGCACGAATCGATGGTGCCTCTGGCTCGCGGATTTGTTCGCAATCAAGGCGCCGGACCGAAGGCGGGCTCATTGCC
>JAFGUH010000124.1 GCA_016938615.1 Halothiobacillaceae bacterium | reverse complement strand
GTCTTGAGTTTGCTATCCGCCTCCACTGACGTATGCATCGCTTTCGCATCTTGGAATGTCGCCGCCGTATGAGTCTCATTTGTTTGTTGCGAGAGGGAGGCGATAGTCTCGGCGACGCTCATGTCCGTGCGAGACTCGTGGCCCCGCTGGTCGGTGATGATCAAAAGTCCTTCGTCAATGGCGGATCGTGTATGGCCTTTTGACTTAGCGGAACGATCGGCGTCCAGTGATGTATTGGCGATAAGGCCTTTAGCTGCGCCGTATCTTCCTTGCATCACCATATCGCTGGAAAGAGAAAGGCCGCTGGCCTCGGCGCTGGCGTAAGCGGCATTCGTGAGGTCGCGTGAGGTGAGGGTGCCTGTGATCAGCCGGTTGTCTGCCGGATCGCCGTTGCTTGAGATGACGCCACCGACCAGATCGGTATTGCCGGCTACGGTGAGGTCGAATCCGTCTACACCGGCGTGGATGGCGCTTTGTTCGGTGACCGACCGGTAGCTTCCCTGGGCTTCGCTGTCTTCCGAGGAGAAGGAAGCCGAGAAACTGGCGCCGGCAATCGGGATGCTCACGCCGATGCTCTCGTTGTGTTGCTCGGCACGGTATTCGAGTTCGTCCTGAACGCTTTCAACACGCAGGTCGCCGCCCACGTCGGCTTGGACCCGCTGTCCAGCCACGACGGCACCGACCAGCGCCGTGTCCTCCCCCGACTGCAGGTTGGCAGTCTCGCCAGCTGAGATATGGCTGAGCTGGTGGGTAACCTCACTGGCTTCTGACTCGCCTTCACCGCGGGCGGCCGATGCGGTGATGGAGAAGCCCACGCCATTGCCTCCCAGGTCGATGCCGATACCCACGCTGCCGGATTGGCTGTCGTTCTCGCTTCGCTCTTCGCGCCGGGATTTGGCGGCGAGCAGGGCGATCTCGTCATCGGCGGAGAGACGGGCGTTGCCCTCGGCGCTAATGTCGCTGCCGCGAACGACGATATCGCTTCGTTCACCCTGATCCGCTGCATTGATCCGAACGTCGCCACCCGCCGTGATGTGCGAGCCACGGGCGTTGTCCGAATGGCTTTCGGCGCGATAGTGGCTTTCACTGGCGCCTATGCTGATATTGATGCTTACGCCGCCGGCCTTGTCGGCCAGGTTGGCATTCTTCTCGGCGCCGCCGGTCTTGATGTGGCTGTAGGCATCCACTCCGGCGAGTCCTGCGCTGGCGGCCGCAAGCCGTTTCATGCGACCGCTGTCGGTATCGTCGGCAGCCTGGGCGAGACGTTGGATGCTCTTCGCGGCGTCGATGACCGGACTGGTCAGCGCGAGCGTCAGCCCGCTTTGCTCCATTTCGCGCATCTGACTGACGCTGCCGGTCTGGCGAGATTCGAGGATTTCGACCCGTCCCGCGTGGATGTCGATGTCGCCTGCTGGGGTGAGCAGGGCGCTGCCGGATTGGCGATAGGTGTCGCCAGTGCCGATGTTCACGTCCCCCTCGATACTGGCTAGCTGCGTGGGAACGCTCGTTTGTTGGGCCACGTCGTTGCTGTTGGCAAGGCGATGGCTGCCATAGGTGATCGAGAGCCCACCGTTGGAGAACAGCCCGGAGCGCGTCGTTTCCTGGAAATGGTGTCGGGCGTCTTCCTCAAGCTCGGCCACGAGCGCAATGTCACCACCGGCGTGCGCGGTTGTTTTCTGGTCGGAAATTACCTGGCTGCCCTGAATGGTGATGTCGTTGCCGGCCTTGATCCTGACCTGCCGACCGCCTATGTGGGTGCCTGTCACCCGCTCGGATCGAGACGCATCGAGGGTGGATGTCACCGAACTGGAAAGAAAGCCACTGTCTTCGATGCGGTGAGCCTCTTCCCAGTGGCGAGTCGAGCGGCCGGCACCGAGATCGATGCCGTCGCCGGCGGCAAGCATCACCTCACCCGCGGCGCTATCGATGACGGCTGCGCGCGCGGCCAGGTCGCGCCCGGCGTATAGCTCGAGATTGCCTCGGGTGTCGATATGGGAGCCACGTTCGTGCGTCTGTTCCTGAATGAGGCGATTGTCGGCGTCCCAGACGATGCGTTCGTTCTCGCCTTCGGTTGCCGTGCTCAGACGCAGATCGCGGCCGGCGGCCAGGGTGGTGGCCCCGTCTGCGTCGTGCGTGATGTCGGCGGCTTGCAAGATGAGGTCCTGCCCGGCGGTGACGGCTAGCTTTCCTACGGAGCCGGTGACGGCGAGACGACCACGATCGATGATCTGGTCGCGCGTGAATTGGTTCGGCCCGTCTTCCCGTTCGCTGTGACGAGTATCGGCGGCGATGGTGATGTCGCGGCCAGCGGTCATCGAGAGCGCGGAGCCGGCGACAATCTCGCCGCCTCGTTGATGAATGTCGTTGCTGGCTGTGACATCGATGCGGTCGGCCCGCAGCGAGCCGCCGAGGGCCTCGATGCGGTGTGCGGTCACGTTGAGGGTGTCGCCTGCCTGGAGGTGGCCACGATTGCTCGCGGTGCCGCGGATGGCGAGGTTGATGTCGTGCGCGGCGATCAGCCCGTGGCTGCTGCCCGAGCTGGCCTCGGCGTCGGCGAGATACAGCCTCGGGGCCAGCACGCGATGCGTCTTTCCATCGATGGTGACGGTCGATTCCTCGAGCCAGACGATGTCGGTGGCCAGTCGGTCGAGCTGCTTCTCGGTGAGCCGGACGCCCGGCGCGATCTCGAGATCGCGGCCATATTTGATGCCGGCGTCGATGAGTGCCCGGAACTGGGCGTCATCATCGGCAAAGCCATCGAGATGGCGCTGGCCGGTCTGTTCGACTATTTGCTCGCGAACGAGTGCCTGCTCGTAGAAGGCATCGCCGAGACGTTGCTGGGTGTAGGCGGGGTCACGGGCCAATGCGTCGAGCATGGCCTCTGAGCCATACCACTGTCGGTATGCGGTGAAACGGGGGTCGGTTTCGATCAGTGGGGCGTTGGGGTTGTCGGCCGCAAGGCGGAACAGGCTGGCCGAGGGTAGGGCCGGGGGTGTCGATGGGCCAGCGGCGGCGATGCCCGGGATGGTTGGCGTGGGGAAGGCGCGGCCAGCTTGGCCGGTAAAGGTGGCGGTCGGCAGGTCGTAGGGGGCGCCGTATTCCGGTGCCGGGCGATAGGGGCTGGTGCCGTGCCATTCACGGCAGTGGTCCGAGCCGACCAGGCCGCAGGATTCCACTGTGGTAAAGCGTGCCGTGCCCTCCCGGCGCGTGATGTTCTGCCCTTGGGAGGCTCGGTTGTCGAGCAGGTCGAGGTCGGCTTGCAGCGCGTCGCCGGCGACGATCTGGCTGTCGGCATTGACGAGGACGTCACCGACGAGGCCCATGTCGGTTCCCGCGCGAATGATGGCCGGGCTTGTCTCGATCACCTCGGTATGCGAGGTGACGGCGGTCGCCCGGAACCAGGTGAAGTCGGAAATCTCGTATGGGTAGCCCTGGCACCAGACATTCTCGTGGTAGAGGTTCGAGCAGTCGGCGGCGTCGAAGCTGCGTTGGCTTCCCTTGAGCTGTATCCAGGATTCCTCGACCGGGGCTTCCTTGACCTGGACCGTGGCCAGTCCGGCGTTGCGGTTCTCGATCCGTTCGGCCTCGATCGCAAGAGTGCCCAACGCCTCGATGGTCGCACCGTGGTTGAGCAGGCGCTTGGCCGGTGCGTCTTCGCGGCCCGTGATCGCTATGTCGCCGGCGCTGAGGATCAGGGCCTCACCCCGGTTCTCGAGCGTGTCGATGGCCAGCCGCATCTGGTCACGGGCGGCGAGGGTGGCGGCCTGGGTATCGTCACCGAGGTTGCGCAACGTCGCGGCGGTGATCGATAGATCGGTGCCGTAGAGTCGGGCGCCCGGATGGTTGATGACGTCGGTTGCCGTGAGGCTGACCTGCCCGCCGTCGATCAGGCCGTGATTGTCGAGCCGGTCTCCGGCGGCGAGTTCGAGTTGACCTGCGGTGATCTCCCCGCCAACGCGATTCGCGACGGTCTCGGCATCGATATGGGCTCCGGCGGCGTCCAGCCGCCCCTCGTTGCTCAGGTGACCCTCGGCGCTCAACACGAGATCTCCGCCGGCGATCATCTCGCCCTCATGGCGATAGTCACCGTGGATCGTTGCGTGGATCTCGCCCTGCGAGAGCCATTGCCCGTTGCCCGCCATCCAATCGCTGACCAGGCTCAGACCTTGGGTGCCGAAGAACAGGCCGCCGTCGTTGTCGACGTGACGGTCGGCCGTCATGTCGAGCTGCGCGCCGGCGAGCACTTCGCCATCGCGGTTGTCGATGGCGTCGGCACGCAGCGTGACGTTGCCCTGCCCGCTGATACGCGCGTCCCGGTTGTCGATTTCCGCGTCGGCATCTAGCCGCAGCGCGCCCTCGGCGTGTATGTCGCCGCGGTTGATGACCCGCTGCGCTTGCAGGTCCACCGTGCCTTGCGCGGTTGCCGTGCCCTGGTTGAGCAGCCGGCCGTCGGCGGTCACGGTCAGCCCGCCCGGGCCGGCGCTCACGGCGCCCGCATTGCGCACGCCCACGCCATGTTCGTTGGCGACCAGCCGGATCTTGTTGGCATACATCCCACCGAGTTCGGCCGTGTCGATGCTCCATTCGGGGGACGGGAGGTCCGTGGCAGCCGAGCCGACCAGCTGGCCTCGCAGGTCGAATTGCCCGACGCCGGTGATGACGTTGACTTCGTCGGCCAAGATGCCGGCATTGATCTCGATGGCTCGTGCGAGCAGGTCGGCCTGTGCCGTGCGGCTGGCATCCATGCCATCGCCTTCGATGCGGATCCGCCCGCCACGAACGTCCAGGCCGTTCCAACGACCGTCGTCGAACCGGGGCTGGCCGGTGGTCAGCATGGCGCGTTCGGCATTGATGAAACCGCAGCCGTTGCATGTGATGCCGGCGGGGTTGGCGATCACCAGGTCGGCGTGGTCGCCGCCGATTTCCAGGTAGCCCGCCAGTTGGCTGGGGCTTGCGGCGCGCACCTCGTTGAGGATCAGGTCGGCGGTGCCGCGGGCGAGTGCCGGGTTCGCCCCGATCTGTCCGGCGAGTGCCGTCGTGCTGGGCGTCCGGCCGTTGTTGAACACCACACCGCTTTTGTCGACGTCGAGCTGCTGGTAGACATTGTGGGAGACGCGGTCGGGGCCGGGCGTGGCGATGTCGACCACGGCGGTGCCATTCGCGGCTTGGTGGACGCTCGGACGACTGTTGCCGGACGCCTTTGGATGCGGGCGGATGTCGCTGGCCGACAGCGGGGGTGCGACGACCATCGCGAGCGCCAGCAAGGCCACTGTGCGGTGCGGCAGTCGGGTGTGAGGCTGGTGGTGTGTCATGACGGGTCCCTGTCGTGCACTGAGTCGTGTTTCAGAAATGGATGCCGGCCTGAAAGCCGGCCTGCAGCCCGGGGTCCGGGTAGGAGGCGGGTCGGTCCATGGCCCGTGCCGCCCAGGCGTCGATCCAGGTGGTTTTCCATCGCCATTGCAGGCCGAAGGCCGCGCCCACCAAGTGCCGACCCGGGAGGTCGTTTGCCGACGGGCCGTCGACGCGCCCGGCGTCCAGGCCGAGGTAGGGGTGCAAGGGGCCGGGGAGCACGAGATGCAATTCGTTGCGCCAGTAGACCCCACGATCGCCACTGAGCAGCAGTTCGCCGCCGAAACCGCGCACGGAATGGCGGCTGCCGATGGCGAAACGATCTTGCGGAATCAGGCGGGTGTGGTTGAACTGCCCGCGAATCTCGCCGTGATAGCGCAGGGGCTGCTCGCCCACGACGAACGGCGCGTCGAGCAAGGCGTGGAACGTGGTAATGCGAGGCCGCGCGGTGCCTTCGCCGAAGGCCTCCTCGGGTGCCTCGCGGGCCCCGAGCATGCCGGTGCCCCAGCGATGGCCCAGCGAGAGATCGAGCGTGGCTCGCCCAAGGTAACGCCGGTGTTCGATGCCCACCGTGTAACCGGCCATGCGGCGATCCTGCATGGTGATCCGGGTGTCGTCGATGGCGTTGGCGTAGGTCTGTAGCCAGGCGGTTGCCGTCAGTCGGGTGCGACCGACATCGCTGCGATGAACGACTCGGGATATCGCCAGTTCGCGTCGTTCTCCCTGGCCGCTGTAGCGGTAGTCGCGGCTTAGGCCCGCGATCGTCTGGTCGTACTCGAAACGGCTCGCCGTGGCACCGAGCCGCCAATAACCGAATGGCACCGAGTAATGGAGCGTGTGCGACCGGGTGTTCCCGGGGCGCTCGCCGTCGTCGAGGCCGAGGTCGCGGGTGAGGCTGGCGTAGAAGAGGTCGTTGAGGCCGACCAGGTGATCACCGAAGACCGTAATGGTGCCAAGAAACCGCCCCGTCTCGCGGCTACCCGAGTCGTCGATAGCTAGCGACAAGCGCAACGGGAAGTCCTGCTGCCAGTCGACCACCACGTCGCTTTCACCGAGCGCATCGCCGGGCCGGACGTCGATCTGGGTGGTCACGCTGGGCAGGCGTTCGAGATTCTCCAGCCCCTGCTCGAGGCGGCGCAGATCGAGCAGGTCGCCGCGACCCAAGGGGAAAGCGGTCTCGAGCCGGGCGCGATCATCGGAGCCGCTGCTCGGGCGAAGGATGCCGATTCGTCCTGGCAGCATCGACAGGACCAGTTCGCGGGTGTCGAGATTCTGGGGCGCGGCACTCACACGCGTGGTGATCAGGCCCCGATCGATGAGCTGCTGACGGGTCTCGCGCAGAATGGCGCTGATGCCACGCTCGCCGAGGCAGTGCCCGGGGCGCCAGTCGAGCGCCCTGAGCGCGTCGCGAAGGATGCCTTCGAGGCGTCGGTGATGGTCCCCGGTCAGACGGATGCGGTTGATCTCGACGCAGGGGGCTTCGTCGTCGGGAAGGGTCGGGCGCCGGGGCGTGGAACGTTGCAGGTGTACGCCGGGTGACGAGTCGAGTCGATCGCGCAGTTCGTGCTGGCGCTCTTTCTGACGAAGAGTCTCGTCGTTCGGCTCGATCGCCTGGGCGGCGACGAATGGCGGGAATGCAACGGCCAGCGACAGGACGATCCCTGTCAGTCGCCGGCCGACGCCACCGCGATGGCTTCGGGAATGATCCACGTCTCTCGTCCTTGAGATGGTTGGTGGATATGGTCAGATGTTCGGGAGACTCTGCAGGAATCGATTCTTGCAGAGGTACCTTAATTAAGAACGCTAATCGATCCCGCGGTCCCCGGCAAGCGATCCCTGGCAAGCGATCCCCGGCAAGCGATCCCCGGCAAGCGTCGACCGTCGAGGGTTTCTGCTCCAAGGCAAAATGGACATAATGCGTTGAGCCGTCGCATCGATGCGGCGTTCAGCCACGCAGACGCTTGCCTCGGTCGGTTTGAGGCGGCGGAAAAACGGGATGCCACACCCATGCAGGACGGAGATGTCATCGCCTCGGTGGACCTGGGGTCCAATAGCTTTCACATGCTGGTAGCCCGGGTCGAGGCCGGGCAGTTGCAGGTGATCGATCGGATGAAGGAAATGGTGCGCCTGGCGGGGGGGCTTGACGAGGAGGGCTACCTCTCGCAGGCGGCGATCGAGCGCGGGCTGGATTGCCTGCGGCGTTTCGGCCAGCGGCTGGCGGGCATGCGCCGTGGGCGGGTGCGCATCGTGGGCACCAACACCCTGCGGGCGGCGAGGAACGGCTCGACCTTCATTCGCCGGGCCCAGAACGCGATCGGCCACCCGATCGAGATCATTGGCGGGCGCGAGGAGGCGCGGCTGGTCTACCTGGGCGTGGCGCACAGCGACGTGCCGGTCGACGGGCGTCGGCTGGTGGTCGACATCGGTGGCGGTTCGACCGAGCTGATCATCGGCGAGGGCTTCGATCCGGTGCGGATGGAGAGCGCGCCGATCGGCTGCGTGCGCTTGACCACCGATCATTTCGACGACGGCAAGTACACCAAGGCCAAGCTGCTCAAGGCAGAGCGACGCGCCGAGCTCGAGCTGATGAGCTACCAGCGGGCCTACCGCGATATGGGCTGGGAGCGGGCCGTGGGCAGCAGCGGCACGGCGCGCTCGCTCGCCGCGGTGGCCGAGGCCAACGGCTGGGGCGACGGTAGCCTGACGCTGGCGGGGCTGGATGCGATTCGCGACGCGGTCCTCAAGGCGGGCAAGCTGGGCAAGCTGTCGCTAGATGGCCTTTCCGAGGATCGCAAGCCGGTGTTCGTCGGCGGGCTGGTCGCGATGCGCGCGGTGTTCGAGGCCCTAGGCATCGAGCGCATGGCGATCTCCGACGGGGCGCTGCGAGAGGGCCTGATCTACGACTGGACCGACCGGCTGGGTAACGACAACATCCGCGATCTGACGGTCGGCCGGCTGCAACGCATGTTCAATGTCGATGCCACCCACGCCGATCGCGTCGCCCGCACCGCCGCCGCCCTGTGGGCCCAGGTGGAATCGGTCTGGGGGGCGGGGGATGACGAGGCTAGCGAGGCGTTGCCGCTCTCGGCCTGGTTGGACGTGGCCTCGCGGCTGCACGAGGTCGGGCTGGCGATCTCCCACTCCGGCTATCACCATCACGGCGCCTACGTTCTGCAGCACGCCGACATGCCGGGCCTGACTCGGCTCGCGCAGGCCGCCGTTTCCTCGCTGGTACACGCCCACCGGCGCAAGTTCAAGCCGTCGCGCTTCGAGCCGCTCGACGAGGAACGCCGGCCGCTGATCATGCGCCTGGCCGTTATCCTGCGCCTGGCCGTGCTGTTCCACCGCGATCGGGGCGAGATGGTTCTGCCGTCCGACCTGGTCCTGACCGCCGAAGACCAGCAGCTGGATCTGCGCTTTGCCGACAGCTGGCTGGAGACGCACCCGCTGACCGCCGCCGACCTCGAGCGCGAACAGGCCTACGTCGACAATTGCGGCTTCACGCTGCGGTTTGCGTAGTCGCCTTTTCTGCGCGCCGGTCGGTGGGTGGACAGCCCAGGTGAGGGCGGTGAGGGCGGTGCTGGCGGTCTGCCCTGTCATGCCACCTCGCAGCGAGCCTCCCGTACGCTATGCTCGCAGGGTCGATATCCACCCAATTCAACCCGTGGAGCAATGGTAATGACTATGTCGCTTTCTCTGGCGGGGTCGCCCGCCGCTTTCCTGCAAACCCTGGGCCGCGTTGTGGGCCGCGTTGTGGGCCGCGTTCTGGGCCGTGTGCTGGTGCGCGGACTGGTGCCCGTCATGCTCGCCCTCTCGATGGCCGCGCCGATACAGGCTGCGGATGACACGCAGCGGGTCGTCTACCACGTCGACTTCGCCGACCCGACCCGCTACTCGGCGACGCTGACCTCGATCAACAACCTGATCAATGATGCCGAACAGAAGCTCCTGCCCTGGGACGTTCACCTGGTCCTGGTCGGCTATGGCATCCGCTTCGCCACCGACGATCCGCTCAAGGACACGCCTTATGCCGCCGACGAGGCGTTGAACGAACGACGGGCGGAACTGAAGGGCCGGCTGCAGACGCTGATCGAGATCCGCAACGTCAAGGTCCACCTCTGCGACCTGACGCGCAACGAAATCGGGCTCCCGGAAGACAAGATCTACGAGGGGATCGACATGGTCGGCTCCGGCGTGGCGAAGATCGCGGACCTGCAACGCGAGGGTTACGCCTACCTGAAGATCCAGTGACACCCCCCGATCGTCACGGATAGACAAGCCCGGCTTCGCCGGGTTTTTTTTCTGCCGCTTCGGCTGGGGTTCGAGTCACGACCGGCAAGGCGAGCCATCGTCCCGCGGTGGACCGGGCCCGGTCTGTCGTCGGCGACGTGTCTTCGTTGCTCGGGCGGTGGGGCGTCAAGGTTGAGAGGGGCGCTGGAAACGGGCCGTAGGCAATGAGAGGGGGCGTGCAGGCGTGGCTCAGTCACCCGCCCGGTTATCGGACTGAGCGAGACGGTTCCTTGCCGCAGGGCAGTCGTCGGCACCATCGCTTGGGCTGAATGCGCGGCTCTACTCTGGCATCACGCCCGATGGAACGATCGGCAAGCCTGCCTGGTCGTGCCGGTCCGTTCGCGGCATGCCTGTCGTCGCCCGTTTCTGCCGTGGTCCTGTCGTGGTCTTTGGTGGGGGCGCGGACAAAAAAAGGCGCGCCTTTGGGCGCGCCTTCGTGGCTCGACTCGGGTGGGGTTTCTTAGTTGTTGCCACCCTCGGCGACGGCTTTCTGGATCGCGTCGAGGATCTTCTCGCCGCGCGGGCCGGTCATTTCGACGTACTGGTCGAACACCGGCTCGACGCTGGAGCGGAAGGTCTCGACCTGCTCGGGGGTCAGCTCGATGAATTCGATGTCGCTCTTCGACTTGATCTCCTCGGCTGCCTCGGCGTTGAGCGTCTGCTGCACGTCGAAGATGTACGGGTCAAGTTCCTCGATGGTCTGCTTGACGCTCTTCTGCATGTCCTCGGGCAGGCCGCTCATGAAGCCGGGGCTGGTGATCACCGTCGAGACGAACTGCGCGTTATGCGCCTCGATCAGGTAGTCCTGCACCTCGTAGAAGCTCATGTCGCGGATGGCGAACATCGGTTGGGTCTGAGCGTCAATCTGGCCGCGCTGCAGGCCACCGTAGATCTCCGAGTAGGCCATCGGTTTGGGGTTGGCGCCGTAGCCGTTGTAGGTCGCCAACAGCAGGTCGGACGGCTTGACGCGGATCTTCACGCCCTCGAAGTCGGACGGCTTGGTGATCGGCTTGTTCGCACTCCAGACCATCCAGCCTTCGGGGATGATCGACAGCAGCTTGAGACCCTTCTCGTCGTAGGCGGCCCCCAATTGCTCGTAGACGACCGGGTTGCTGGCGAAGATTTCCTCGTTGACCGCGTCGTCCTGGGAGAACAGGAAGTGCAGGGTGAAGACCTGTGCCTCCGGGATGGTCGAGCCGACGTGACCGGCCGAGGCAAAGGCGAACTGCATGGTGTTGTTCTGGATCTGCTGGGTGATGTCCTGCGAGCTGCCCAGTGTGCCGTAGGGGTAGATCTTGACCTCGACGTTGTCGTGCGCCGCCTCGATCTTTTCCTTGAACTTCTCTGCGTACTGCCACTGCACGCCGCCCTTGGTCTCTTCAAGGGCAAAGCGCCAGACCTGCTGGCTTTCGCCGGATTTGGCCTTGTCGCCGGACTTGGCCTCGTCGTCGGATTGGCCGCAGCCGCTCAGGGCCAGGCCGGCGGCCATCGTCAGGGCCCCCATCCAGAGGGCGCCTTTGTGAAGGATTCGCTTGCTTTGCATCGGTCTCTCCCTGTGTTTTTCTGGTGGTTCGCTAGGCACTGCGTGTGGAGACGAGCGCCGACGTCATTGCGACCTTAGCATGCCTCGCGGGGGTGGCGGTTGGACACCCGCTTTGAGACGCGACTACACTGCGGTGACAGGCTGGCGAGGGTCTGTCGATCGTCGGACGACGCAGCGAGAGTCGTCGTTCCGCGGAAACGGATGCACGAGAAACGACGGCCGGGCCGCCAGCGCGTGGTGGACTCGGTCGGGAGAAACCAATGTCGCAAGCGCAGGGAAAGCTGTCCCGGTCGCTGCCGGGGCGGATGCTGCTCCGCCTCGACTGGCTGATCGGCTGGATCGAGAACATCGTCCTCTCCGGGGCCATCCTCCTGATGGCCGCGATCAACATCGGCAACGTCCTCGGCGACAACCTCCTCGGGCAGGGACTGCCGTTTGCCGGCGAGATCAACCAGGCGCTGCTGGTGATGATCACCTTCGTCGGCGTGGCCAAGGCCGCCCGCCACGGGCGAAACATCCGCATGTCGGCCATCTACGACCAGCTCGAGGGGCGTTGGCGCAAGGCGCTCAATGTCCTGATCACCATGGGATCGGCGGTGGTGATGTTCTACCTGGCCTACTACGCCGTGCTCTACGAGGTGCAGGTGCGCTCCATCGGTCAGGCCACGCCCTCCCTGGGCATTCCCTTGTGGACCCTGTACGTGCTGGTGCCCGTCGGCCTGTTCATGGCCGGGTTGCAGTACGCACTGACGACCCTGCGCAACCTCACGTCACGCGAGCTGTATCGATCCTTCCTGGAGCGGGAAGTCTACGAGGATGCCGATCTGCACGCCGAGGAGCAGGGCAAGCTCCTCGATGATGGCGCCGAGGCGACCGGATCAACGGACAAGGAGGCCCGGTAATGCTCACCGTGATGTTCGTCCTGATGTTCCTGCTGCTCCTGCTGGGCTTTCCCATGATGGTGCCGCTGATCGTCGGGGCGTTGGCGCTGTTGCTCGCCTCCTTCCCCGGCGTCGATCCCACCCAGATCGTCCAGCAGATGATCGGCGGGGTGCGGCCCTCGGTGCTGGTGGCCGTGCCGATGTTCATTCTCGCCGCCGACATCATGACCAAGGGGCATACCGCCGACCGCTTGCTCGACCTGGTGCGGGCCTTCATCGGCCACCGTCGTGGGGGTCTGCCCATCACCACCGCGGTGACCTGCACCCTGTTCGGCGCGGTGTCGGGGTCGACGCAGGCCACCGTGGTCGCCATCGGCACGGCCTTGCGGCCCAAGATGCTCAAGGCGGGCTACAAGGACAGCTTCACGCTGGCCTTGCTGGTCAATGCATCGGACATCGCCCTGCTGATCCCGCCCTCGATCGCGGCGATCATCTACGGGGTGGCGGCGAACGTCTCGGTGGGCGAGCTGTTCATCGCCGGCATCGGGCCGGGCGTGGTCATCATGCTGATGTTCTCGCTCTACAGCTGGTTCGTCAGCCGCCGCTGGGGGATCGAGCCCGAAGAGCGGGTCGGCTGGATGGGACGACTACGCGCCTTCCGCGGCGCGATATTGCCGATGGGCTTTCCGGTGGTGGTGCTGGGCGGGATCTACTCGGGGCTGTTCAGCCCCACCGAGGCGGCGGCGATGTCGGTGCTCTACGCCCTGATCCTGGAGATGGTGATCTACCGCTCGATCAAGTTCTCCGAGCTGCCCGGCATCGCCCTGTCGACCGGGCTGATCACGGCGGTGGTGTTCATCCTCGTCGGCGCCGGTCAGGCCTTCTCCTGGGTGATCTCGCTGGCGCAGATCCCCTCCGAGGTGCTCGGCCCGATCCTCGACCACGTCTCGTCCAACCCGACGCAGCTGCTGGTGCTGATCGCGGTGGCCTACTTCGTCGCCTGCATGTTCGTCGACCCGATCGTCGCCATATTCGTGCTGACGCCGATCTTCATCCCGGCGATCAACGCCTCGGGGGTCGACCCGGTGCTGGTCGGTACGCTAGTGGTGTTGCAGTCGGCGATCGGCTCGGCCACGCCCCCGTTCGGCTACGACATCTTCACCGCCATGGCGGTGTTCCGACGACCGTACATGGACATCGTCAAGGGCACGCCGCCGTTCATCATCATGCTGATCTCGATGACGGTGTTGCTGATCGCCTTCCCGCAGATCGCGCTGTTCCTCAGGGATCTGGCCTTCCGCTGACGGGAAGGGCGTCGGGCATTCCGGGCGGGATGCCCTCAGTCGGTTGTCATGCGACGCCTGGCCTCGGCCAGGCGTTCGTTCGTGCCTACGTCCAGCCAGTCGCCTTGATGCCGCACCCCCGAGACCTGCCCAGCGTCGATCGCCTCGCGCAATAGCGGGCCGAGCGCACGCCGACCCGGTGGCAGGTCGGCAAACAGTTCCCGCCGGAACAGCCCGATGCCGGCGTAGGTGAGCCGCTTGTCTCCCGCGTTCACCACGCGGCCGTGCGCCAGCGAGAAGTCGCCGGTCGGGTGGTGCGGCGGGTTGTCGACCAGCAGCAAGTGGGCGAGGGAGTCACGCGGCAGCTCGGATCGCAGGAAATCGGCGTAGTCGAGGTCGCTCAGCACGTCGCCGTTGACCAACAGGAACGGCGAGCCCAGTCGGTTCAGTGCCTGGCGGATGCCACCGGCCGTCTCCAGCGCCTGCTCGGCCCGCTCGCCTTCCACCGAGTACGCGATCGTCAGTCCAAAGCGCTCGCCGTTGCCGAGGTGCTGGCGGATCTGCTCGCCCAGATGGGCGAGGTTGATCACCACCCGCTTGATGCCAGCGGCGGCCAGCCGGTCGAGGTGATGTTCGATCAGCGGCTTGCCACCGACCTCGATCAGGGGTTTCGGGGTGTGATCGGTCAGGGGGCGCAGCCGCTCGCCGCGGCCGGCGGCCAGGATCATGGCGGTGGTCGTCCTCGTGCGGGCCTCAGTCATGCGGGTTCTCCGGGCCCAGGTTCTCCGGGCCCAGGTTCTCCGGTTCCAGGTTCTTCGGTTCTAGGCCGTCGAGCAGTTCGCGCAGCGGCGCAAGCCCCGGCGCGCGGTCGAGCGCCCACTGCAGGTGCCGCCAGGTCAGCGGCAGGTCGTCGAGGTAGCCGTGCTTGCCGTCGCGGCGGCTCAGACGGGCGAAGATGCCCAGCACCTTGAGGTGGCGTTGCACGGCCACCCAGGCGAAGTCCTCGATAAATTTCTCCCGGCTGATGGCCGTCAGACCGGCCTCGCGCGCTTGCACCCAGAAGGCCGCGATCTCGTTTTCCACCCAATCCTGCGGCCATTCGATGTAGGAATCGCGTAGCAGCGAGACGAGATCGTAGGGCAGCGGGCCGGCGACGGCATCCTGAAAGTCGATGATCGCCCAGTCGACACCCGGGGCCGCCCCGGCTCCTCCGGCTCCCCCGGCTACCCGGCGCATCAGGTTGCGGCTGTGATAGTCGCGGTGGACGAATACCGGCGGCATGGTAGCCAGCCGTTCGGCGATCCGGTCGCGCAACGCCTCCCAGCTGGCCTGTTGTGCCTCCGACCAGGTCGCGCCCCGATGCTCGACCAGGTATTCGCCCCGATACCATTGGTCGAACAGTTGCATCTCGGCGGAAAGACGGGGGACGTCGAAGGCGGGCAGGCCTTCGGTCTCGACGCCCGCCATCGGGATCAGCTGGGCGCGGCACTGGGCGAGCGCCGCGGCCCGGTCGCTCGGCGCGGCATCGGCCTGCCACGAAAACAGGGTGTCGTCGCCAAGGTCGTCGAGCAGCAGAAAGCCATGGTCGGGGTCGCGGGCATGGATGGACGGCACCGGCAGGCCGGCGGCCTCCAGTCGGGCATGCACATCGACGAACGGGGCGATCGGTTCCTTGACCGGCGGTGAGTCCATCAGGATGCGGGTGAGGCCGTTCGGGTAGTTCACCCGCCAGTAGCGTCGGTTGCTGGCATCGCTGGAGGCAGGTTGCAGGCTGCCGTGACCGGGGGCGTGTCGGTCGAGGAAGGCGAGTGCCAGCTCATAGCGCGGGTCGCGGAGTGAGTCGCGGCCCGGATCGGCGACGGTGTCGGACATCGGCTGTGGGTTCCTGGTTGACATGAATCGGCCGGGTGAACGGCTTGGGCAAATAGCTCGAGCGAATGGCTAGGATGGCCTGTGCGCGAGCGCCTTTGCTGCAGAAGGCAACTTTTCCGTCGATACTGGCATCTGAGAAAAACGGGTGACGGCCGGGATTCTACCCGTCTGGCCGTACCTTCGGCATCACCCCCGGCATGCGGCACGCCGCCTGCCATTTCCGGGGCAATGCCCCGTGCAGCACCCAGAGGCCCGCTATGCGACACCGTATCCGACCCCCGCACGAGCCGCGCGAAAGCGAGGTGACCGACCCCCGCCTGGCCATGGATCGCAACGCCCGGCGAACGTTCCTGCGTTCGGTGGTCGGTGCCGGCGCGGCACTCGCCTTGCCGGGCTGCGGTCGCGCCGAGGAAGACGAACCATTGGCCGAGCAGTTGACCGACCTCGACGCGATCACCGGCTACAACAACTACTACGAGCTCGGTACCGGCAAGACCGATCCGAGGCGGAACGCCGACGCGCTCGCCGCCCTGGTCGACCGGCTTTCGCCGTGGGAGTTCGAGGTCGACGGCGAGGTCGCCAAGCCCGGACGTTTTTCCATCGACGATCTGGTCGGCCTGAAGTCGCCCGAGGAACGTATCTACCGCATGCGCTGCGTCGAGGGCTGGTCGATGGTGATCCCCTGGGAGGGGGTGCCGCTCAAGGCGCTGCTCGACTGGGTCGAACCGACCGGCGCGGCGAAGTTCGTGGTGTTCGAGACCGTCTACCGGCCCGAGAACCCGCTGCCCGGCCAGGAGCGGGCGATTCTCGACTGGCCCTACGTCGAGGCCCTGCGACTGGATGAGGCGCAGCACCCGCTGACGCTGTTGGCGACCGGCATCTACGGCAAGCCGCTCACACCGCAGAACGGCGCACCGATGCGCCTGGTGGTGCCGTGGAAGTACGGTTTCAAGGGCGGCAAGTCGCTGGTGCGCATCAGCCTGGTGCGCGAACAGCCCACCTCGACGTGGACGGCCGCCGCGCCGAGCGAGTACGGGTTCTACGCGAACGTGAACCCCAACGTCGACCACCCGCGCTGGTCGCAGGCCACCGAACGGCGCATCGGCGAGTGGGGACGACGGGACACCCTGATGTTCAACGGCTACGCTGACCAGGTCGCGTCGCTGTATAGCGGCATGGACCTGAAAAAGCATTACTGATGGGCCGTCGTCGTCCCTGGCTGGCCAACCGCCCGGCCTGGTGGTCGCTGTTTCTCCTGCAACTTGCCCCGCTGGGCTACCTCGCCTGGGCGATCCCCACGCATCAGCTCGGTTACGAGCCGGTGGTCGACAGCCTGCGTTTTCTCGGCGACACGGCGCTTTACCTGTTGTTGATCAGTCTGGCCATCACCCCCTTGCAGCGGCTGGTGCCGCGTGCCGGCCTGATCGACTACCGGCGCATGGTGGGCCTGTACGCCTTCTTCTATGCCGCGATGCATGCCACGCTCTGGGTGGTCGTCGATCGACAACTGGCGCTGGCGGCGATCTGGGAAGACGTGGTCGAGCGCGAACACATCACGTTCGGGGTCGTTGCCCTGCTTATCCTGATCGCGTTGGCCATCACGTCCACCCGGGGCTGGATGCGCCGGCTCGGGCGGCGCTGGAAATTGCTGCATCGGCTGGTCTACCTGGCCGCCGCGCTGGGGGTTCTGCATTACTTCCTGTCGGTGAAATTCGACACGCGTACACCGATCGTGCTCGGCGTCGTGCTCCTAGTGTTGTTGCTGGCGCGTCCGTTGACCCGTTCCCTCGCGATTGAGTCCAAGAAACGCCGTATGCCAAGATGAGGAAAGCGCTGCACGAATGCCATACCGCTGAAGCTCACCCTGAGCCGGGCAGATCCAAGGCGCTCGTCCGCCGCGGAAGGGTGGTTCCCGCATCCTCGGGCCACAACGTGGCAGGTGCCCGACTCAAGGCGCGCCCTACGGGGCTTGGCTGGTCGTTCCGGCCTCGCGGTGTTCGGCGCTTCCCGGGCTGCGAAGTGCCACTGGCGGGGCGTTCCGGGTCGCCCCTGCTCCGCGCTGCGATGTCTTGCCGTGGCTACCGCTACGCCGGTTTGCAAGCGCCTTGATCACGAACGACTCGCCCAGCCTTCAGTGGCATGACATTCGTGTAGAGTTTCCCTACGTATCGGTTCGATACACGGCATGTGGAGGTGACGGATGAAGGTGACGGTAATTGGCGCGGGCTTCGGGGCCTTGACGGCCGTGAGGCGACTGCGACGGGAACGCCCGCAGGCGGAGATCACCCTGGTCGCCCCCGAGCCCACCTTCCAGTACTACCCCAGCCTGATCTGGGTGCCGGCCGGCCTGCGCGGTCGCGACGACATCCTGCATGACATCCGTCCGCTACTCGATCGTCTGAACGTTCGGTTTCATGCCGGACGGGTCACCGGGGTCGTCGAGGACGGCCGACGGGTGATCACCGACAATGGCGAGATCGAGAACGACGGCCTTGTCATCGCCAGCGGCGGACGATTCCTGAAAAAGCTGCCCGGCATCGAACACGCGATCACGCTCTGCGAGGGCATCGATGCCGCCGAGCGGATCCGCGACCGGCTCGCCGAGATGGAGGGCGGCACCATCGCCATCGGTTTTGGCGGCAATCCCAAGGAACCGGCGGCCGTGCGTGGCGGACCGATGTTCGAGCTGCTGTTCGGTGTCGACCGGCTCCTGCGCCAGCAGGGCCGGCGCGACCGATTCAAGCTGGTGTTCTTCAACCCGTCGCCGCGTCCCGGCAATCGCCTGGGCGAGAAAGCGGTCGATCGCCTGCTCGACCGCATGGCCAAATACGACATCGAGGCCCACATCGGCGCCAAGCCCAAGCAGTTCGAGGCCAATCGGGTAGTGACGGAAAAGGGAGAGTTTGCCGCCGACCTGATCCTCTTCATGCCGGGCATGACCGGGCCCGCCTGGCTGGAGAACGCGCCGTTCCCGACCTCGCCGGGCGGGATGATCGAAGCCGACGAGCATGCCCGGGTCAAGGGTTTCGAGCGGGTCTACGTGGTCGGCGACTCGGGCAGCTACCCGGCGCCGGACTGGGCGCCCAAACAGGCGCACATGGCCGATCTGCAGGCCGGGGCCGCGGCAAAGAACCTGGTCGCCGAGATCGACGGCCAGCCGGCCGAGCAGACCTTCAAGTGGGAGCTGGTCTGCGTGATGGACATGCTCGATCGCGCTACGCTGGTGTTCCGCAACGACAAGCGCCAGTTCGTCAGTCCGCCGTGCCGGTTGCTGCACTGGGCAAAGCGGCTGTTCGAATGGTGGTACCTGCGCGACCTGCGCCGTTGACGGGGCGTCTGCTCGGTGTTCGATGCATTGGCCGCACAGACGCGGCTACCCGTTATGCGCTAGGCTTGCACCCATTTGCAGGCCGCCGGATGGCCTGACGGAATCCGTTGCCCGGGGGCACCGCCTTGTCATTGATCCGCCTGTTTTTCCAACTGCTCTACCTCCGTGCCGGGCCCGAGGATATGCCCGCCGGGCAGAAACCGGTCCTGGTGGCCGTCGTGCTGTATCTCGGGGTGGGTGCGCTGCTCGATCTCGCGGTCAGCGGTGAGCCGGTGGGCGGCACGGGCGGTGGCCTGCTGCTCCTGGTGGTGGATGCGCTGGTGATGGCCGGGTACTCCGCCGGGCTTGCTACGCTGCGCGGCCATCGCCCGCGGATCGCCCAGATGCTCACGGCAGTCTTCGGTGCCACGGCCCTGCTGGGACTGGTCGCCTGGCCGCTGGTGGCGATGCAGCCGCCGATGGGCGAGGTGGGCGACGGGTCGATCGGCTGGTGGGCGCTAATGATGATCGCCCTGTTCGCCTGGAACCTCGTCGTGCTGGGCCAGATATACCGCCGCACCCTCGACTTCGGCGCAGCGCTCGGCGTGCTCGCCGCGCTGGGTTATTTCATCCTGAGTTCGCTGGTCTACTCGACGCTGGCCGTACAGCTGCTCTCGGGCGATACCGGATTGCCGTCATGACCGACCGACCGCGCCGACTGCACATCCTCGGCATCGCCGGGACATTCATGGGGTCGCTGGCCCTGCTGGCCCGGGAGATGGGCTACGAGGTTTCCGGGCGCGACCATGCGATCTACCCGCCGATGAGCGACCAGCTCGCCCGCGCGGGTATCGCGGTGGAAACCGACATGGATGCGCCCTTGCCGGACGATGCCGAGATCATCGTCGGCAACGTCATGCGCCGTGACATGCCGGTGATCGACCGCATGCTCGAGGGCTTCCACCGTTATCGCTCGGGCCCGCAGTGGCTGGGCGAGGAGGTGCTGCGCGACCGGTTCGTGCTCGCCGTCTCCGGTACCCATGGCAAGACCACGACCAGTTCGATGGTCGCCCACATCCTCGACCAGGTCGGCATGAGTCCGGGGTTTTTGATCGGCGGGGTGCCGGGCGGTTTCGGTGTCAGTGCCCGGCTTGGCGAGACGCCATTCTTCGTCATCGAGGCCGACGAGTACGACACGGCCTTTTTCGACAAGCGCTCCAAGTTCCTGCATTACCGTCCGCGCGGCCTGGTCATCAATAACCTTGAATTCGATCATGCCGACATCTTCGATGATCTGGCGGCGATTGAACGCCAGTTCGCGCATGTGCTGCGACTGGTACCCGGACGGGGCAAGGTGATTGCCCCCGTGGGCGAGCCGGCGATCGAGCGGGTATTCGAGCAGGGAGTGTGGTCGCCGGTAGAGCGCTTCAGTGACCGCTGCCAGCCCGAGGCCAGCTGGTGCCTGGAGAATGGCGAGGTAATCTGCGAAGGCGAGTCGATCGGGCCGATGCCCGCCTCGATCCGCGGCGATCACAACCGCCACAACGCGCTGGCTGCGCTCGCCCTGGCGCGCTTTGCCGGCGTGCCGGCAGCCGAGGCATTGGCCGCGCTGGCCGACTTCGGCGGGGTGGCGCGGCGCCTGGAGCTCAAGGGGGAGGTGAACGGCGTGCGCGTGATCGACGACTTCGCCCATCACCCGACCGCGATCGCGGCGACGCTGGCGGCGGTGCGCGAACAGATGCCGGCCGATGCGCGACTGCTCGCCGTGCTCGATCCGCGCTCGAATTCCATGCGTGCCGGCGTGCACGCTGCCGGGCTGGCGGGCTCGCTTGAGGCGGCGGATCGTGTCTTCCTGCACGCCGCGCCGGGATTGGGCTTCGCGCCGGCCGAGACACTGGGTTCGCTGGGCGACCGTCTGATGGTCGGCGAGTCGGTCGAGACGTTGCTCGAGGCCGTGACGGCGACGCTGCGCCCCGGCGACTGGGTGGTATCGATGAGCAACGGTGGCTTCGGCGGCTTCCCGGCCCGGCTGGTCGAACGACTCGGCACGGAGGCGGCATGAGGCGCGGGGCGGCAACCGAGCATGTCGTGTTGGCGATGACCGGCGCCTCGGGGCTGCCCTACGCGCTGCGACTGCTCGATTGCCTGATCGCGGCCGACTGCCGGGTCAGCCTGATTGCCTCCAAGGCGGCCCACGCGGTGGCGGCGCTGGAGCTCGACGATCCCTTCCCCGCTCGCCACGATGCACTGGCCGCCGAACTGGGCGGGCGTTACGGCGCTCGGGAGGGGCAGGTAACCGGCTTTGCCCGCGAGGACTGGACCGCGCCGTTCGCCTCCGGCTCCAATCCACCGGATGCCATGGTGGTCTGCCCCTGCACCACCGGCACCCTCGGGGCGATTGCCAACGGCCTGTCCGACTCCTTGATCGAGCGCACCGCCGACGTCTGCCTCAAGGAGCGCCGCGATCTCGTGATCGTGCCCCGCGAGGCGCCGCTGACGGCGATCGCATTAGGGCAGATGACGCGGCTGGCCGAGCTGGGCGCGGTAATCCTGCCGCCGTCCCCGGCCTTCTACCATCGCCCGCGGACCATCCAGGACCTGATCGATTTCACCGTCGCCCGCATCCTCGACCAGATCGGGGTGCCGCACCGGCTTCATGCCCGCTGGGGCGACCGGGAGCGCGACTGATCCGGATCAAGCGGCGTTCGAGGCGATTGGGCGGGCTGCCGCGCCGAGCGGGTTGAAAACCGCGGTGTCGGCCCCACTTCCACGGGTTCGATCACCGCTCCCGTGTCAGTCGCGGGTCGAGGGCCGGGATGCCGGCGCGCGATGGGGGCGATGCCGATTTCTCGTGGCCTGGTGTCGATCGGGCCGACATGCGGCCGGCAACTGCCGGCATGACCCAAAGGTGTCTTTATGACCGTTCATACCGCCACTGCGGACAATCTCGAGGGGCTGCTCAAGGACAACGACATCCTGCTGCTGGATTTCTGGGCGCCCTGGTGTGGCCCCTGCCAGTCCTTCGGCCCGATCTTCGAGCAGGCCGCCGAGGCCAACCCGGAGATCGGTTTCGCCAAGGTGAACACCGAGGAAGAGCAGGCGATCGCCGGCCACTTCCAGATCCGCTCGATCCCGACCCTGATGGTCTTTCGCGAGCAGATCCTGCTGTTCAACCAGGCCGGTGCCCTGCCGCGCAACGCGCTCGACGAGCTGATCACCAAGGTCAAGGATCTCGACATGGACGAGGTGCGCGCCGAGGTCGAGAAGGGCGAAGCCGAGGCCAAGCAGCAGTGATCGCGGTGGCCCGGGTGGTGGCCCAGGTGGTGGCCCAGGCAGTGGCGCCCCGTGCCGGTACGGCGGGGGGATGATATCGGTCATTCTGCAGATGGCCGGCACCATCGCGCTGGGCCACGTCTGGCGCTACCTGCCGCTGGGCGGGTGGACGGCGGACCGGGCGCGCGGCGCGCTGACTTCCTCGGTCTACTACCTGTTCCTGCCGGCGCTGGTGTTCGCCGTGCTGTGGCGCGCGCCGCTGGGCGTGGACACGTTGCGGATCGCCGGCACGGCCGCCGTGGCGGTGATCGGCTCGCTGATGCTGATGTATGCCGTCGGGCGGTTGATGCCGCTTACCCGGCCGCAGTTCGGCGCGCTGCTGCTGGCGGCGAGCTTCCCCAACGCGACCTACATGGGGCTGCCGCTGCTCGACAGCCTGTTCGGCGATGCCGGCCAGGCGGTCGCGATCCAGTACGACCTGTTCGCCTGCACGCCGCTGCTGCTGTCGGTGGGGATCCTGCTCGCCGCGCGCTTTGGCGACAGCGACGAGGAGGTCCACCCGGTCAAGACCCTGCTCAAGGTGCCGCCGCTCTGGGCGGCGGTCGCCGGTGCCGGGCTCAACTTGGCTGGCGTGTCGCAGCCCGACTGGACGGCCGAGTGGCTCGACCGTCTTGGTGCGGCCGTGGTGCCGATCATGCTGGTCGCGCTGGGCATGAGCCTGCGCCTGGAGACGCTGACCGGCCGGCAACTGCTCACGGTGAGCCCGGCGGTGGCCATCCAGCTGTTGTGGATGCCGCTGGTCGCGCTGGGATTTGCGTTGGCCGTCGGCACCAGTGGACAGACGCTGACCGCAGTGGTGCTCGAGGGCGCCATGCCGGTGATGGTGCTCGGGCTCGTGCTCTGTGACCGCTTCGGTCTCGATACCAGCTTGTATGCGACCACCGCGAGCGCCTCAACCCTGCTGGCCCTGCTGACCATTCCCTTCTGGCACGGCGCGGCGATCTGAATTGGGCCGACTGAGGAAACTCTGCACGAATGCCATACCGCTGAAGCGCGCCTCGAGCCGGGCAGATGCAAGGCGTTCGTCCGCCGCGGAAGGGTGGTTCCCTTGCCAAGGACGACAACGCAGCAGGTGCCCGGCTCAAGGCTCGCCCTGCGGGGCTGGGCGAGTCGCCCGTGCTCCGCGTTGCGATGTCTTGACGTGGCCACCGACACGCCGGCGTTCAAGCGCCTTGATCACGAACGACTCGCCAAGCCTTCAGTGGCATGGCATTCGTGCAGAGTTTCCCTAACGGAGGACTGACGAGATGAGTGACGAACAGCAAGCGGCCACCCCCGCGGTGGAGAAGGATCGCGTGGTGCGCGTGTTCCACGTCATGCGTGACGACGACGGCGCGGTGCTCGCCGACACCCAGGTCGATGGCTTCGAGTACATACACGGTCATGGCAACCTGGTCCCCGGCCTGGAGTCCGCCCTCGAAGGGCTCGTCGAGGGCGACGAGGTCGAGGTGAGCGTCGAGCCCGAGCAGGCCTACGGGCTGCACGATGCCGAGGGCGTGGTCGAGGTGCCACGCGAGCGCATCGAGGCGCAGGCCGAGCTGATGCCGGGCAACATGGTCGAGGCCCATGGCCCCGAGGGGCGTATCGAAATGCTGATTCTCGAGGTGGGGGAGCGGATCGTGAAGGTCGATCTCAACCATCCGCTGGCCGGCTTTCGGCTGCACTTCACCGCCCGGATCGGCCCGGTGCGCGACGCCCATCCCGACGAGATCAAGCATGGCCGGGTTCACCCGGGTGGGCACCACTTGATGACCAGTGATTCGTCGGTGGCCAATCTGCCGGGTGAGGGCTCCTGATGGCCGTCCCGGCATCGAATCCGGCGCTCGAACCGAGCTACCGGCTCGCCTTCGGCGGGTATCGCAGTCGGTACATCGACGTCGAGCTGAGCCTGCCGGCCAGCCCCGATGGGGTGCGACTGAGCCTGCCGGCCTGGATCCCGGGAAGCTATCTGCTGCGCGACTTCGCCCGGCATCTCGTGGGCAAGCACGCCGAGGATGCCCGCGGCCAGCCGGTGGTGCTCACGCCGGTCGACCAGCAGACCTGGGATCTCGCCGCGAGCGAGCACCCCGTGACGGTGCGCTACCGCGTCTACTGCGCCGATTTCTCGGTACGCAGCGCGCACGTTGATTCCAGCCACGCCTTCTTCAACGGCACCAGCGTCTTCCTGCGGGTGCATGGCGCGGAGAGTGCGCGCCACGAGGTCGTGCTCGACGGTCATGAACTGCCTGACCGATGGCGCGTGGCGACCACGCTGCCGACGATCGGCGTCGACGAACGCGGGTTTGGCCGCTACGCCGCCGCGGATTACGAGTCGCTGATCGATCACCCGGTCGAGATCGCCGATTTCATCGAGCGCCAGTTCACCGCCGGCGGCGTGCTTCACCGCATGGTGTTCACCAACCCGCTGCCGGAAACCGACTTCGATCGCATTGCCAGCGACGTGGCGCGCATCTGCGAGACCGAGATCGATCTGTTCGACGGCGCCCCCTTCGACGAGTACCTGTTCCTGGTGGCCCTCGACGAGTCGGGCTTCGGCGGTCTGGAGCACCGCGATTCGACCGCCCTGATCTTTCCCCGCGGTCACCTGCCGTCGGTGACCGCCGTCGGCGTGAGCAAGGAATACCAGCGCTTCTTGAGCCTCTGCGCCCACGAGTATTTCCACAACTGGAACGTCAAGCGCATCCGCCCGGCCGCTTTCGCCGGTCTGCCGCTCGATCGTCCGGCCCATACCCGCCTGCTCTGGGTGTTCGAGGGGTTTACCAGCTACCTCGACGACTGGCTGGTGCGCCACGCCGGGCTGATCGACGAGACGCAATACCTCGCCGCCCTGGAGGAAACCATCAACCGCGCCATGCGCGGCAAGGGTTGGTCGCGCCAGACGCTGGAGGAGTCGAGTTTTTACGCCTGGACACGCTTCTACCAGCAGGACGCCAACGCGGTTAACGCCATCGTCAGCTACTACACCCGGGGCGCGATCGTGGCGCTGATGCTCGATCTCATGCTGCGCGAGCGCGGATCGAGCCTGTTGGACGTGATGCGCCGGCTCTGGGAGGCGCACGGCGCCGAACCGTTGCCGGAAGGCGAGCGGATCGAGACGTTGATCGAGGCAGCCATGGGCGAGTCGATGCGTGGCTTCTTCGACCGGGCGCTGCGCTCCACTGATACCCTCGACGTTGGCGGTCTGCTGGCGCGTTTCGGTGTCTCGATGGTGCCGCGGGCCGAACAGGGTGGCCCGGATGCCGGCGTGCGGGTCGACCTGCGCGACGATCGGGCGGCCCGGGTGACGCTGGTGTTCGAGGATCGGCCCGGCGCGACCGCCGGCCTGGCCGTTGACGACCGCGTCATCGCCATCGACGGTTTCGCGGTCAGCGGGACCAACTGGGCCGACCGCATTGCGCGCCACCGGGCCGGCGACTCCCTGCATCTGCACATCTTCCGCCAGGGACGGCTGCTGGAGACGACACTCCGACTCGCCCCCGAGTGTCTCAACCAGCACCGGCTCGAGCACGCCCCCGGCGATTCAGCGATCGAGGCTCGACGCGCGCAGTGGCTCGCGTTGGCGGAGCAGGCGCCGGTCGAGCGTTGACGGTCCGAGGTCGATGGATCGACAGGATTGTCGCCTGCGTGAGTGGCGGTGACCATCACGCGGCACGCCGTGCCTTGCCTCGGGTCCTCGGGCATTCGCGCTTCGCAAGTGCCCGATTCCGATTCCATGGCCACCGATCGACCGGATGACCCGCATGCACCGAGAGTACGCGCTCGATTTCGACTCCCTGGCGCGACGGCTGCGCCCGTTGGCCGGACAGCGGGGCTGGCGGCTGGTGATCGAGGCGCGGGCTGCCTCCACCAACGCTTCTGTGCGCGAGGCGTTCAAGTCCGCGTCGGACGGGGCGCCCTGTGTCGCCCTGGCCGCGACTCAGACCGACGGGGTGGGTCGTCGCGGGTCGCACTGGTCGAGTGGCCCCGGCGACGGCCTATGGTTTTCGCTGGCCCTGCCCGCCGAGCAGAGGCCGAATTCGCCCGCGGGCGCCGCGCCGCCAAGCCTGGCGCTGGCGGGCGAGCTGGCCGATCGGCTGCGGCGGGCCGGGGTGCCGGTCGAGGTCAAATGGCCCAATGACCTGTATCTTGCCGACGGTAAACTCGGCGGCCTGATGCTCGAGCGCGGACGGCTCGGCGACCATGTCGCTTGGGTGGCTGGTGTGGGCATCAACTGGCGCCTGCCGGATCGGGACCTGGCGTCGGGGTATCATCCGGCCTGCCTGTCCCAGGCCCAGGGTGCGGCCAAGGGCGAGGCGTGGCGTGACGACCCCGTCGGCCTCGCGCTCGACCTCGTGATCGACGCTGTCGATCTCATACTCGCTCCGAACCGCTGGGCGGTGGTCGTGGACTCGCTGCGTCGCCGGCATTACTGGTATGGCGTGGCGGTCGACGTCATCCCCGAGCGCGGCGCCGGTTACCGTGCCGTGGGTGGCGACATTCGTCCCGACGGCCTGCTTGAAGTCATCCGCGACGATGGTCGACGTCTCGCGGTCGGGCCGAACGACCGAGTGCGCGCCGCGTCGACCTGATAGTGCTGATCTATAGTGCCGGTCTAAGGGAACGCTGCAAGAATGCCATACCGCTGAAGCGTGCCTTGAGGCGGGCAGATGCAAGGCGCTCGCCCGCCGCGCAAGGGTGATTCCAGCATCCTCGGACGACAACATAGCAAATGCCCGTCTCAAGGCGCGCCCTGCAGGGCGGGGCGAGTCGTTCCGGCCTCGCGTTGCTCGGCGCTTCCGGGCTGCGGCGTGCAACCGACACGCCGTTCCGGGTCGCCCATACTCCGCGTTTCGAGGCCTTGGCGTGGCCACCGGCACGCCGGCGCTCAAGCGCCTTGATCACGAACGACTCGCCCCGCCTTCAGTGGCATGGCATTCGTGCGGCGTTTCCCTAACAAATCAACAGAGGAATCCCTGTCCCCGTGAACTGCTATATCGATGCGGGCAACAGCCGAATCAAGGGACGCCTCGCACGGCGTTCGGAGCCGTTCGTCGTTCACTGGCCGGACCCCGCCGAGCCGGATGCGATCGGAACGCTGGCGACCCGGCTCGAGCCCCTGCTCGTCGACGACAAGGGACGCTCGCCGCGCCAGTTCGTGCTGGGCTCGGTGGTCGAACCCACGCGCCGCGAGTGGCTGGAGACGGCGTTGGCCGAGATCTGTCCGGAGGCAACGCGCCGCTGGCTGTCGGTGCCGGCGAAGTGCTGCCACGTGCGGGTGGCCTATCCCGAGCCGGCACGACTGGGCGTCGATCGCTTCTGCGCCATGATCGAGGCCAGGGCGCGGATCGATACGGGGCCGTTGGCGGTCATCGATGCCGGCACGGCCGTCACGCTCGACGTTCTCGACGCGAGTGGTCAACACCGCGGGGGGCTGATCCTCCCCGGGCTGCAGGCGCAGATACAAGGGCTGCGCGTGACCGTGCCCGGGCTCGGTGATGCGCTCGCGGGGCTCATGACCGAGGGCGCGCCCTCGGACCACTCGGCCGACGTCGTGCCCGAGGCCACCCGGCGGCTCGGCCTCGCGGTGGATACGACGACGGCCCTCGACCTGGGCCGCCACTGGCTGCTCGCCGCCGGTATCAACGAGATGCTCGCCGTCTGGCGCGAGGCGCTGGCAGAGGAGGGCGAACTGATCGCGGTGATCGCCGGCGGTGACGCCGAGCGGCTTGCCGCGCTGATCGATCCCTCGATGGACGTGCGCCGCGAGAGCGGGCTCGTGCTCGACGGGATCGTGCGTCTGTCGAAGGCCAGGCGCCAGGGCGCGGCGTGAACGCTGCCGGCGCGTGATGACGCCTTGGCAATCGTCGGGCGATGTGCGTAAAATGCGCGCCCACTGCCGGCTTAGCTCAGTTGGTAGAGCAACCGCCTTGTAAGCGGTAGGTCGTGAGTTCGAGTCCCACAGCCGGCACCATAAGTATCGGCTCGGCAATCGCGTATTACGCCGAGCCGACCCGCAGCGCGAGATGCGCCTGATCGCGCCGCGGGATCCAGCGGCCGGGTATTGACACCCCGGCCCTTTTTGTGAAGAATGGCGCGCTTCCCGGGTGGGGTACCCAAGCGGTCAACGGGAGCAGACTGTAAATCTGCCGGCTCAGCCTTCG
>JAFGUH010000008.1 GCA_016938615.1 Halothiobacillaceae bacterium | reverse complement strand
TCGGCCCCCGGGAGGAGGTCTATCTGCCACATGCGGGTCGCATCGGGCGCGGCGGGGAGGACCCAGTCGAGGTCGCCGGTTTGGTCGGCGGCGAGGCGGGTAAGGCGTATACGCACGCTCTCGCTTGCGCCCTGTACGCGGAAGGCCCCGCCCACAAGGAAGGTCTGCATGCGGTTTTGTTCAAACTGTATGCTTTGGCCGGCGACCTCGCAGACGAAGCGGTACCAGCTCGTACTGCCGCGCACTTCGATGGGGCCATCTGTGACCGGGCGGGTAAAGCGCACCTCGCCTTGGCGGGAGGCAAAGCCCGTGTTGCCCGGGCTGTTCGTCCAGTGGCCGGCAAGTTCTATGCTGTGGTTCGCAGGCGACACGTCGAGGACCCCCGTTTCGATGACGAGGTTGTGCGAGAGGGAAATGTCGCTTGCCAACTCAATAGTGCCACCGGAGGCAAGGGTCAGGTGCCCCAGGGGCTCGCTTGCTTCGAGGCTGGTACCTGCCCCGGTCATGCGCAGGGTGGCAAATTCATTCCCGGTAAGGGTACCGTCGAAGACGACAGAGCCGTCTGCCAGGATGCGGCTCATGGCCGATCCCGTGTGCGAGACCGTGTAGCCTGCGGCCGCGAGGAAGTTCCCGCAGCGCAATTCCGTCCCCTCGAAGAGGACGAGACTCCCCGCGATACCGCGGAAGGAATCGGGCACTGCCATGGCGGCGGCGTTGGTATCCGCGACCCAGCCAAGGTTGTTCGTCGCGATATCGAGCCATCCGCTTTCAATCGTCGTGGTGCGGGCTGCCCCGGTCTGGAGTATATCGGCGTCGGCTATCAAGAGGCCGTTCCCGGCTGACTTGCCCGTCGTGCGCAGGTTCGCGACGACCTGGTTGTTCGAGCGGAAGGCCTGCGTTGCGGCCCCGTCAAAGACGAGTTCGTCTGCGAAGTGGGTAAAGGACGCGAGGCTCATGTCGCCTGCAATGGTGATGCTCGCGATGCCGCCGTCGTAGCCGGTAAGGGTGGGGGCATCGCTCCCGGCCGCTGTTGCCGCATAGGAGGCGTTGAAGTCGAGGCCGCCACTTCCCGCTTCGACGATACCGTTCGAGTGGACGACCGCTGCGGCAAAGCGCTGCTGGCCGCTGTGCGAGAGGAGGGTATCCGTGTTGTCTGCGGCGGCGATGGTAAGGGCTGCCCCCCAGTCAATGTCGCCGGCTGCGTGGATCGAGCCTTCGACGAGGATGGCGTCACCCGCAGTGCTTGTCGTGGCGACGTCGATGCTCGCAAAACGAAGCGTGGGTGTACCGTTTTCATCGGCAAAGTGGACCTGCGCGGCGCCGCCGTCTGCAACGAGTGCCTGGCTGTTATCAGCGTCCGGCATAAGGGTGGACGCGAAGTGTATGGCCGTGCCGCTGGCGGCTGCGCTTTCAAAGCGCGTATCGGCCGTGATGCTCACCGGGTCGTTCCAGCTTTGTAATCCCGTTGTATTCACACTGCCGCCGGATATCTGCACCAGCCCGGGGGCGTCGCTCGTAATTGAAGCGAGCGGATACGTCGCGCCCACTGCACCATTGAAGGAGAGGGGCCCGGCGGTATTGACCGTAAGGCTTCTGGCAGTGGCGAGCGCATCGGAATCGAGGGAAGAGCTCAGGCTGATAGTTCCCCCCGCGCCCAGACCATTCGAGGATAGGGTTGTATTCGCGAAGAGGCCGACGGGCCCGGTATAACTCTGACTGCCGTCCGTGGTAATGCTGGCGCCCGCGAGTTCTATGGCCCCCGCCGTGATGGCGAGGTTCAGCGGGAGGTTTGCCGCTTCGAAGCCGACTGCCGCGTTGAGGCGGGCGGTCGCCGTACCGGCTGCAAGCGAGAGGTTCTGCGCACCGGTAACGCGGGCGTGTATGGTTATTGCCTCGTTTGCAGCTGCGGTCGAAATGCTCACTGCGCTGCCCGAGATCGTAAGGGTATCGGCCGCCGTGTTGCCCAGGGAAAGGGTCCCACCTGAAGTCCAGGCAAGGCCGTCGAGGGTGAGGTTGGCGTTGAAGGTGCTGTCCGTATCGCCTGCGGCACTCACGATGTCGCCGCGGAAGGTGACGGGAGCAGCAGTATCAGTCTGGACCATACCGCTTGCCGTACGAACGGTGCTCTCGAAGAAGACCGCGCCGCTTCCCGTCTGGCTGATGGCCGCACCGGTGCCCGTTCCGATTGCCGTTGCCGCCGCGCTGCCGCCGACCGCCGCGTGGAAGGTCTTGGTGCCGCTCCCTGCGAGGACGAGGTTCTGCGGGCCCGTCAGCGGTGCGTAGATGTTCCAGGTCGCCGCCCCGGTCCAGGTGCTGAGCCCAGCGAGGATTGCCGTATCGCCCGCCGCGGGGTTCGAGCCTATCTGCACCGCGCCGCTGGCCGTAAGTGTCATGGGCCCGAAGCTGGCATTTGCCAGGGTGGTCAAGTCGCCGGTTGCGACGTTGGCCGTAAAGGCGACGGGGCCCGATCCCTCGACCTGCGTTATCGAGAGGAGGGCAGTGCCGGTGCCCACTGTGTTTCGGAAGCTTTTGCTGCCCGCAGGCCCGGCTTGTGAACCGCCTGAGAGGGTGAGCGCAACTGCTCCGTCTGTTGCGGCGTATACTGTGTACTGGCCGTTCCCGCCAATCTCAACCGTGCCGCCAAAGAGCGTAAGGCTGTCTCCATCCGTCACGGGGCCGCTACCCATTTGCACGGGGCCCGCGCTCGAGAAGGTAAGACCGTCGAGGGTTACGTTTCCGTAGAAGCCCGAGCTCCCGGCCCCCAGGGTGACGTCGCCGTCGAAGCGAATGGGGTTTGCGCCATTCGTCTGGCTTGCGCTGTGGGCGGCAAAGGTATCCTGGAAGTGGACGAGGCCCGTGCT
>JAFGUH010000123.1 GCA_016938615.1 Halothiobacillaceae bacterium | reverse complement strand
CAGGGCTGGCCGCAGCGCCCGGGCTGGCGATCGTCGACCGACCTCCTGCACGCCGAGACCGGGACGAAGATCGACCTCGGCGCGATGCCGGCCGAGGGCGTTGCTCGATGCCGAGCAGCGTGGGCGCGGCTCACCGGACGTCAGCGGTGCGTCGTCCACGGCGACCCCAACCCGGGCAACATCCGCATGACCGCGGATCGGGTCGCGCTGATCGACTGGGACGAGTCGCACGTCGACGTCCCCGACCTCGACCTGGTGCTGCCTCACAACGCCGCCGGTCTCGACGACGGCGCGCATGACATCGCCGCGCAAGCGTGGGCCGCATGGGAAGCCGCCGTCTGCTGGGACGACGAGCACGCAGTCAAGCGGCTCGCCGAAGTTCGAGCGGTCTGAGCAGCGGCAAGCGAATCAGGAACCCGCACAACACGCCCACGCTCGCCCAGCGGGCGGGTTCTTCGGCCACGGCCACCGTAAGGACAACCCGTAGCTCAGAGCGCGGTATCGGCACTTCCCGCGGGTCGTGAATGGTTCTGGGCGGATCTGTGGCGCCTATGCCGCCAGAGATCCGCCGAGAAGTGCTTGGCATGGCGACCGGCGGGATTGCCGGTTCCTGAGCGCTCGGTCGTACCGGCAACGGTGCCTGATTGACGTCCTGCTGGTGTCGGCGTTGATTTCCATTTTGGTGGTGCTGGCCTTCACAGACTGGGGCGTCCTGGCCTATGTGCTGACTGGCCTGGTCTTCGCTGCGCTGTTGCTGGCCTCAGCGATCACCAACAGGCGCCGCCGGGCAACCCGCCGCTGACCGGCGGAGCCAGGGAGGCGCCATTGCCCTGTTCCACGACTACGCCCGAGGCAAGCCGCAAGCTGGCCGCCCGCTGTGGCCCGGCCAGACCGAGCGGAGCTGGTCACCAACGGCGCGCTGGAGCATCTGGACGCGCTGGCCCGCAGCTACACCCGCACCCGGCCTACTACGGCTACGTGTACCCGGTCGCGCAGCGGTGGCGCGAGACAGGGGCCATCTGCTGGATCCCTGCCCGCCGGATCACCCTCGACGCGATCCACACCTGAGCCGGGGATTCAGGCAGGAGATCAGGAGCAACCTGCGCAGCGCGCCAGGGCCCGAAGGTAGACGGCTATCGTCAGCTGGTGAGGATGGGTGTGATTCACCCCATCCCTGTGCCATTCATGGATCAGCACGAGCTGCGAAAAGGCCGGATAGCACGGCGCCCAGCCCTCGATACCTGATAAGGATGAGGTCTAGCCACGCCCCCGCGCCCCGGGTCCTCGACCGAGGCGGTTCAGACAGCGGTACGGGTGAACGTCACGTGTGTGACTCCGCTGGGCGAGGCGGTGGCCTCGACCCGGTAGTCCT
>JAFGUH010000122.1 GCA_016938615.1 Halothiobacillaceae bacterium | reverse complement strand
TGTCATGCGGGAACATGCCCAGAAGCTTCAGCAGGTTCGGCACGGTGACGCCCGAGGCGGCAGTGAGGTCCTTGTATTGCTGAGAGGCCGAAATGCTCCCGTCCGACTGGCTGGTCACCGAGGTGGCAAGCTGCGGGCTGCCCGTGCCGGTCGCCCCGGTCGCGTTCCATTTCAGGGTGCCGGACGTGCCGGGCGTCACCAGGGTGCCGTTCGGCATGATCGCGCGCCAGAGGGTGCTGGTGTCCGAATGATCGGCATCCGTGGCCGCCGCATTGTTGTCAGGGATGATCTGGATCTCGCCATCGACCAGGCGCAGGCCGCGCTGCCATTCCCAGACGTTGCCGGTCAGGTCCGCGATGCCCGCCGGGCTGTTGTCATGGAACCAGCTGGCCGGACCTGAGCCGGTCAGGGTGCGCGCGGTGCCGCTCGTGTTGCCCGGCGCGCCGCCATCCTGCCGCCGCCCGGTTTCGTAGGTCTGGGCGTGATCGCGGCCCCAGTTGGTGTTGCCGCGCGGCATGAAGCCGTTCTTCCAGCACCACAGCGCGACAGCCGACCATTCGGCATTCGTCATCATGTGCCAGCCGGGACCTTTGACCGAGCAGCGCGCATCGGCGGTGTCGAAATTGATCGAGGCCGAAGGGTCCTGCCCAGGCATCGACAGGGCGTGGTTGTCGTGAACGCGCGCCAGAAACTTGCCGACAAAGATCTCGGACTTCTGGACGCCGCCCACGATGAAGGCCGGGTGGGTGCCCGAGCCGAGCGCCGGGTCGATGTCCTCGATGTTGAAGCGCGGCACCACGCACATGACCGAAGGATAGCCCTTCGCGTCATAGAGCACGGTGTTGACGCCGCCCGATGCGGCCTCGACAGACTGGCGCAGGGCGTCAGGCGTGGAAATGGTGATCCCCATGAAGGTCACTCCTCTGTTTCAGTGGGTTCGTTTGCCTCGGGCACGGCCCAAAGCTGCAATGTCACGGCCGAAACCTGACAGGGCTGCGGCACCGAGACGGTCTGGGTCACTTCTTCCCCGTCGATGATCTCGGTCACCTCGTCCTCCGCATAGCGGCGCGGCGGAATGATGATGACGGCGGCGAAGGTATTGCCCTCGAAAGACAGCGCGCCGCTGGCATCGGCAAAGACGGTGATCACGCGCTCGACGTCGCGCTGCTCCTCGTCGATATCGATCGTCAGGCTGCCGCCCAGGGTCAGGATGCACTCATCGAGCGATGTGGTGATCCTGTGGCCCTCGTTCATGTGAATGGTGTTCATGGTGCGTCCTCACTGGTAGCGCGGATTGAGAAGGGTCCAGCGGACATGGACATTGTCCGCGCTGCCCGTCTGGCGAAGCTTGAAGCCATTGGTGGCCTTGTCGTAGACCACTAGCGTTCCGACCGCCGCCGGATCGGTGGCGCTCTCGACCTCCAGCTCGACGGCATAGTCGGCCGCCGGAAGCGCCTCGGGGAAAGACACCGACGCCCAGGGATCGAAGGTGGTCAGCCAGGCATTCGCGGCCTGGATCACGCGCAGGTCGGTCAGCGTGACCGCCGACAGGCTGTTGCCGGTGTTGTTGGCGGGCACGGTCACCCGATAGAGCGGCAGGCCGTTGTCCGGCACTTCCAGCGCGATCTGCACCTCGTAGCTGCTGCCCGAGCCGATCAGGAACGCATAGTAGTCCAGCGACTCGCTGGTCTCGTTCGACGGCACCGAGACGTGATAATCATCGTCGGCCAAAGACACGATCATCCCGTCGATCTTGGCGCGGCTGACGCCGGTGCCGACCGTGCCGGATTGCGACAGATGCAGGGCGCGGATGTCGGACTTGCTCAGCACCATGCCGGTGATGACGTGCTTGTTCTTGATGACCACCGACCCTTGGGCCAGCACCCGCTTGCGCAGCACCTGCATCTCGCGCGCCAGGACGCCGCCGAGGCCGAGCGCCTCCTGCATGCCCGCGAGGATCGCGACCTGCTGTTCGGGCGAGAAGGCGTCATAGCCTGCCAGCCGGTCGCCCAGGTTGGCAAAGCCGCCGCGCGCAGTGACCAGCTCGTCGGCCTTTTCCTTGAGCCATGCGGTGCGGTTGGCCAGCTGCTTTGCCTGGACGTTCGAGATGCCGTCCGGGCCGCCGACCACCGGGTCGGTCAGCTCGATCTGGTAGATCCCGGAGGGATAGGTTGTGGTTTCGGGCAAGTTCGCCATGGGTGCGGCTCCTGTTCTTAGAAGATGATGGTCCAGGTCCCGTCGAGGCTGATGTCGTCGGCCTTCTCGATCGGGGCGCGGGTCTTGCGGGCGAAGAGGGTGCTGTCGGCCGCGATCAGGCCGAACTCACGGATGACCTTGCCGTTCGCCTCGGTGGTCTCCAGTCTCCAGTCGAACTGCACCCGGCCGGGGCCGGGGTAGCTGTGGCCTTGCAGGTTCTTGATGAAGGGCGCGGTGAGGGCGGTGTCGTCGGGCGTCGGCCCGCTGCCATTGGTGCCAACCCCGATGCGGTTGATGGTCTTGCCCGCGCCGTCGCCCGCGATCAGCTGGGCCAGCGCGGTGCGTGCACCCACCATGATCATGTTGTCGTCGCGCCAGCAGTCGATCAGAACCCCGCTGCGGCGGATGTTGATCAGGAGCGAGC
>JAFGUH010000121.1 GCA_016938615.1 Halothiobacillaceae bacterium | reverse complement strand
GCCATCAGCCCACCTCCGTGATGCGCGGGTCGAGCGCCAGGTAGGCCAGATCGACCGCCAGATTGACCAGCACGTAGGCGAAGGACACCACGATGGTGAAGCCCATCACCGCCGGGAAGTCGAGCGCCTGGATCGAGGCCACGACGTAGTCGCCCATGCCTGGCCAGGCAAAGATCGTTTCGGTTAGCACGGCGCCGTAGAGCAGATCGCCGAAGGTGAGCCCCAGAACCGTGACCGAAGGAATCAGCGCATTCGGCAGCGCATGGCCGAGGATGACGCGCGCACGCGACAGACCGCTCGCACGCGCCGTGCGTACATAGTCTTCCTGGAGCTGATCGAGCATGGCCGAACGTATCTGCCGCGCGATGATGCCGATATTCACGAACCCCAGCGTTACTGCCGGCAGCGCGATGTGGCGCGCGCTGCTGAAGAAATCCGCCCAGTTGCCCTCGAGCAACGAGTCGACAAGGTAGAAACCGGTGATCCGCGGCGGCGGCACCAGGATCGAACTGATGCGTCCACCGCCGGGAAACCAGCCGAGCTGGCCGTAGAACACCGCAATGAGAATCAGACCGAGCCAGAACGCAGGCGCTGAAATTCCGGTGACGGCCAGTGCGCGGGAAACGTGGTCGATGGGGCGGTCGCGCCACACCGCGGAGGCCACGCCCAGCGGCACGCCGGCAAGCACGGCAAACATCAACGCCACGACGACGAGCTCCAGCGTAGCGGGAAAGAAGGTCGCGATGTCCTGCGCGACGGGACGACCGGTGCGTATCGACACGCCCAGGTTGCCGTGCAGCAGGTCGTTCGCATAATGCAGATACTGCCGCCATAGCGGCAGATCCAGGCCGAGCTGGTGGCGGATGTTGGCGACCACCTCGTTGGACGCGTGCGGCCCGGCGATGAGACGTGCGGGATCGCCCGGGATCATGTGCGATATCACGAAGGTGACGACCGAGACGCCGAACACCACTAGCACAAGGAAGGCCAGGCGCCGACGGATAATATTCAGGAATGCCATGACTGTCCGCTAGCAAGAAGTGATCCCGGGCACAAAGCCCGGTGCAGGGAGCACGGGAGGCGGTAGCCCGCCTCCCGTCCGGATGAAGACAGCCCCAGCTCTACTTCGACATGCTGCCGATGTTGTAGATCTGCTCGAGCATCGGGTTGAAAACGAAGCCCTTCACGTCCTTGCGCATCGCGATCTGCGAGTTCTTCTGGAACAGGTACACGTAGGCCGCGTCCCTGACCACGATCTTCTGCGCTTTCTGATAGAGCTTCATGCGTTCGGCCTGCGTCGCCGCCACCGCCGCCTCGCGCACCAGTTTGTCGACCTCGGGGTTCGAGTAGAACGAGCGGTTGCCCGCGAGTCCGCCGTTGGAGGAATCGAACCAGTAGTTCATGAACATGTAGGGGTCGGCGAAGTCCGGGCTCCAGTTGCCGATGGCGATGTCGAAGTCGCCCTTGCCGAGGCGATCGCGGTAGGTCGCGTTGGCGAACTTCTCCAGCTTCACATTGATGCCTGCGTCCGCCAGGTTGGACTGCACCGCCAGAGCGATGGTCGGCCAGTTCGAGTCGGCCGCGGAGAAGTCGAAGCTCAGATTCAGGTGATCGACGCCGGCCTGCTTGAGCAGCGCCTTGGCCTTGGCGACGTCGCGTGCGACCGGTTTGATCGACGGGTCGTAACCCCACATGCCGTCGGGGATCGGCCCATTCAGGGGCTTGCCCTCGCCGTAGAGAATGCCGTCGATGATACCCTTGACGTCTATCGCGTCGATGATCGCACGGCGCACCTCGACGTTGTTCAGCGGCGCCTTCTTGTTGTTGAGGTAGAGATAGGTCACCTTGAGGCTCGGATACTCGCGCACCACTACGCCCGCATTGCCGTCCTTCTTCAGCGCCTTGAGCTGATCGATGGGCAGTTCCTCGGCAATGTCGAGATCGCCGCGCACAAGCTGCAGGCGACGCGCGGAGGCGTCGGGCACGATCTTGACGATGACCCGGGAGAAGTGCGGCTTCGGCCCGTGGTAATGCGGATTCGGCTCCATGATCAGGCTCTGGCCCTTCTGCCAGCTCACCAGCTGGTAGGCCCCGCTACCGGCGGTGTGTTCGGACAGCCAGCCCTGCGCCATGTCGCCGTTGCTCTGATGCGCCATCACGTTGGGATCGATGATCGCCGCGCCGTCGTTGGCCAGGGTGTAGAGAAACGGCGCGAACGGCGCCTTGAGGTGGAACTGTACGGTGTGGGGATCGATCACCGTCACCGAGGTGAGGTCCTGGAACGGTTCGGACGGGCCCTTGCCGAGCTTGAGCAGACGGTCGAAGGAGAACTTGACCGCTGCGGCATCGACCGGCGCGCCATCGGCGAAGGTGTCGCCCGAGTTCAGCTTGAACGTCCAGGTGAGCTTGTCCGGGGAGACCGTCCACGACTTGGCGAGTTCGCCGACGACGCTGGTAGTGCCCTTGCCGTCGACAGTTTTGTAGCGCACCAGTCGCTGGTAGGCGGGATAGGTGATGGTCCAATCGTTGTTGTCCATGGTGACGTCCGGATCCAGCGTCTGCGGATCGGCCGCCTTGCCGATCACCAGCACGTTGGTCGGCGTGGCGGCAAACGACGGCGCGCTGGCCAACGCTCCCAGCGCCAAACACACGACGCCAGTTATTGCCGATGTGTATCTATTCATTGCCCTGCTCCTTTCGTGATGCTTCGGTTGCCAGTGTGCTCCGGCCATGACGAAAACCGCCGGACCTCACTTCGTGTATTGACCGAACAACTCCTGCGCCTCGGAAAGCAGTTCCATCTGCTTGCGCACGTTTTCGCCGTACGCGTCGATGACGTCCTGTTCTAGTAATGACAAGCTGAAATGAATTGCCGTATCGGATCTGAAGAACAACGTGGTGGTCGACGGCAAGGCGACCACGTAAGGGGTAATGCCGGCGGCCCAATCGCAGAACTCGTCGCAGAACACGATCACGTTCGCACCGCGCTCGCGCGCCGCCTTGGCCAGCACGGGACCGTTGCGTCCGTAGCGGAAGATGTCGATGAGAATGAGGGTACGCGCCGACGCAGGGTCGGCAAGCAGCTTGGCGTATACGCCATCGCTACCGTCGAGTTCGTGCACGTTGGGTCGCACGTAGCCGAGGCGCATGGACAAACCGCGCGCCAGATAGCTCATGGTCTGGAAGCCGGTCACGTACACGCTGTCGGCATGCGCCACGTGAT
>JAFGUH010000120.1 GCA_016938615.1 Halothiobacillaceae bacterium | reverse complement strand
TGGGGCAAGTGCTGGGGCGAACTCGCGCGACGGCGGCATCAGCCTGGGCGGCATTTTCGGTGGCGGTGGCAACGAACCGCTCGACCCCGAGGAGGCATTCGTCCCCGAGGTGGTCGTGGATGGCGAGCAGGTGTTCGTCCGCTTCGATATCGTGCCCGAATACTACCTCTACCGCGGTCGGCTCAAGGCCGCCGTAAGCGACGGCGCGACCATCACGGCCGCGAGGCTCGGCGAGGGCGAGCGCAAGGACGATCCCAACTTCGGTACCGTCTGGGTCTTCCACGACCAGCTGGAGACCGAACTGGCCGTCGACGCCGAGGAACCCTACACGCTGGTGATCGGTTACCAGGGCTGCGCCGACATGGGCCTGTGCTACCCACCGATGGAAAAGGCCTGGCGGATCGATCCGGCCGCGGGGGATGCAGAGCGGCTTGATTCGGTTCCCGACTCGGTGGGCAAGCCGAGGGCGGTCGAGGACCTGCCTGCGCTGAGCGGGACCGGCGAGCCCGGCAAGACGGGCAGCGACACAGGCAAGACCCCTGATCAGACAAGCCGCCCCGCCGCCGCGACGGAGGGTTCCGACCCGGCCGTGCCGACGGGCGGCGGCTCGGAAACCGATCAAATCACGCAGCGGCTGGTCGACGGCGCCCCCTGGGCGATCGTGCTCGGTTTCCTGGTGTTCGGGTTGTTGCTCGCGTTCACGCCCTGCGTGTTCCCGATGATCCCGATCCTTTCCGGCATCATCGCCGGCCAGGGCGAACACATCACCACGCGCAAGGCCTTCGTGCTCTCGCTGGTCTACGTGCTGGCAATGGCCGTCACCTACACGGTCGCCGGCGTGCTCGCCGGGCTGTTCGGTGCGAACCTGCAGGCGGCATTCCAGAACCCCTGGGTGCTCTCCGTGTTCGCGGCGATCTTCGTCGCGCTCGCCCTCTCGATGTTCGGCTTCTTCGAGTTGCAGCTGCCTTCCTCGATCCAGTCGCGCATCATGCAGGCGCAGAATCGCCAACAGGGCGGTACGCTCACGGGCGTGGCGATCATGGGCTTCCTGTCGGCACTGATCGTCGGCCCCTGCATGGCCCCGCCGCTGGCCGGTTCGCTGATCTACATCGGCCAGACCGGCGACGCGGTAATGGGCGGGCTGGCGCTGTTTGCTCTCTCGATCGGCATGGGCCTGCCACTGATCCTGGTCGGCACGCTGGGTGGCAAGTACCTGCCGAAGGCCGGCGGCTGGATGGATGCGGTCAAGGCCGTGTTTGGCGTCGTGCTGCTGGGCGTGGCGATCTGGATGCTCGAGCGTTTCCTGTCGGCCACGATCACCCAGTTGATGTGGGCCGTGCTGCTGATCAGTTCTGCGGTCTACATGGGCGCGACCGAGTCGATCCGCGAGGCGGCGTCCGGCTGGATACGGCTGTGGAAGTCGATCGGGCTGGTGCTGCTGTTGTGGGGCGCCTTGATGCTGATCGGCGTCGCTGCCGGCGCCAAGGGAACCGCACTTGCTCCGCTGTCCGGCATCTCGCTCGGCGGAGGCGGTGGCGAGGTCGCCGAACTGGAATTCCGCATGATCGACAACGAGGCCGAGCTCGACCAGGCACTCGAGCAGGCGAAGGCCGCGGGCCAGCCGGTAATGTTGGACTTCTACGCCGACTGGTGCATCTCCTGCAAGGAGATGGAGCACAACACCTTCAGCGATCCGCGCGTGATCGACGCCTTGAGCGGCTTTCTGGTGTTGCAGGCCGACGTGACCGCCAACAACGCCGACCACAAGGCATTGCTCAAACGTTTCGACCTGTACGGACCGCCGGGGATCATCTTCTGGGATGCCTCGGGCGAGCGGGTGCGTCAGCACTGGGTGGTGGGCTACCAGCCGCCCGAGGAATTCCTCGGCCATGTCACGGCCGTCTCCAACCGCTGATCGATATCGAGCCCCGCCTGCGCGGGGCTCTTTGCTTATACGGGGTATAACTTCGTGAAAAATCCGCCAATAGGTGGCGATTGACAAAAAAACGCCACCGAACGCGTGACTTCGCCACCCCCAACCGGCACAATGCGGGAAACGCAACCGCCCGGTGGGCGTGAAGAACCGTTCCGCCCGGCGACGAGAGCGAGGCTCGATGAAACGGATCCTGATACTCAACGGCCCCAACCTCAATCGACTCGGCAGCCGCGAGCCCGAACGCTACGGACGACTGACGCTGGCCGACGTCAGCCAGCGCCTCGACCGGGCCGCCGAGGGGCAAGGCGCGGCGCTGGAGCACTTCCAGAGCAACCACGAGGGCGAGGCCATCGATCGGCTGCATCATGCGGCCGACGAGGGGCTGGACGGGGTGTTGATCAACCCCGGCGCCTGGACCCACACCAGCGTGGCGCTGCGCGACGCCCTGCTCGCCATCGATCGTCCCTTTATC
>JAFGUH010000119.1 GCA_016938615.1 Halothiobacillaceae bacterium | reverse complement strand
GCGTAGCCGCCGCCGGTGCCGTCGAGCGGATCAAGACCGTGGGCCGCTTCCCAGTCGTCGGGCAGGCCGTCGGCGTCGAGGTCATCGGTGGGCTGCACGTAGCCGTGCAGGTAATACGGACCGATGGAGCTTGGCAGGGCCGCTCCGGGCGGCAGCCACTGCAGAGAAAAGTGGTCCTCTCCATCGATCTCTTGGAAGAGGATCTCGATGTAGTATTTGTGTCCGGCGACCAGGTCCACGGTGGCCGTGACGGCATCGGGATCGGCAAAGTCGCGCAGAGCGGTCCACTGCCCGAGGTCAAGCAGCAGGCTGCGGCCGTAGGGACTGGCGGAGGGGGAAAGCCAGACCTGAGCCGCGTCGTCGCCGCTCAGCAGGAAGGTGTAGGTCCCGGAGATGGCGGGGGTAATCGTGCCGCGAATGCGCATGCCATAGTGGTCGCCCGCATCGGGTGTTTCACCGGAGGGGACATATTCGCTGGATTCGAGCAGCAGGCCCGCATCGCAAGGGCCGCCGAAGCGAAGGTCGCCCACGAGGGTGTGGATGGTGTCGCCCTCGATGCCGTCCCAGCGCTCGGCCTGCAGCACACCGGGCAGTCCGCCCGTCTGCCATACGGGAACAAACGGATCGCTCCCCTGCTGAAGTTCTAGATAATCGCTGAAGCTGTCGTGGTCGCTGTCTGCGTCCGCCGGGTCGGTCCCCAGCACCATCGCCTCGGAATAGTCGTTCAGACCGTCGCCGTCCGAATCGGCATTGGCGTCGGAGGTGCCGAACTGCGCTTCCTGACCGGCGTCGAGGCCGTCCGCGTCATCGTCGACATAGAGGCTCGACGCCCAGACCGTATAGGCCTGCGCGTCCGTTTCGGCGTCGACCACGATGCGCACGGTGTTCGTGTAGAGGGAAAGGGGAAGCGCCATGCGCAGGATGCCCTGCACCCCGGAACCGTCGGTGATGTCCTCCTCAATGGTTGTCCGATTGCCGAAATCATCCTCGAAGAAGACCGCCACCACGCTGTCGGGCGTGTCGGTGTGCACCAGATCGATCATCAGGTCGCCGGGCAGCAGCGCAGGATCGAGGTCGATCAGAAGCTGTCCCGAGTCATACTGGGAAAGAGTCCAGGTCCCGTTGGCCCAGATGCCGCCGGACTTGCCAGCCCCGAGCCACCAGGCCGGACCCGTGTAGCCGTAGGAGTCACCAGTGGTAAATCGGGGGTTGCCCCAGAGGATCGCCGCACGGCTGATCGGATCCTCATCCTCGGCGTCGTCGAGGCCGTCGGTATCCGTATCGGGAGCGAAGGGGTCGGTCATGAGCATCGCCTCGGCCAGGTTGGCCAACGTGTCGTCGTCGAAGTCGGCGTCCGCGTCAGACGAATCGGTGCCGTCAAGCCCGAAGAAGGCCTC
>JAFGUH010000118.1 GCA_016938615.1 Halothiobacillaceae bacterium | reverse complement strand
CGCGCCCGGCAGGACTCGAACCCGCAACCCTCGGCTTAGAAGGCCGATGCTCTATCCGATTGAGCTACAGGCGCAAGTTTCGGCTAATTCACTGGTCGGAGTGGAGGGATTCGAACCCCCGACCACCTGGTCCCAAACCAGGTGCGCTACCAGACTGCGCTACACTCCGTTTGCCGTCATCGCGCTAACGCGCCCCGTCCGCCTGAGCGGGGTGACCCGTCGGGCGACGAAGGTGCGACATGATAGGCACCGCCCCCCGCGAAGTCAATCGCCCCCGGCGTCCCGCCGGTGACCTCGGGCCACCCGCCGGGTGTCAGTGTCGCCCGGCACGGATCAACCCGCCCAGCCCCCGGTCCACGAGCGCCTGGTTGAGCAGCGCACGCACCTCGGACGGCCGCTCGCAACGCATGGCCTGGTCGAGCAAGGAACGGGCATCGGCATGCGAGAAGCTTCGGATCACCCACTTGATGCGCGGCAGGGAGCCGGCGCTCATCGACAACGAGTGGATGCCCAGTCCCAGCAACAGCACCGCGCCCAGCGGATCGCCGGACAATTCTCCACAGACGGCCACGTCGCAGCCCTGACGTGCGGCCGCCTTGCAGACATCGCGCACGGCCGCGAGAACCGCGGGGTGAAGGGCATCGTAGCGCGAGGCGACTCGTTCGTTGTTGCGATCGATCGCAAGGAGGTACTGCGTCAGATCGTTGGTGCCGATCGAGAGAAAATCGCAGCGGCGCGCCAAGGCATCGGCCTGGTAGACGGCGGAAGGCACCTCGATCATCACGCCCACCTTGGGCCGCTGGATCTCACCGATCTCCTCGGTGACCTCGTCGACCGCCTGCGCGATGTACGCCAGCGACTGGTCGAGTTCGTCGACCGCAGAGATCATGGGCAACAGGATGTGCAGATTGTTCAGCCCGACGGAGGCCTTGAGCATCGCGCGCAGCTGCGTCAGGAAGATCTCGGGGTGATCAAGCACCAGGCGGATCCCGCGCCACCCCAGAAACGGGTTGTCCTCGCGGATCGGGAAGTACGACAGCGGCTTGTCACCGCCCACGTCCAGCGTGCGCAATACCACCGGCTTGCCGGCGAAGGTCTCCATCGCCTCGCGATAGATGTGCGCCTGCTCCTCCTCGCCCGGGAACTGCTTGCGGATCTGGAACGGCACCTCGGTGCGGTACAGGCCAATCCCTTCCGCGCCGACGGTCAACGACGGCGCCATGTCCGAGAGCAGGCCGATGTTCACGTGCATCGCGACGCGCACGCCATCTGAAGTAAGCGCAGGCTCGTCGCGCAGGCCGGCGAGCTCCTCGGTGAGTTCGGCTTCCTCGCGTGCCAGGCGCAGCATTTCCTCACGGAGCGATCCACGCGGCCTGACCACCACCAGGCCGCGATACCCGTCGACCACCACTTCCTTGCCACGCAGTCGAGAGACCGGCAGGTCAGCGACACCCATTGCTGCCGGCACGCCCAGCGCACGGGCAAGGATCGCCAGATGCGAGGACCCCGAGCCGGTCGAGGAGACGATGCCGACCAGCCGCTCGGTGGGCACCTCGGCCAGGTGCGAGGCGGAAAGATCGTTGCCCACCAGCACGATCTGCTCCGGCCACTCGGTCGGACCGTCGCTCTCGGCGTGCAGCTTGTGCAATATCCGGTTGCCCAGATCGCGAATGTCCTGCGCCCGCTCGCGCAGGTAGGCATCGCTCATCTGCTCGAAGACGGCTGCATGCTCGCCGATCGCGTTGCGCAAGGCCGCCCCCGCCCAATGTCCGGCGCGAATATGCTGCTCTATCGCCTCGACCAGCGACCCGCCGGACAACATGCGGATAAAGGCGTCGAACAGGAGATTCTCGTCGTCGCTGCCCGAGGCACGCGCGAAGTCGACCTTGAGTTGCTCGAACTCATCGCGCACGGCCTCGATCGCCCGGTCAAGCGCGGCGAGCTCGCGGTCGACATCCTCGACCTCACGGTCCTCGACCATGTCCAGCGACTGGCCGTCAGCGACCACGACGGCCGTCCCGAACACCACCCCCGGGGAGCCGGGCAGCCCGCGCGCGGAGAACGCCGAATCGAAGTGGCCGGGCCCGTTGTTCGCGTCCATCAACTCGCCACTGGCGCGCGCGTGACGTATCGCCGAGGCCAGCTGGGTCGCCAGCGTGACGACGAAGGATTCCTGGTCGTCGGAGAAGCGGCGCCGTTCACGCGCCTGGACCACCAACACGCCCAGCACCTCGCCGCGATGGATGATCGGCACGCCCATGAAACCGTGATAGGGCTCTTCGCCGATGTCGCGTACGAACTTGAATGCCGGATGCGTCGAGGCATCTTCGAGGTTGATCAGCTCGGCTCGGCGGGCGACCAGACCCACGAGGCCCTCGTCGAGCCCCAGGGCCACCTGTCCCACCTTCGACTTATTGAGTCCCTCGGTGGCCTGCAGCACCAGCGAGGCCGCGGAACCGGCGTCCTCGTCGCCGGAGAGCACATACACCGAGCAGACCGAGGCGTCGAGCACCGATTGCACCCGCCGGGCGATCAGGTCGAGTGCGGCACGCAGGTCGGCAGACTTGGACACTTCCGTGACGATCTGGCGGAGTTCATCGAGCATCGCGCGGCTCCGCCAGATGCGTGGGGGTCAAGTCGGTCGTCTCGGCGCGACGCTCGAATTGCTCGGGCAGGCACTCGTCGGGGCACTCCGCCGGCACCTGCTCAAGGAACGGTGCCAGCGCGTGCAGTGCCTGGAAATAGACGGTGCGCTTGAAGTAGATCACCTCGGGCAGGATCGACCAGAAGGGTCGCCATTCCCAGCCGTCGAACTCCGGCTTGTGCGAGGCGTTGAGATCGAAGGCGGCCTCGTCCGCGCGCAGTCGGAGCAGGAACCATTTCTGTTTCTGACCGATGCACACCGGCTGGACGTTGCGTCGCACCATGTTGCGCGGCAGACGGTAGCGCAGCCAGCCGCGGGTCCATGCCATCACCGAGACGTGTTCGGGCAGCAGCCCGACCTCCTCGCGCAGTTCGCGATACATGGCCTCCAGCGGCCGCTCCTCGGCATTGATCCCCCCCTGGGGAAACTGCCAGGACCGGTGCCCCACCCGCTTGCCCCAGAAAACGTCGCCCCGCTGGTTGCAGACGATGATGCCAACATTGGGTCGAAAACCGCTACGGTCAATCACGATTCCACTCTTGCAAAAGTCACGCGCCAAAAACGGCGGGGCGCGGGGCCCCGCAGAGGTGACGCGGCGCGCGCCATGTGGCTGCCCCGGTCACCCAAGTGTCGTTGATTCTTTCACAAAACCGGGGGGCGATAAACCAAGCTCAGGATGGGGTATCATGCGCGGCCGTCGAACCGGCCCCGGGGCTGGACCCAAGTCGATACAAGGCGGCAGGGACATCGCCTGCCGGGCAGGAGGCATTCCGTGAAACTGGCTATTTTCGATCTCGACAACACCTTGCTCGCCGGCGATTCCGACCACGCCTGGGGGGCGTTCATGGCCGAACGCGGGATTGTCGACGCCGAGCAACACGCCCGGCACAACGACGAGTTTCTGCGTCACTACCAGCAAGGCACGCTCGACATCGACGCCTACCTGCGCTTCGCGCTGGCGCCGTTGGCCGAGCACCCGGCCGAGGACCTGGAAACCTGGCGGGGGGAGTTCATCGAGACAGACGTCCGCCCGCTCATTACCCCGGCCGCGCGCGAACTGGTCGAATCCCACCGCCGCCGCGGGCACACCCTGATGCTGATCACCGCGACCAACGCCTTCGTCACCGCCCCGATCGCCGAGCTGTTCGACATTCCGCACCTGCTGGCCACCGAGCCCGAGCGCCGCAATGGCCGCTACACGGGCCGCTACACCGGCACACCGACCTTCCAGCACGGCAAGATCCTCGCGCTCGAGGAATGGCTGGAAACCCAGCAGGCGCGCCCGGAGGAAACCTGGTTCTACTCGGATTCACGCAACGACCTGCCACTGCTCGAGCAGGTCGACCACCCGGTGGCCGTCGATCCCGATCCGGTGCTGCGCCGCGAGGCCGAGGCGCGCGGCTGGACGGTGTTGATGCTCAACGGCGTCGCGGAAACCGCGGAGTAGAACGCAAAACGCCCCCGCTGCGATACCGGGGGCGTGCAGAACCGGTCGCCCGGCGCAAGGCGGCGGCGGTCAGGCCGTCGGCAGGGTCACGCCGCGCTGCCCCTGGTACTTGCCGCCTCGGTCCTTGTAGGAGGTCTCGCAGACCTCGTCGGACTCCAGGAACAGCATCTGCGCCACGCCCTCGTTGGCGTAGATCTTCGCCGGGAGGGGCGTGGTGTTGGAGAATTCCAGCGTGACGTGCCCCTCCCACTCGGGCTCGAGCGGGGTGACGTTGACGATGATGCCGCAACGGGCGTAGGTCGATTTCCCCAGGCAGATGGTGAGCACGTTGCGCGGGATGCGGAAGTATTCGACCGTGTGGGCCAGGGCGAAGGAGTTCGGCGGGATGATGCAGACGTCGGCATGGACGTCGACGAAGCTGCGCTCGTCGAAGGCCTTGGGGTCGACGATCGTGGTGTTGATATTGGTGAACACCTTGAAATGGTTCGAGCAGCGCACGTCGTAGCCGTAGCTCGAGGTGCCGTAGGAGATCATCGGCTCGGGCTCACCATTTGCCCCCGGCATGCTGCGCACCTGGCCGGGCTCGAACGGCTCGATCATCTCCTGTTGCTCCGCCATGCGGCGAATCCATCGATCGGACTTGATACTCATTCGGTTATCCCGTTCAACACGCGTTGCCGCGGACTGTCCCGACGGCAAAGCGCGTATGCTTGCCGCAAACCAGCGGGTTGTCAACCGGGGTCCGGCCCCGCCGGGCGCCGAGACGTTTGGCAACTTTTGGCCTCGCCGGTGGTCCATCGGGTTAGCCATTCACTGCCGTTTCACTCCGACCAAGGGACCTTGTTCGACATGACAGGCATTCATCGCACCACACCCACAACCGACAACCGCGCCCTCGGCGCGATGCGCCGCGGTTTTCAGCTCGCCTTACCGCTCCTCGGCGCCCTACTGCTGAGCGCATGCGCCAGCAATCCGCCGCAACAAGCCGCAGCGAACAACGACGCCTCTGCCACGAACACCGGCTCGGACGAGGGTGGCTACGACCGCTACGAAACCACGCAGGAGGCGGTCGACTTCCTGGGGGGCTCGGCCGAAGCGATCGCGAAGGTGGTCGACCGGGCCTTTGCCCAGTACGGGCGCCCCAACGCCATCATCAAGGGCGAGGAAGGTGGTGGCGCCATCGTGGTCGGCGTGCGCTACGGCATGGGCGAGTTCGTCGCCAAGAGCGGAGTGAACCAGAAGGTCTACTGGCAAGGCCCGTCGATCGGCTGGGATTTTGGCGGCGATGCGGGCCGTGTGTTCATGCTGGTCTATAACCTGCCGGACCCCGAACTGATCTTCCAGCGCTTTGCCGGGGTGTCGGGCTCGGCGTTCCTCGTCGGCGGCGTGGGCATGCATTATCTGCGCAGCCAGTCGATCGTCGTCGCCCCGATCCGGGTCGGCGTGGGCTTGCGACTGGGTGCCGGCGTCGGCTACATCCAGTTCACGCAGGAGAAATCCTACAACCCGTTCTGATCCGAGACGGGTCGCCTGCCGGGTTTCGACACATCGGCCGATTCCGCGCGAATCGGCCTTTTCTTTGGCTATTCGATCGCCATTGCACCGCCTTCCACAGTGCTTTATAAATGTTCTGGCTACCCCTATCCTCTGGGGTTATCGGCAACACGTTCGGACCAACCGGAGATACCTCATGACCTTCTTGCCAATCCCTGCCCCTCGACTGCTGGCAATGGCCATCGCGATGGGCCTGAGCTTCTCCTTGCCGGCCCAGGCGCAAGAACCGATCGACCAACAGCTCGACGAATACCGCCAGGCAGCGCAGACCTTCGGCAAGACCCTCAAGGGCGAGTTGCAGGCTGCGATGAAAGCAGGCGGACCAATGGCTGCCGTCAGTGTCTGCAATGAGCGCGCACCCGAAATCGCCGCGCAATTGAGCGAAGAAACGGGCTTCACCCTGCGTCGCACCAGCCTAAAGCCCCGCGCGACCGAACCGACGAGCTGGGAACGGGCCGTGCTCGAGGACTTCCAGACGCGTCGAGCCGACGGGGAGTCGCCGAAATCGATCGAGTGGCACGAGGTGGCCAACGTCGATGGCGAGCGCCGCTTGCGTTACATGAAGGCCATCGGTACCGACGGCGTCTGCCTGACCTGCCACGGCACGAACGTGGACCCGGCACTCAAGGCGAAGATCGATAAACTCTACCCTGACGACCAGGCCGTGGGCTTCGAGGCAGGCGACATCCGCGGGGCGTTCTCGATCACCGCACCGATCGAGGGCTGAGGCACTATCGTATCGCCCTGGAGGTGCAAGCGAACGCCGACGTAACCGTCGGCGTTTTTCATGGTGGACGACTCGTGGGCCGTCGGCGAGTGTCGTCACGCACGAATCGCATCGCGAGGGAATCGCCGCCCGCGGGAAGATCGGCGACCCGCCGCCCTGCATCTGTACCCTTGGCGGTCCCGCTTGAGCCACTATCGATGCGTGCAGGGTTTTCTTAAGGAAGGTCTGCACGATTCGATGACGTCTCTGCGGGACCTCCAAGGGCCCAGATGCAAGGCGCAGTACGCCGTGAAGGGCCATCGCCCTTTACAAGGGCTGCAACGCCGCAGATTGGCCCTTGGAGGCCCGCCCGGACGGGGCTCGCGGGTTTGCCCGCACTCGTCGTTGCCGTCCCTCGGCGGGCAATGAGCCCGCCTTCG
>JAFGUH010000117.1 GCA_016938615.1 Halothiobacillaceae bacterium | reverse complement strand
GGCCAGCGAGGCATAGGCATCCTTGCCCGGGATCGTGCGGACCACGTCGGCCACGTCCCACGGATCGGTGCCGCCATCCTTGACCTTGAGCAGATACATGTCGTGCTCGAGCAGGCCATCGGGACGGATCGTGCCGCCCTTGGCGAAGAAGTCGTCGATCTTCATCTTGCCAAGCTCGGCGCGGACCTTGTCGGGATCATCCGTCCCGGCCGCCTGGATCGCCTTGAGATAGGCCATCGTCAGCGAGTAGTCGGCCGCATGCGGGAAGGTCGGGGCTTCGCCGCCCGAGAACTTCTCGTATTCTTCCTTCCACTTGCGCGAGGCATCATCCTGGTTCCAATACCAGCCCGAGGTGAATTGCAGCCCCTTGGCGACATCGGTGCCCAGCGATTTCACATCCGAGATCAGCACCAGCATGCCGGCGAGCTGCTGACCGCCCTCGACGATGCCGAACTCATGCGCCTGCTTGATCGCGTTCACGGTGTCCTGACCGGCATTGGCCAGACCGATCACCTTCGCGCCCGAGCTTTGCGCCTGCAGCAGGTAGGACGAGAAATCGGTGGTGGCGAGCGGCACGTCCGAGCTGCCGACGACCGAGCCGCCGAGGTTCTTCACGACTTCGGCGGTGTTGTCCTGAAGCGCATGGCCGAAGGCGTAATCGGCGGTGATGAAATACCAGCTGTCGCCGCCATTCTTGACGACTGCGGTCGCGGTGCCGACGGGCAGCGCATGGGTGTCATAGCCGTAATGGATGCCGTAATTCGTGCAATCCTTGCCGGTCAGCGCCGAGGTCGCGGCGCCCGTGGCGAAGGTCAGCGTGTGCTTCTCCGAGGCGAGCTGCTGCACGGCGAGCGCCACGGCCGAGTTGGTCAGGTCCGCGATCATGTCCACATGATCCTGGTCGATCCACTGACGCGCGGTCGCCGAGCCGACATCGGCCTTGTTCTGGTGGTCCGCCGAGATCACCTCGATCGGCTTGCCCAGCACCGTGCCGCCGAAATCGCGCACCGCCATCTTGACGGCATCGACCGCGCCCTTGCCCGAGAAACCGGTCGAGTAGACACCCGACATGTCGC
>JAFGUH010000116.1 GCA_016938615.1 Halothiobacillaceae bacterium | reverse complement strand
GACCAGGGCGACCTTGTCGAGGACGTTGGAGTCCTTCATCTCGTGGTAGAAGTCGTTGCCCTCACGGGTACGCTCGCCCACGCCGGCGAAGACCGAGTAGCCGCTGTGCTCGACGGCGATGTTGCGGATCAGCTCCATCATGTTGACGGTCTTGCCCACGCCGGCACCGCCGAACAGGCCGACCTTGCCGCCTTTGGCGAACGGGCAGAGCAGGTCGATGACCTTGACGCCCGTCTCAAACAGCTCGGTGCCCGAAGACTGCTCGTCGAAGCTCGGCGCCTTGCGGTGGATGGACCACTTCTCGTCGGTTTCGACAGCGCCGGCCTCATCGATCGGCTGACCGAGGACGTCCATGATGCGACCCAGGGTGCCCTTGCCGACCGGGACCGAGATCGGCTTGCCGGTATTGCTGACGGCCAGGCCGCGCTTGAGACCGTCGGAGGTGCCCATGGCGATGCCACGAACGATGCCGTCACCGATCTGCTGTTGAACCTCGATCACCAGGCCGTTGTCGTCAACGCGCAGCGCGTCGTAGACGGAAGGCACCTGGTCATGCGGAAATTCGACGTCGATCACCGCCCCGATGATCTCGACAATTTTTCCAGAACTCATGTGTGTTCCTCTTTCAATTCGAAAAATGGGTTGGTGCCGTCGTCACACGGCGGCCGCGCCGGAGACGATCTCCGAGATTTCCTGCGTGATCGCCGCCTGACGCGCCTTGTTGTACTCGAGCTTCAGGTCCGTGATCATGTCGCTGGCGTTGTCGGAGGCGTTCTTCATCGCGATCCGACGGGCCGACATTTCGCAAGCCACGTTCTCGACCACCGCTGACACGATCAGACCGGCGATGTAGCGCTTGAGCACCGCGTCCAGGACGATCTGCGAGTCCGGCTCGTAGAGGTAGTCCCAGTGATGCTTGAGGCTGTCGTCTTCCTGATACTGCAAGGGCGCGATCTGCTCGACTCTCGGGTTCTGCGTCATCGAGTTGACGAACTCGTTGCGCGCCAGTTCGATGCGATCGACGTCACCGTTCTCGAACGCGGTCAGCGCCGCGTTGACCGCCTGGCGCATGCCCGCGTAGCTGGGCTTGTCACCCAGACCGGTCACGGAGGTCAGCACGTTGCCGCCGTAGCGGCGGAAAAACGCGCGGCCCTTGCTGCCAACAGGGATCACGTCGACCTCGACACCATTGTTCTGATACTCGCGGATCGTCTCGCCGGCGCGCTTGAGCAGGTTGACGTTCAACCCGCCACACAGGCCGCGATCCGTGGTGACCACGATCATCAGCACGCGCTTGACTTCGCGCTCGACCATCAACGGATGACGGTATTCCGGATGCGCATTGGTGATGTGCCCCACGACCTCGAGAAATTTCTCGGCGTAGGGGCGCGTCGCCTCCATCGCTTCCTGGGCGCGCCGCATCTTGGATGCGGCGACCATTTCCATCGCCTTGGTGATCTTGCGCGTGTTCTGAACGCTCTTGATCTTGGTG
>JAFGUH010000115.1 GCA_016938615.1 Halothiobacillaceae bacterium | reverse complement strand
CTCTACAAGCAGCGGTAGTTCAGTTGGTTAGAATGCCGGCCTGTCACGCCGGAGGTCGCGGGTTCGAGTCCCGTCCGCTGCGCCACAACCCGAAAGGCCCGCCTCCCAGGCGGGCCTTTCCTCGTTCTGGATCGCCGAACGCGCGCCACGCCTTGAGCGTGGCATCAGCGGCGACGCCGGTCACTCCGCAAGGGCTGCAACCATTGCCAGGCCTCGGCCTGCGCCCGGCGCAGCGCGGCGGGCGAGTGCGTCAGTGCGGCCACGCCGGCCTGCAGGTCGGTCGCAGACCAGGGCTGTCGCCGGTAGATCATCAGGGTATTGAGCCGCTCCGGCACGTGGGCGACCAGCGCGTCGGCATGGAAGTGTTGCGAGAGCTGCCGGTGGATATCGGCGACCACGGGCATGCTGCTGCGCCACAGGTTCGCGGCGAGAATGCCCCCGGGGCGCAGTGCATCCGCCATTCGCGCAATGCTGGCATCCGGCAGCCGGACCATGCCCTCCTCGTCGAACAGGTCGAGCAGCGCCACGTCCAGCGACCGCGGAGGACGCCAGCGATCGTCACAGACGTCGTCGAACTGCAAGTCGAGGCGCGGATGACCGAGCTCGAGCCCGAAATGACGTTGTGCCAGTCCCGCGAGCGCCGGGCGCAGGTCGATCGCGTGGATGCTAGACTCGGTATGTTCCAGTAGAAACTTCGCCAGCACGCCGCCGCCGAGCCCGAACAGGCCGATCCGCTTTGGGGCGGGATGCAGCGCCAGCGGCAAGGTCAGGCCCCGGTAATACGCGAAGCTCAATCGGTCGGGCTCCGCGGGACGCCAGGCCGATTGCTCAGTCGGCGTACCGAAGCGCAGGGCGATCTCGCCTCGCTCCTCGACCACCTCCAGCGGTCCATGGCCGTCGACCTGCCGCTCGATCAGTCGGAGCGTCATGCCCCGCACCGCTTGCGGCTCGGAGGAGGGCGACGCATGATGGCCGGCCCGCGCCGGGTGGATTGCGGGAATGGTGGCATGACTAAAACGCGAATCGAGGTGACAATGATGAACAGTAACCTGTCCTCGGGGCCAGCGGCCATCAAGGGGCCATGGCTGGTCGGACGGGCCATTATCCGTCAATCGGCGGCGGCTTTCAGCCGCGGCCTGTCCGGCGCGGCCCTGGCGGCGGTGGCCCCGGCGGCGGTGGCCCTGGCCGCTTCGCTCCTGCTGGTCGGCCCCTCGCAGGCCGCCGGGTTCGAGAAGGGCGAAAAGGTATTCGTGCCGATGTTCGAGCCCAACCCTGAACTCGACGGCTACGCCGTTGGACTGGTGGAAACGGTCCATGACGACGGTAGCCTGACGCTCAAGATCAACGAGGTGGTCACCGGCAAGGACAAGACGCTTGCCGGTACCTGCCACCCCTCGGGCGGTACCCCGCTGGCGGGGGCACAGATCGTCTCCGACGACCCAGAACAACTCGTCATCGAACAGCGACTGAATGCCGACGAGGTATTGCCTTATCGACGTGGTAGCCAGATCTACCTGGAGCGCGAGAACCTCAGCATCGCCTACCTGAAGTACCTCGGCAGTGGCATGGGCGTGACCCCGGACCGGCTCGACGTCGCCATTCGCCGCGCCAACAACGTCGGTCTGCCCGACATGGCGACCGCCATGCGGATCGCCAAGCTTCAGGTCGAGTCCACCCAGGGGCGGGGTTTCCCGGTGCCGGCCAGCCGTGCCTTGCAGAAGGCCGCGCCGATGCTCGAGCAGGTCGCCGAGGTCCTCGAGGGCTATCCCGGCGAGGTCAAGGAGGCCGCACGGATCCTTGGTGGCACCACCCCATCGCACCGGGATCAGCCGATCGCAGCGGTGATCGTTCGCCTGCACGAGATACTCGAGGAGCAGCTCGGGGCGCTCGCCGCACAGAGCGACGACCCCCGTGAGCTTGCGGACTTCACCACCGACGAGTTGTTGGCGATCTACACGGGCTGGTATCGCGTGATCACCGCCAATGACACCGGTCCCTTTCAGAATGCCGGGGTCGAGTTCTATCGGGAGCGGGCCGCCAAGGCACTCGATGCCGGGGAGTGGCCAGCGCTCCTGTAATCCAGCCGCGCTCGCGCGCCCTAACCGATGCGAGAAAACGCCCGGGCATCCGATGTCCGGGCGTTTTTTCAACGACTTCCAAGAACCGCCGCGGAGCGCTTACGCGGGGGTCCGGCATTGTCGCCGGGCAGTGCGGTCGTCGCGCCGGAGGCGTGCCCGCATCAGGCATCAGGCCTGGTGACGTGCCTTCCATGTTTCGTAAGGCATGCCGTAGACGTGTTCACGTGCCTCGGCGTCGTCGAGCTCGATGCCCTGTTTCTCGGCCTCCTCGCGCAACCACCGCGACAGGCAGTTGCGGCAGAACCCGGCCAGGTTCATCAGGTCGATGTTCTGCACGTCGGTCCGATCCTGCAGGTGGGCCACCAGCCGGCGAAAGGCCGCGGCTTCGACCTGGTCACGGTTGCTGGAATCGATTGCCATGCGTAGATCCTCTCGGTCGGAGTGGTCGGGTGGTCGAGGGCCGGCGCCAGAAAAGCGAACAAACCCACGAACCAGGAACACCATCGATTCTTGCAGACCTTCCCTAGGGTTCAGCGGTCTGGGGTACGGGTATCAAAGGTCACGGCATGCAGGTCGCCGGATTCGAGGGCCGGTTTGAGAATGCGATTGAGGAGCTGGTGCTGCTGAAGCAGGGACTTGCCGACGAAGGCGCCGCTGGTCACCGCGATACGAAAATTGCAGCCTTCGCCGTCGGGACGCACCTGGGCGTCCGGGAGTTCGGCCTGGATCAGCTTGATGATCTCGTTGTCGGTCATCGGCGGGGGTCCTCCGGTCGTGGTCGTCAGTCGTGTGCGCGCAGGATCGGGGCGAGCAACGGTGCCCGCCAGCCCCGGGTGAGTCGAGACGGTCGTTCCGGGTCGAGCAGGTGTCGTTTGAGATCGGCGCTGGTGGCCAGCCGGGAGGCGGTCACGCCGGACTCGGCCGCGGCCACCGCCAGTTGATCCTGCCAAGATTTTACCAGTTCCCGTTGGGCGGCAGGCAAGACCGGTGGCCGCGGCGGCCGTGGCCAGTTCGCCGGGTCCTGGTCGAGGGCCGCGGCGATCGTGTCGGCAAGGGCTCGGCGCGCCTCGACGTCTTTCCCCAGCGGCGTGCGCGCGCGCGCCAGCCGACTCTCGATTTGTTCGACGCTTGCCGGTGTTTGCGCGCGCGCGACCGAATGCGCGAGGTCAAGCATGGCTTGGTCGTCCCAGACCCAGCGGCGGGGGCGGTCGAGTTCGCGGGCGCGACACTCGCGCCAGGCGGCCAGTTCGCGCAGGCTTGCCAGGCCGGCTCGGTCGAGGCTCTGCACGCCACTGATCTTCTTCCAGCGTTCGCGATCGTCGGGGGCGAAGCGCTCCGGCCTGAGTTGCTCGCTCGTTTCCTCGGCCATCCAGTCCAGGCGATCGAGATCGGCCAGGCGTTGGCGTAGCAGGGGATAGAGCGACTGCAACTGCGCGACGTCCTGGACGGCGTACTCGATCTGGCGACGGCTCAATGGCCGGGCCAGCCAGTCGCTGCGTTTCTCGGCCTTGTCCAGGGTCACGTCCAGGAGCGTCTCGACCAGGGCTGCATAGCTCATCTGGCTGCCGATGCCGAGCAGCTCGGCGGCGATCTGGCTGTCGAAGACCTTGCGTGGCAACCGCCCGGCGGCGCCAAGGATCAGGTCGAGATCCTGGTCCCCGGCGTGCAGCACCACCGGGGTGCGAGTCGTGACGAGCGCTTCCCAAAGTGGGCTGAGGTCGGTGCCTGAGGTCGGGTCGACCAGCCAGACGGTGGGGCCGGTGGCAATCTGCAGGAGAGCGAGGCGGGGGAAATAGGTGCGCTCGCGGATGAACTCGGTGTCGAGTGGCAGGGCGTCTGCCTGCTCGATCGCGTCGAGCAGCGACTCGACCGCGTTGTCGTCGGTGACGAATCGGTGCTCGGCTGCGCTCGTCATCGCTGGCGGGATGGGCTGTCGGCCGGTGCCGTCACCGCGCGATCAGTCGTCCGCCGCGACAACGCTCGCGGACTCGATCCGCACCGTCTCGAGCGGCACGTCCTTGCCGAACGGACCGGCCGCGCCGGTGGGCACGTCGGCGATCCTCTCGACGGTGTCCATGCCCTCGATCACCTCGCCGAACACCGTGTAGCCGGCGCCGGCTGCCGAGTCGTCACGACGATCGAGAAAGGCGTTGTCGGCGAGATTGATGAAGAACTGAGAGGTGGCCGAATCGGGATCCGAGGTGCGTGCCATCGCCAGGGTGCCGCGGGTGTTGCCCACGCCGTTGCCGGCCTCGTTCTTCACCGGGGCGCGGGTTTCCTTCCGGGTGAAATCGGCGTTAAAGCCGCCGCCCTGGGCGACGAAGTCCGGAATCACGCGGTGGAAGACGGTGCCGTCGTAGAAACCGTCGCGGACGTAGCCGAGGAAATTGTCGACCGTGGCCGGGGCGCGCTCGTCGTAGAGCTCGACCACGATCGGGCCGAGGTTTGTCTCGATGCGAACCTGGGTCTCGGCCAGGGCCATCGGTGCGCAGAGCAGCAGCGCGGTGGCGAGGGTGAGGCGTCGGGCCAAGTCAGTCATCGCGCTGGACACGTTCGAGCCGTTCGTGACGTTCCTGAGCCTCGATGGTCAGAGTGGCGATCGGCCGCGCCTCGAGGCGTTTTAGGCCGATCTCGTCGCCGGTCTCCTCGCAATAGCCGTAGTCGCCGTCGCTGATCCGCTTCAAGCCTTTGTCTATCTTGTTGATCAGCTTGCGGTACCGGTCCCGAGTGCGTAGTTCGAGGGCCGCGTCCGACTCCAGCGTCGCCCGGTCGTTGATGTCCGGTTCCTGCCAGTTTTCCTCGCGCAGGTGGTTGATGGTCGAATCCGATTCGGTCATCAACTGCTCGCGCCAGGTCAGAAGCTTCTGCCGGAAGTACTCCAGCTGCTTCGGGTTCATGTATTCCTCGTCTTCCGAGGGTTTGTAACCTTGCGGGAGTTCAACTGCCATGTTTTTGCACCACCTCTGCCCGAGCAGACGCTGAGTTTGAAACAAAAGGCGCCGACGTGACGACTCGCGGCACGGGCCCCGGCGGGCGGACCAGGCCGCTGCCTGCCTCGTCATGCCGACCGTGGCCGCTGACGGGCGACGGGCAAGTATAGGGGCGGGGCCGGGTCAGCGCAACGCCGGCCCGGTTAAGGTTCGCAGGGAGACTTTGCACGAATGCCATACCGCTACCCGTGCCCTGGTCCGAGTGGGCACGGGTCCGCCGCGCAAGACTCGTTTCCTTTGCAAGGACGAACACGAATCGGCAGTCCCCGCCCCAAGGGCGAGATCCAGGGCTGGGCCTCGCGACGCCGCAGATGCCCGGTCCAGGGCGCGCCCGGCGGGATTTGGCATTCCGTACGGCGTTGCCTTGGCGGCCGATCAAGGGCTTGCGGGGGCCTCGTTGCGCAATCGCCTATCGCTCGTGAATACCCAGGTGCGCGTGATCACCAGCCGGTCGTTTTCGGCGGCCAGATCAGCGGGGAACGGCGGATAGGGCGCCGCGGCCTGCAGCAGGTTGCGCGCCGCGTTGTCGACCGCGGCGCTGCCCGAGGAGCGGCGGATGGCGAGGTTGAGCACGTGCCCCTGCTTGCCGATAGTGGCCTCGAGGATCACCTGACCGGATAGGCTCTCCTGGACCAGGGCGCTCGGGTAGTGTCGGTTGCCGTAGACCTCGACCTGGCGCTTCCAGCGGGCGAGGTAGCGACCGGCCGGGCCGCCCTGGGTGCGGCTGGTGGCGTAACCGGTCCGCAGTGCGGCATTCACCTGGGCGTACAGGCGGTCGATGCGATCCCGGGTCGAGAGAGGACGCGGCGAGTCGCTCGCGCCGCCGGCGCCCTCGTGCTGTGGGCCGCGGCCGGTCTCTCGCTGGGTATCGTGAGGGCTCTCCTGGCCGGCCAGTCCGGCCAGGGAGGGATCGGCGGGCAGGTCGAGGGAACGGGTGTCGATTCGCTCCCCGGCATCGCGGCTACGTTCGGCCGGTGGGGCATCGAGGCTGATCTCGATCATCGGGCGCCGCTCCACCTCAGGTCGGGTGAAGTGCAGCAGCAGGAGCCCGAGGTGCACCAGCACCGCCAGCACCAGTGCTGCCTTGAGCACCCGGTTCGAACCCGGCAGGTCGGGTCTGGCCCGCCCGCCGCGGTTGGTTGGCTGTGTCGGCATCCCTGCCCTCCGGATCGATGTGGTCAAAGCGTCCGCCAGTTGGCGGGCCCGTTCGCGGGGAACGACTGCATTGCTTGCCGCATCTTGGCATCCCGCCACGGCTCGCCATTCTCGGTCACGAGCAGGATTCCGTCGAGTCCCAGTCGCCGGGCGAATGTGGACGCCTCCTGGGGCGTGATCAGCATCAGGGCGGTGGCGGCGCCGTCGGCGGTTACCGGGTCGCGGGCCAGCACGGTCGTGCCCGCGTTGCCATGGACCGGGCGCGCGGTCAGTGGGTCGAGGATGTGGCCGAAGTCCTCGCCGCGGTAACGGATGTGACGTTCGTAGTTGCCGGAGCTGCACAAGGCTCGGTGGCCGGCGAGGGCCACGCCGCCGAGCGAGCCCTCACCGCGCGGATCGCGGATGCCGAGCTGCCAGTCCCGATCGCCGGGGCGGCCCCGCGTGTAGAGATCGCCGCCGGTGTCGAGCAGGCAGTCGGTGACGCCGAGGGTGTCAAGGCTGGCGAGTACGCGCTGGGCGGCGAAGCCCTCGGCCAGGGAGTTGAAGTCGAACTGCACCCGGCGGTTGTCGACGCGGACCCGGTTTCCTTCGAGATGCACGTCATCGAGCGAGGGGGCGTCGGCCAGCCAGTCGTCAAGTGCCGCATCCGGAGGGGGCTCGAACGGTTGGTCTCGGCCGCCGTCACGGTGAAATCCCCACTGTTCGATCAATCCGCCGATGGTGGGATCGAAACGACCGCCGCTCGCCTCGAACAGTGGCCGGGCCGCCTCGATCAGGGCGCGAATATCGTCGCTGACGCGCGCCTCGCCTTGCATGGCAAGTTGGCGGTTCAGGCGCGTGAGCTCGCTGTCCTTCCAGGGGTGCAATCGGCGGTAGAGCGGTTCGACCAGTTTCTCGGCGCGAGCGAGGGCGTCATTGATTCGGCCTGGCGGGGTGTCGAAGAACGTCAGCGTCCAGACCTGGCCGAATACCGAGAATCCCCCCTCGTTCAGCGGCGACTCGGCGGCGCAGCCGCCGAGCAGTGGACCGAGCGGTATTCCGGCCAGCGCGGCCATCAGGGCGCGGCGCCGGGAATCGATCATGTCGGCCGGCGTCTCGCCAGCGAATCGAGCAGTCGGCCGGTCACGTCCTGGCCGGTCGCCGCGCTGATCTCGCGGGCGCAGGTAGGGCTGGTGACGTTGATTTCGGTCAGCCAGTCGCCGATCACGTCCAGGCCGACGAACCAGTGGCCGCGTTCGGCCAGCCACGGGCCGACGGCGGCGGCGATCTCGCGGTCGCGTTCACGCAGTGGCACCACCTCGCCCCGTCCGCCGGCGGCGAGGTTGGCGCGAAAGCTCTTCTCGCCGGGCACGCGCAACAGCGCGTGGTCGACCGGTTCGCCGTCGATCAGCAACACGCGCCGGTCGCCGGTACGGATCTCGGGCAGGTAGCGCTGCGCCATCACCAGCTCGGTCTGGTCGTGGGTCATCACCTCGAGGATCACCTGGGTGTTCTCGTCGTCCGCGTGGATCTTGAAGATCGAACTGCCGCCCATGGCATCCAGTGGCTTGACCACGATCTCGCCCTGTTCGGCGATAAAGGCCTTGAACTGCTCGATCGACCGGCTGACCAGCGTCGGCGGGCAAAGGGCGGGGAAATGCTGGGCGAGGAGTTTCTCGTTGGCCGCCCGCACGGCGTCCGGCCGGTTGGCGACCACGACACCGGCCTGTTCGGCCAGCGAGAGCAGCCCGGTGACGTAGTGGTAGTCCAGGTCGATCGGCGGGTCCTGGCGTTGCAGGATGATGTCGAAGTCCGTCAGGGCGTGAACGGTGCGTTCTCCGAGCGTGTAGAAGTCCGTGTCGCGATCGATCACCGTGATCCGGGTGGCCTGCGCTTGAGGCATGCCGTCGGCGAAGAACAGCCACTCGGGCTCGATGTACCAGCAGTCCCAGTCGCGGGCCTGGGCGCTGAGCAGGAAGGCAAACGAGGTGTCCTTCCAGGGCTTGATCCGTTCGATCGGATCCATGACGACGGCGATGCGCATGAGTAGGCTCCGCTTGGGGGTCAGTCGGCGACCGGGTTTTCGCTTGGGTCGCCGACCAGGTCGCGTTGCTCGCGCGCGGCGGCCAGCAGCGCCAGGCGGGCAACTACGCCATAGCAGTACAGCCGGTTCTGATCGCTGTCGGGTGAAGCGTCCGGGGCCGGGGTCACGCAAGACTGGGTGAAGGGCAGCGGCACGAATTCCGCGCCGGGGGAGTTGAGATTCTCGCTCTGCCCCTTCTTGGTGTGGACGCGGTAAAACCCCCCGACGACGTGCCGGTCGATCATGTAGAGCACCGGCTCGGCGACGTGCCCACTCGAGCCCAGTCGTTCGAAGCTGTAGATGCCTTCCTGGATCAGCACCCGGTTGATGTTGCGGCCGTCCTTCGAGGCGGCCATGCGGGTGCGCTGCTTGCGGTTGAGGCCGGTGACCTCCTCCGGGGACTGCGCCATCATCACGCCCATGCCGTAGGTGCCTGCATCGGCCTTGATCACGACGAAGGGCTTTTCCTTGATCTCGAGCTCGTCGTATTTCTTCTGGATGGCGGCAAGCATCTCGCCGACCTTCTCCTGCAGGCAGGTCTCGCCCTCGCGCTTCATGAAGTCGATCTGGCCGCAGTCGAGGATCATCGGTGCCAGATGCCAGGGATCGAGGTCGATCAGCTCGGCCAGCTCGTGGGCGAGCGACTGGTAGTGACTGAAGTGATCGAATTTCGACCGCCGCCACCAGCCCAATGCCGTCGGCGGCACCACGGTCTGCTCCAGGTCATCGAGGATCTCCTCGCGCCCGCCGGACAGGTCGTTATTGAGCACGATGGTGCAGGGCGAGAAGCCATCGACCTCCAGCCGGCGCCCTTCGCGGTGGATCGGGTGCTGGGTCAGCGTCCGTCCCGATGGCAGCTTGAAGTGGGCGGGTTCGCCGAGAGGCTCGAGCGAGCCGATACGCGTCTCGAAGCCGGCCAGTTCGAACAGCTCGGCCATGGTGGCCAGCGATTCGAGGTAGAACTGATTGCGCGTGTGGCGCTCGGGGATGATCAGCATGCCGCGCGCGTCGGGACAGGCGTGCTCGACCGCCGACTGGATCGCATGGACCACCAGTGGGTCGAAGCTGTGGTTGAGATTGTTGAAGCCGGCCGGAAACAGGTTGGTATCGACCGGACCGAGCTTGTAGCCGGCGTTGCGCAGATCCACCGAGGAGTAGAAGGGGGCGGGCGTTCGGCGCCATTGCTCGCGAAACCAGGTTTCGATGCGGCGGCGGCTCTCGATGATGTGCGATTCGATCCTCAGCAGTGGGCCGCAGTAATGCGACTCCAGTTCCGGCGAGGTCTCGTTGCTGTCGATTTGCAGGGCGGAATGGTGGTTTGGCATCGAAGTTCGTCAGGCTCTTTACACGGGATGACATGGTGTTTGCGGGACGGCGAGCGTGCCCGGCCGATCAGTGTAAACGATGGAACCTGGGCGTGTTTCCCCGGGGGAGAGGCAGGTCGACCGCTCTCTTCATAAAGCCATGCGATGACGATGCCGCTTCCGGCCCTGGCGAGCCGCCCTCGATAGAGGCGCACCCTCGCCGGCTCGAGTGCGGTTCGCAGCCTGCCAGTTGCCGTGTGCTCTGGCTGGTGATGCGCCGCGGCCCCCTCCCGTCTCCTGACCGGAACGGCGCATTGTCCGTCCTCGGCGGACGCCCACCCTGAGCCTGCGCAGTTCGAGCCGCGCCGGTGTGGCATCGAGTGGGCGCGGAAGTTTACCGTGACGGCGTTTGCCAAAGCCGGGCACGTTGGTTACATTTCGAACGGAGCAGGGCCAAGAATCGACCAGCAGCAAGGATGAAGACATGGAAGCGACAGAGAATCAGGCGGGTCTCGATGGCCTGAGAGTCATGGTGGTCGACGATAGCAAGACCATCCGCCGCACGGCGGACAGCATACTCAGCAAGGCCGGCTGCGAGGTCGAGAGCGCGATCGACGGGTTCGACGCGTTGGCGCGGATCGGCAGCTTCGACCCCGACGTGGTGATCATCGATATTCTGATGCCGCGCCTCGACGGCTACCAGACCACGGCGCTGATCAAGAACAACGATCGGTTCGCCAACACCCCCATTATCCTGTTGTCGAGCAAGGACAGTATCTTCGACAAGGCGCGCGGCCGGATCGTCGGCGCGTCCGACTACCTCACCAAACCCTTCAATAGCGACGAGATCCTCGCGGCGGTGCAACGGTTCGCCGAGGGGCGTCTCGTGACCGACCGAGACGCGATGGCCGGCTGAGTCGGGTCTCGGCGACCGCCCGCGCCGGTCCGCCCCCCGTGAAATCGAATTCGACATTCTTCCAGAGGACAGGATAGTGGCTCATATCGTTGTCATTGATGACTCGCCGACCGAGGTCTACGTGCTCCAGCAGATGCTAGAACGCCATGGTCACGAGGTCTCGGTCGCCAACAGCGGCGAGGAAGGCATAGAGCTGGTCCGAAAGACTCGCCCCGATGCCGTGCTGATGGACGTGGTGATGCCGGGCATGAATGGCTTTCAGGCAACCCGCACGCTCAACCGCGATGGCGAAACCGGCGACATCCCCATCATCATCGTCACCACCAAGGACCAGCAGACCGACCGGATCTGGGGGATGCGCCAGGGGGCCAAGGAGTACCTGGTCAAGCCGGTCAAGGAACCCGATCTGATCGCCGTCCTTAAGACCGTGCTCGGCTGAGGCCATGCAGCGATCCGATGACGTATTCGACTATCTTGACTGGCTCAATGGCCAGGTCGAGGCGCATGCGGTCGGCCTGCCTCGTAACGAGGACCATGTCCGGACGTGGCAGGCCATCCTTTTTGCCGTGGACGGGCGGCGAATGCTGGTCGCGCTGGACGAGGTCCGCGCGATTGTCACGCCGCCTCGGCAAGTGGCCCTGCCGGGGGCTAAGCCCTGGGTCGTTGGTCTCGCAAACCTGCGCGGTGAGCTGACCGGGGTTTTCGACCTGGCGCGCTTCTGGTTCGACCGTGAGACCCCGGCGTCGCGTCACAGCGTGGTGTTTCTCGCCAAGCGAGCGCAAGCCTCGTCCGCCTTTCTCGTCGACCGGTCCTACGGCATTCGTCAGGTTCCTTACGGCGAGCAACGCCCCTTGAGCGCCTCCGGGCATCATGCTGAGCTCGATTCCTTGCCGGGGTTTGACCGGGAGGTCCGGCTGAACGACGAATGGTTGCCGGTTCTGGACTTCAGGGGCCTGCTGGAAAACGATCAGTTTCTCAATGCCGTCGCGTGATGTCGCGGTCCCGGGCGAGCGCCCGCAAGCAACAAAAACGATGAATCGATCCTAGGAGTAAGTGGCAACTATGAGTCTTGGCGCACGGATGGGCGGCATCAGCCGTAAGATACTGGTTCTCGTTGTCCTGGCGGTGCTCGCCCTGATCGCGACGGTCGTCGTGTTCATCTACTCGGCCCAGCGCGAGCAGGATTTCCTCGATCGCCGCCTTGCGGCAACGGAACTCGAACGGTCGTCGCAGGAATTGACCATCGAGGTGTTGCGGGCCATCCGGGGCAATCCTGGCGCATTCGACCGCGTCCAGTCGATCCGGGCCGATTTCACCGACACCCTCGACAGCCTCCAGGGTGAAAACCCCGAGGCCCCCGAACTGAAGGTCCCCGCCGACCGGCAGGCCTTGCTCGGCACGATCGCGCAACGCTGGAATACCTACAACGAGTCGTTGGCGAAGGTGCTCGAAGGGCGCGGCGCCATCCTCTCGGTGGGTGAGCAGTCGAAACAGATCGAGGAGATTCTCCCGGACCTGACCGCCGCCTCGGACGAGGTCGTCCAGACACTGGTCGCCAACGATGCGCCCAGCAGCGTCATTTACCTCGCTACCCGGCAATTGATGTTCATCGAGCGGATCGGGACCACCCTCGACGAGATCACCGGTGGCGGTGAGCAAGCGGTCAACGCCTCGGAGCGCTTCGGCCGCGACGTCGCCCTGTTTGGCGGCGTACTCAACGGCCTGTTGAACGGCAATCGCATGGCGCCGCGGGTCAGCAACCCCGAGGTTCGTGACGGCTTGCGCGAGGTTGGCGTGCTGTTCGCCACGGTCAACCAGCTGGTCTCCGCCGTGCTAGAACAGGCGCCGCAACTGTTGGCGGCAAACCAGGCGGCGCGCGAGATTGACAGGATGTCGAGCGAGTTCACGCAGGCGACCGCCGAGCTCGCCCAGGCATTGGTCGCGGATCAGAACCAGGCCTCGGAATCCCGTTACCTGGGCTACGCCAGCGGCGCGATCGCGCTGCTGCTGCTCGTCTGGCTGGGCGTGACACTGGTGCAGGAGTCTCGCCGGGCCCTGCGCGATACCGAGTCGGCCAACCAGCGCAACCAGGCCGCGATCCTGCGTCTGCTCGACGAGATGATGACACTGGCCGACGGTGACCTGACCGCGCATACCACGGTCACCGAGGACATCACGGGCGCGATCGCCGACTCGGTCAACTACACCATCGACGCCCTGCGCGACCTGGTCGGCACCATCAACGATACCTCGGTGCGCGTGGCCGAGGCCGTGCAATCCTCTCAGGACAGTTCGCGAGCGTTGGCCGAGAAATCGCGTGGCCAGGCCCAGCGGATCATCGAGATCTCGGACGCCATCGCCCAGATGTCCGACGAGATCCAGCGGGTTTCGGTGAGTGCGCAACAATCCGCGCAGATCGCCGAGTCCTCGGTCGACGTGGCCCACCGTGGCGGCGATGCAGTGCGCCAGACCATCAAGGGCATGAACCAGACCCGCGAGCAGATCCAGGAAACCTCCAAGCGCCTCAAGCGCCTCGGCGAGTCCTCCCAGGAGATCGGCGACATCGTCGGGCTGATCACCGACATCGCCGACCAGACCAACATCCTGGCACTCAACGCGGCCATCCAGGCCGCCATGGCCGGCGAGGCGGGCCGCGGCTTCGCGGTGGTCGCCGACGAGGTCCAGCGCCTGGCCGAGCGTGTCAGTGACGCGACGCGCCAGATCGAGTTGCTGGTCAACACGATCCAGACCGACACCTCCGAGGCGATGCTCGCCATGGAGCAGACCACCTCGAACGTCGTCGACGGCGCAACGCTCGCCGAGAACGCGGGCAAGGCGCTGTCCGAGATCGAGAGCGTCTCGCTGAAGCTTTCCGAGCAGATCAACGACATTACCTCCGTCGCGCAGAAGGAGGCCTCGGTGGCCACCGATCTGCGCGAGGCGGTCAACCGGATCCAGCAGGAAACACAGCAGACGGCCGAGAACGCCACCCAAGCGGCCGACGAGATCGGCGAGCTCGGTTCGCTGTCCCAGGAGCTCAACCGTTCCGTCGCCGGCTTCACCATGCCCGAGCGTGGCGGACGGGTGCCGCACTCGCCGGTCGAGAATGCGACCGAGGAGCGGTCGGATGATGACGGCTGGGACGAACTCGAGGAAAGGCAGGCCTGATCACGCGCGAGGCGGTGGAACAGGGCTGCGTGGGCCCACGGGCGGCCCACGGAGATTCCAGCAGGCGGGATGCCGATAGGCGGTGTAACTGAAGATGCGGACAGAAAGGAAAGTCGATGCGATCGTGTTCGACTGGCTCCGGGAGGGGCTGGAAGAACGGCTCGCCGAGCTGCTCAGGGCATTGGAGCAACTCTCGCAGGGCGAGAACGCCACCGAGCACGTCTTCGATGCCACCCAGGCGCTGCAGACCCTCGATCGGGTCTTCTCGATGGTCGATATCCAATTGGTGCGCGTACTGCTGCGCACGCAGCTGGCCGCGCTCGAGCCGTTGGAACATGACGATCGTGACGAGGTCGCCGTCTCCGCCCAGATCGAGTCGGCGGCCCTCCTGCAGGCCTTGCTCGATCGGATGGCCGCGGGGGCCGAGATCTCTGCGGCGAGTCTGCGGCCGATGGTCAACCGCCTGCGTGGCACCCAAGGACAGCCGCCGCTCGACGAGCGTGAACTCGCGGCGCGCGCCTTTCTGCTGCAAGCCGAACACGAACTTGGCAAGCGCCCCCACCTGCCGACGGGCGTAGACGCCGAGGCCGAGTTGCGCCCCCTGCTGCGGCGCATGGAGCGCGAAGTCCTCGCGGTAATGCGGGACGACTGGTCGGCCCTGCCCGGGCTGCGCGATCTCTCGATGCAGATCATTGCGCACGAATCCAGCCGCAGCGCGATTATCGCCATCCGGGTCGTCGACGAATTGCTTCGCCTGACCGAATCGCGCCCGAACGATTTCGCCCCACTCCTCAAGCGCGCGGTGGGTCGCGTGCTGCAACTCTTCCGCTTCCAGCTCCAGGCGCGCAGCGTCGCGGTCATCGACCATGCCGGGCTGGATCTGGGTGCCTCGGTCCTGCTTTCGCTGCTCGACAAGGTGGATGAACAGGACGTCATCTGTCGGGACACCGCGGCCGAGTGGCGCGCCCAGATCGATCGCGCCGACGGCCCGGCACGCTTCGTCGGCCTGGATGCCGAGGCACTCAAGGCCGTCAGGCAGGCACTCGAAGAGGAATTGCTCGCAACGCAGGACGTGCTCGACCTGTTCGTGCGCGGCAAGCGGGACGACCTGGAGCCGCTCGGTCGGATCGTGACCAAGTTCGAGCAAATGAGCGGGGTCCTCGACACGCTCGGCTACCGGGCCGCGGCGGCGGCTCTAGAGGCCGACCGTGCCCGCCTGCAACAGGTGACCCGTGGGGCCGAGTTGCTCGACGATGCGATGCTAATGGATCTGGCCGGGACGGTCATGCTGCTGGAGCAGCTGGTTGCCGGCATTCCACGCGACCTGGCCGGACAAAATCAGGGCGACACGTTGCAAGACCAGACCGTCGCCAGCTCGATCGGGGCCATCGCTCACGCGGCCTACGAATCGCTGGGTGAGGCGCGGGGGAAGATCGATGCCGGGCTGGCCGGTCGGACCGAGGCGGGCACGTCGCCCGAGCAGGCGTTCGCCCACGCTGCCGAGATGCTGACGGGCATCGGGGAAGTCCTGCGTCTTTCCGGGCGTGACGCGGCCACGCCGCTCGCCATGGCGATCGCCCAATGGAGCCGGGGCATGGCCGCGGATGAGTCGAGTGGCGACCCGGAGACCTTGGCCGCGCTGAGCGAGATCTTCGCCGCGCTGGAGTTCTACCTCGAGAATCTGCGTGATTTCCAGAAGGAGATCGCGCGTTTCCTCGACGCGCCCAAGCGGCGTATCGGGGACTTGTTGCCCGGCGGTATCGAGCAGGCGGCGTCCGCCACAACCGTGGCGGACGGTGCGCCCGAACCGCTTGCACCTGAACGGGCCCCTGCGCCCTCGAAGGGTGAAATCGACGATCGGCCCTTGGTGACTCCGGTCGACGAAAGCCTCGCGACGCCCGATGAACTGATCGCCTTCTGGCAGGCAGACCCGGATGACACGAACGGATCGGCCGTGGCGGACGAGACGGAGGGAGCGTCGGCGGCGACCTTCTCGGGCGAGCCCGTCGTGCCGGAGGGCAGCGATCAGGCCAGTGGCGAAACACTCGAGGCGGCCCTGGATTTCTCGCTGGACGAGGGCGAGGCGGACCAGCGACTCGATGGGGCGGGCGACAATTCCGCCTTGACATTGCCCGATCTGCCGTCGGAAGAGGGCGAAGGCATCGCGGATGAGTCGGCCCCGATCGCCGAGGACTCCGACGACCTTTCCCTCCCGATCTCCGAAGGCGACCAGGCACAGCACCGGGGGCTCTCGTCCACCGACACCGAGGCCTCGCTGTCGGCCCCGGCATCCGGCTCGGGCGACGAGCCGTCGGCGGACTTGGAGGCAGACACCTCGGCTGGCGGCAACCCGGCCGAAGGCGAGCCGGCCGATGCCCCCGAGGCGTTGGCCATGCAACCGGCGGAGGAAGAATCCGGTGCCGGCCTCGACTCGGCGCTGGATTTCGGGCTCGCGGAGGATCAGGACGAGTTGCGTTCGACGGCCGACCCCGCCGACGAAGCCGCGATCGACTTGCCCGACGAGGTGGTCGAGGCGCCAGAATTGCCGGAGGCCCCCGACGAATCATCACCGATCGATGCCGCTGGGCCCGACGACGACCCGATGATGGCGGAGATGCGCGAGGTCTTCGCCGAGGAAATGGCCGAGACCGTTCCTGAGATGACCGAGGCCGCTGCCGGCTGGCGTGATCATCGCGACGCGGAGGCGCTCGTGCGCCTGCGTCGCGGGTTCCACACCATCAAGGGCAGTGGCCGCATGGTCGGCCTCGAGACCATCGGCGACTGGGCCTGGGCCTGGGAGCGTCTTCTCAACCAGGTGATCGATGCCAGGCTCGACGACGGCGAGGCCACGCGGCAGGGCGCGAGCGGTGCCGTGGCACTGATGGCGTCGGCCTTGCCGGATCTCGAAGCCGGTCGCGACACGCCGGTATCACACTGGGCGGCGTCCCGGGCGCTGGCCGAGCGGCTGGAGGCAGGGCACACCGAGGCGCCGGACGGCGAGCTGTCGACGGATGCCGAGACCGATAGTCGAGAGGTTTCCCGGCCGGATACCCAAGCAGATCCCCAAGCAGATCCCCAAGCAGATACCCAAGCGGATACCCAAGCAGATACTCAGGCGGATGCCAAGCCCGACATCTCGGTCGACAGCCAGTCCGACCGTCAGGCGCATGTCCCGGCCACCGAAGCAGCCACCGAGACGGACGACGCGGCCACGAGAGGTGCGGACGACGGGGCGCCAGTGATCGAGGATCCGGTCCTGCGCGAGATATTCGACCAGGAGATCGGTGGCTACATCGACGAGCTGCATCGCAAGGTCGAGTCGGCGCGCGAGCACGGCGTCGGCCTGGCATGCGACAACGATCTGGTTCGGCTGCTGCACACGACGTTGGGATCGGCCCGCACGGCCGGTGTGGATACCGTCGCCGTGCTGGCGAGGTACCTCGAGGACTGGACGCGTGTGCTCGCCGAAAACCATGAGCGCCTGGCGGGAGAGGACCTCGCCCTTTTCGCCGAGGGGGCCGAGGCCATCGAGGCATTGCGACAGTGGGTCGTCGATCCGGGGCGCGAACGCCCCGATAGCGAGGGTCTCGAGCGCCGCCTCGACGAGAAATTGAGCGAGGTCCTCTCAGAATACGGCGAGCTCGCCGAGAGCGCGGAGGCGCGCGATTCGCGCATGGCCCTGCCCGACTCGCTCCGGGAAAAGGAGACGGGCGCTGACGCCAGCGACGTGGCCGAGGATGCGGACCCGGCGGACCCCGGGACTGCCGAATCCGATATGGATCGCTTGGCGGACGATGACGGCGGGCCTAATGAGGACGACACCTCCTGGCCCGGTGAATCCGAAGCCGTGCCCGGCGGCGGTGATGAGCACGAGGTGGACGGCGACTTCGAACGCCGCCCGGACGACGAGCCAGCCGACCAGGACGAGGATATCCTGCAGATTTTCCTCGACGAGGCCTACGAGCTGCTCGAACAGGCGGATGCCTACCTGGCGCATTGGCGCGTCCATCCGCAGGATCTCGAGTCGGTACGCCTGCTCCACCGCAACCTGCACACGCTCAAGGGCGGCGCGCGGATGGCGGGCCTGCTCAACCTCGGAGATGTCGCTCACCATCTCGAGGGACGCCTCGACATGGCTCGTCGTGACGAATCCGAGGATCACGCGCCGTTGGTCGCACTGGTCCAACACAGCTACGACGTGATCGCCGGTCTGCTCGACCGGGTACGCAATCAGCAGCCCATTCCGCAACAGCGCGAGTTGATTGGCCTGATACGCGAACCGGAGGGCGCGGCGCGTTTTGCCCGACGCGACCGGGAATCCGTCGGGGCGACCCCGGTGGTCGAGGATTTCTCCGGTGGGGCGGCCCCTGCGCCGACCCCCGAGAGGGTGTCCGGGACCGAAGGACCCGACGACGAACCGATTGCCGCCGAACGTCGCGACGATCAGGTGCGGGTGGCCGCCAGCAGCATCGATGCCCTGGTCAATCAGATCGGCGAGTCCGTCCTGCTGCAGTCGCGAGTCGACCGTCAGGTCAATGGCTTCGAGCGCCAGCTGTTCGAATTGCAGCAGACCGTCACGCGACTGCGTAGCCAGTTGCGCCGACTCGAGATCGAAACGGAGACGCAGATCAAGGCGGACCTGATGGAAGAGGTCGGCATCGACGAGGCGCATTTCGACCCGCTCGAGTTCGATCGCTTCACCCAGGTGCAGGAGCTGTCTCGCGGCATCATGGAATCGTTGGGCGACGTCGCCAACATCGAGGAAAGCCTGAGCTTGCTGACCGAGCAGTCGCAGTTGCTGCTCCTGCAACAGTCGCGTCTGGGTCGCAAGATGCAGGATGGCGTGCTGGCCATGCGGCTGGTGCGATTCAACGAGGTCGCCGGTCGCTTGCGCCGTATCGTTCGCCAGGTGGGCGAGGAAATGGGGCGGCAGGCCGAATTGGCGATCGAGAACGGCGACGCGGAAATTGACCGCGTCACCCTGATGGCGTTGCTGCCTTCGCTAGAGCACATGCTGCGCAACTCGATCGCCCACGGCATCGAGTCGCCCGAGGAACGTCGGGCCCTGAGCAAGCCGCCCGTAGGCAGCCTGGTCATGAATGTCGACAGTGGCGGTGGCAATATCACCGTGAGCCTCCGAGACGACGGGCGGGGTCTCGATCTCGACGCCATTCGTCGCAAGGCGACCGAGCGCAGCCTGGTGCCGGTCGACATGGAGATCAGCGACGAGGAGGCTCGCTCGCTCATCTTCCTGCCAGGCTTCTCCACGGCGGGCAACCTGTCGCAGGTGGCCGGGCGTGGCGTCGGCATGGATGTGGTCGCCAGCGCTACCCGTGAACTGGGCGGGTTCGTCGACATCGATTCCGAGCAGGGCGAGTACACCGATATACGGCTCAACCTGCCGCTGACCCAGGCGATGACCCGCGGCATCCTGATCGGTAGCGGCGACGACCGCTACGCGATTCCCTACAAGGGCGTGGTCACCGTGACCCGTATGACCGGCGTCGCCCTCGCCGAGCATTACCGGCAGGATAAGCCCGAGGTCGAGCACGAGGGCGAGCGGTACCCGCTGTATTACCTGGGCGAACTGCTTTGGGGGCAACCACCCGCGGAGACCGAGCACGACGTGGCCGCGATCCGGCCGATATTGTTGTTCAAGCTCGGTGAACGCCGCTTCGCCTTGCACGTCGATCACCAACTCGGCGGCATCCAGTTGTTCGTCAAGTCGCTCGGCGCCCAGTTGGGCCGGATCCCCGGGTTGTCCGGGGCGACGATCGCGGACGACGGCGAGGTGATTCTCGTCCTGGAACTGTTCGAACTGGTCCAGCAGTTCCAGCGACGCGACTATCGGCGCCGTCTCGGCGATCAGGCCGGATTCGTGCCCAAGCGCTCACGGCCGACGGTGTTGGTGGTGGACGACTCGCTCACCGTGCGCAAGGTCACGGCGCGAACGCTCGAGCGGAATCATTACGACGTGCTGCTTGCCCGGGATGGTGTCGAGGCACTTGGCCTTCTGCAGGACAGCCTGCCCGACCTGGTGCTGACCGATATCGAGATGCCGCGAATGGACGGTTTCGAACTGCTTGGGGCGATCCGCAACGATCGGGCCGCTCAGGGCACCCCGGTGGTGATGATCTCCTCGCGCACCGGCCAGAAACATCGAACCCGCGCCGAGAATCTCGGTGTTTCCGCCTATCTCGGCAAGCCGTATACCGAACTCGACCTGATCGAGACCATCGAGCGCCTGCTGCCGTCGATCGAATCGGAGCCGACGGAGGTGGACGACGGAGCCCCCCATGTCGACCGAACCGAGTAACGCCCCCATGGCTCAGCCGAATTCCCCGCCGCAGTCCGCCGAAGTGATCCGTGCCGTGCGCCTGCCGACCCAGCTCGCCGAGCTCGAATTGCTGGTGCCCTATGCACTGATCGCCGAGATTACCGACGTCTCGTTGCCGGCCGGCAGCATTCGGCTGGGGCGGAACGAGACCACCGTGGTGGATTGGCGTGGCCAACGGGTTCCGCTGATCAGCCTGGAGGCGATGAACGGGGAGCCGGTGCCGACGATCGGTCGCCGGGTCCGTTGTGCCGTGTTGTACGGCACCGACCCGGAACGGGCGTTACCGTACTTCGCCGTCCTGCTGTCGGGCGTACCGCGTTCGGAGCAGGTCGTCCGCGGACAGATCGAAGGCAGTGGCGCACAGGACAACCCACTCTGGCGCGCCGTGGCACAGATTGGCGGGCGCCTGACAGCAATCCCCGACGTTCGGGTGCTCGAGGAACGCATCGAACAGATGCGCCTCGGTGAGCAGGATGCGTCGTGGAGCACGGCAGCGGACTAGTCCGGGCCGCTATCGTTGTTGGCCTCAACGCGAAAAACCCGGCATGCGTTGCCGGGTTTTGTCTTTTCGAGTGGCGGTCCACTCCTAGGGAAGCTCGGCACGAATCGATGATGCCTCTGGCTCGCTGGTTGGTTCGCTTTTCTGGCGCCAGCTTGAAGACGGGCCCAAGGCCATAACTCGCGCCCGTCGAGAGACGGCTTCGCGGCGCGCGAGCAAACCCGCAAGCCCCGTCGGGCGGGCCGCCAAGGGCCCGTCTGCGGCGTCGCGGGTTCGTCCGTGAACCCTCGCCCTTCGGGCCGGCTTGCGCCGGCCGGATCGCGGCGTCGTGCCGATCCGGTTTAGCCCTTGTAAAGGGTGACGGCCCTTCACGCCGGACTGCGCCTTGCCTCTGCCCGGCTCAAGGCACGCGGAGTGGTATGGCATTCGTGCAGCGGTTCCCTAAGACAGGTCGGGTCGCTCCCCTGCGCCTTCGCGAAGGGTATTGACCAGGGCCATTGCCGCCAGCGCCATTGCGCTGTAAATCGCGGCGCTGCTCAGATACCCAGCGAGATAGGGGAGCGTGCGCGTGGCGTACTCGACGGCCGGCATGTCGCCGAACTGGCCCGAGAAGGCATAGAACGTGACGTTGGAAACGAGGAAGGCCGCCGCACTGCCGGTGATCAACGCCCCAACGACCCAGGCCATCGCCATGGTCAGGCCGTTCGACCCGCTCGCCAACCGTGCGCCGGCCAATCGTCCCGCTCCCCAGAGTACGGCGTAGGCGACCAGCACTCCCGGGTAGGCCGGGGAAAAGCAGCTGGCCATCGCCGCACCATCCAGCCACACGCTGCCCAGGTCGATCACGACGGCCAGCGCCAGCAATCCACCCAGCACGCGCACCTGCCGGAACCACAGCCCCGCCAGGAAGAAGACCGCCCAGGAGGTGTCCGCCAGGTGCAGCGCCGAGCTGAAGTGGTGGTAGCGCGTGGCGAGCATCGAGACGGCCATGACGGCGAGTGCCGCGATGGCGACGAGCCGGCTGGCCGGGAAGAGTCGTTCGTGGATGGGGTGGGGCATGGTCGGATGACGTCCTGAAAGGCCGGGGATGGCGCTATGTTACCGGCCGTAGCGCAGGCTCACAAACACGCCGCGCGGGGCTTGATTGTAACCCTGCACGACCTGGTAGTCGCGATCGAAGAGGTTTTCCACGCGCGCCTCGATGCGCCAGTCGTCGTCGATGCGGTAGCTGCCCCGCAGATCCGCCGTGACAAAACCCTGGTTGTCCGGTGCGAACCGTCCCCCTTCGGAATCGCTCTGACCTCGGAACGTGGTGCCGACTGAGAATGTGCCAAAGGTCCGGTCAATGTCGACTCGGCCACTCCAGCGGGGCTGTCTTGGCAACCGATTCCCGGATTTTCGGTCCTCGGTGGACAGATACGTGAGCGCGAGCCCCGTTTGCCACCCGTCCAGGGCCATGGTGCCCGAGAGTTCGGCCCCATCGATCGTGGCACGATCGATGTTCTCGGGATTCTCGCCGGGCGTGATGAAACCGCGCACCTTGCTGTGAAAGGCGCTGAATCCCAGCGCGTATGGTCCATGCTGCCAGTCGACGCCGGCACGAGTCGTGCGAGTGCGCTCCGGTTGCAGGTCGGGATTGCTGAATCCGGGGAAATAGAGAAGATTGAATGACGGAGCGGTAAACGAGGTGCCGTACCCGGCAGTCAGCGTCCAGTCCTCGGTAAGGGTGTAGGCCAAGTCGAGCGAACCGGTATTCGCTGTGCCGAACTGTTCGTTGTCGTCGCGTCGTAGCGCCCCCTGGATGTCGAGCTTCCCGGCCAGTGTCGTGTTGACCTGAGCGAACAGCGCCTGGTTACGGCGCTCGGTCTCCTCGTATTGTGGGTCACTGGAAAGCTCGTCGTCGGTCTGGTCGGCGCCGAGCGTGAGGGTCGCCGCTTCGCCGAGGAAGAAGTCATTGGCGAGAAAGAGCGTGTCGCGCTGCGTGTCGAAGCGCGAGGTGCCACCGAACATGTCGATATTGTCCTGGTCGTCGATATGACGGCCGGCTCGGGCGCGCAGTTGCCAGAACCCGATCCGGCCGGTCGAGGCTGACAGCCCGATGGTGCGCTGCTCGATCTCCGATTCCTGGTAGAACCCGTCGTATTCCACCTCGGCTGTGCTGGCAATCGCGTGGGCGCGGACATGGCCTCCGTCACCGAAGCGGTAACCGGCCTGCAACTGGGCGGAGTCCCGCTCATAGCCGTCATCGTCCGGATCCGTGGATTCGTCGCTCTGGGCATCGAAGCCATCGGTTTCGCTGTGGGCCACGCCCAGCGAATAGTCGAACGCGTCCTGGCGGGCACCGATTCGGAGATCGGCTTCGCGTTGGCCGCGCGAGCCCGCGCCGATGCCACCGGACAGGTTCGACCCGTTCTCGGTGGCCTTGCGGGTGAATATCTGGATCACGCCGCCGCCGGCATCCGCGCCCCACTGACCGGAACGGGGGCCGCGTACGATCTCGATGCGTTCGACCTGGGTGAGGGGGAGGTGTTCGAGATAGGTCTGGCCAGCGGAGACCGAGCCGATGCGCACGCCGTCGAGGAAGACCGCCGTCCGGCTGGCGCTTTGCCCCCAGATCGATACGTTGGACTGTTTGCCCGGCCCCCCCAGATTGGTGACGGTCAGCCCGGCGAGCCCGGCGAGCAAGTCTTCGACTGATCGCGCCTGGCTGCGCTCGATTTCCTCGCGCGTGATCACGGTTTCGGGCATGGCCGGCGCCACGGCCGGTGCCTCGCGCGTCGCGGTGATGTTGATTGGCCCCAGCCGGTTGTCGGCGACGACGCCGTTGGATACAAGCAGGGTCAAGCCGCCAAGGCCGGCGGCCAGCGGAAGTCGGGCAGGATTTTTCATGGGTATCGGGATCGATGCGCCGACTCGCCCACCGCGGGTCGGTAAAGCCGATCAGAGGCCGGTCTCCGGGCTCGCGGCCTACCGGCATCGCCTTCCCGGTCGTCGACCAGTGGCGTGAAGATGCCGGCGTCACCGCCTACCGTTGCGGGGGCAGCACAGGCGTTCGACCTGTTTCCCTGTTTCAGCGACCGCCGCCGGGCTAGGGAGTCTCTGCACGGACATGCAGATCTTCTCTAGCCCGGCGAGGTCGCCACCTCTGACGCAGGCGCGCATTGTTTGCAATTCTGCGCTCAAAGGCAAGGCTGCCGCGTAAATCGGTCGCATGCGAATTGGTCGCCTCTTCGGGCTGAGAGAGACGGGCGAGGCGAGGCATGTCGGCTACAATGGAGGCGCTGTATCGTCCAGGTATTGTCCAGGAACGGAGACCTCATGCCCCAGCACGCACCGCCGGTCATTCGAGCTGTCCGCCCGCTCGCCGAAACCCGTTTGTTTCGGGTCGAGGGAGTGGACCTCGCCTTCGACAACGGAACGGAAGTCACCTTCGAACGCCTGAGTGGCAGCCCGCGCGGGGCGGTGATCGTGGCGGCGCTGACCGACGACGACCGGTTCGTCCTGATCCGCGAGTACGCCTGTGGCACCGAGCGTTACGAACTCGGTCTGCCCAAGGGGCGCATCGATGCCGGCGAGACGCCGCTCGAGGCGGCCAACCGCGAATTGATGGAGGAGGCGGGGTTTGCCGCCCGACGGCTGACGCAACTCAACGAGATGACGATGGCACCGACCTACTCGGGCCAACGCACGCAGGTAGTGCTGGCCGAGTCGCTGTACCCGGCTACGCTGCCGGGTGACGAACCCGAGGCACTCGAGGTGACCTACCTGCCACTGGGCGAGCTGGACGAGTTCGCCGCCTCGGGGGACTGCTCGGAGGCGCGCTCGCTGGCCGCCCTGTATCTGGTGCGTGCGCATCGGCAACGTCGCGCGCGGGGTGAGGCCTCGTGACCGGCAAGACCCCCGATCGGCGAGTCGCCGTGGCCGCTGGCGTCGGCCGGGAGTTGCTCGACGAGGTGCGCGCGATCGCCGAGGACGCGGGGCGAGCCATCATGCGGGTCTACGAGCAGGATTTCACCGTCGAGCGCAAGGCGGATGCCTCCCCGGTCACCGAGGCGGACCTGGTGGCCAACCACCTGATCGCCGAGCGCCTGGCCAGCCTCGGTGGCGGCTGGCCGATCATCACGGAAGAGGGGCGAGCGCCGGCCTGGCGCGAGCGACGTGAATGGTCGCGCTACTGGTTGGTCGATCCGCTCGACGGCACGCGCGAGTTCGTCAAGCGCAATGGCGAGTTCTCGGTCAACATCGCCCTGATCGATGCCGGGGAGCCGGTGCTTGGCGTGGTGCTCGCCCCGGCCATCGACGTCGAGTACGCCGCGATCCGTGGCGACGGGGCCTGGCGCTACGAGGATGGCGAGGCCCGCCCGATCCGGGTGCGGCCGGTGGCCGAGCCCCCGACTCTGGCCCTCTCGCGCTCGCATGCCAGCCGACGCGAGATGCACCTGATCGAGATATTCTCCCGGCCCGGTGGCGACCAGGCCAACGTGGTCCGCTGCGGCAGTTCGCTCAAGACCTGCCTGGTCGCCGAGGGCAAGGCCGATCTCTACCCGCGACTGGGGCCGACCTCCGAGTGGGACACCGCTGCTTCGCAATGCGTACTCGAGGCCGCCGGCGGTGCCTTGACCGATCTCGCCGGGCGGCCGCTGCGCTACAACACCCGCGATTCGCTGCTCAATCCGATGTTCGTGGCGCACAACGGCATTGAACTCGACTTCGACCGCCTGCACGAGATTGCCGCGCTCTGAGGGGCCATGTCGTCTCGGTCGGGTCCGCTCAGAGGCGCGCCGCAAAGTGCGGTGCAAATCCGGCTGATTGCTTGTCGTCGGCAGGCGGTTCTGCCTGCATCCAACCGTTGCGGCCCTCGATCAATCGCAGACGCCGATCGTAGACGCGGGTTTCCCCGGCCTTGAACGGGCCGAAACGCATCATCAGTCCCAGCCGCGTCAGGGTTTGCGTCGCGCTGCCATCTTCTCCCATCTCGCCGACCACTGCCGTCAGGCTCCGCGGGAATCGCAGCGTGGCCGTCACATCGGCCACCCACAGTGCTCCCTGCTGCGCGACGTTCAACCGGTCGATCGTCTCGACCATTACCACCTCGCCCGTTGGATCGAGCGCCGACTGGAGGATGTCTCGCACCTCGGTCTCGTTCGGGCCGGCGGCCCCGCAACCGGTCAGGAACAGATACGTCAGCAAGGCCGCGAGGCTGACGAGCGGGCGTGTCATTCGGTTCGCCTGGGTCATTCTGGCCATTCGGGGCGAGCCTTGCCGGCACGGATGCCGGCCTTGAGGTTGTCCCAGTGCGCCCAGTTCTCGGCGGTCGGCGGCATCTGCAGATGGAAACCGAGCTTCTCGATGTGGTCACGCACAGTCGTGGTGTCGGTTCGGGCCAGTTGCCGGTCTTCGGACAGGTCCAGTTCCATGACGAATTCCAGCTCGCCCAGGCGCTCGCGCACCATGGCATCGAGCATGTCGAGGTCCTGTCCCTCCTCGACGAACAGGTACATGTCGGGGTTCTTGCGACTCTTGTAGATGTGGGCGTGCATGGCGGGAGGCTTGCGTGATGAATGGACTGGCGATTGTCGCAAATTCCGTTTGCTCACGTCGCCTCGGGCGTTGCGTTTTAACGCAAGCCCGTTACTGGTAGCCGGGAAAGCCGCCGGGGTAGCGGCCGGAATAGCCCGGTTCCTTGATCGGTTGCCCGTCGACGGAGTAGGGGTGTCGCGGCGGGCGGTGGTCGCCATCCTTCCTCTGTCGCCGGTGACCTCGGTCGTGCCGTGGCGTCGGGTAGTGCTCACCGAACCACAAAGACAGACCGTCGTCGTTCAGCCGGGCCCCGCCGCCCGTGCGACTGCGGTAGCGTTCGTAGGGAACGAGCGGATAGTGCGGGTAGGCCGAGCTGCCGGACCAGGGGGTCACCACCGTGATATCCGGGTTGGCGAGGCGATCGTCCAGGGCGTCGCGGCGCGCCTGGTCGCGGGCTCGCTCGGCCGCCTTGCGTTCGGCTTGGCGCTCCGCCTCGCGGCGCTGGTCGTATTCGCGCGCCAACCGATCGATACCCTCGCGTGCCGCCTCGCCTCCGCGACCGGCCTCGGGCGCCGTGATGGTCTGCACCTCCATGTTGCCGTTGCAGGGTGCGTCGGAGTAGACAACGCGACCGTCGGAGTGGGTGCACTTGTAGACGGTGGCCCGCTCGGCGGCAATCCCTGTCGCCGGTGTGCCCGCCAGCAGGAGCGCCGCCAAAGCGATTGTCACGGTCAGCGCCAATGCGGTGGTCCGGGGAATCGCCTGGCCAAGAACCGGCGTTTTCGGTCTCGCGCTCTTCGATAGATCATTCATTTCGGCATCCTCGCGTCATCTATCGGTTATAGACCAGTGGCGTGAGGCCGTTATCCGTCGGTCGGTGCCCGGTCTGCGGCAACTCGGTGTGAGCGGATGTCGCTCGCGTTTTTACCCGTTCAGCGCCGCCTCGATGTCCTTGGCCTTGGGCGCGCCCTTGCCGGCCAGTTCCTGGGCGAACACGGCCAGGCGATGGCCCTCGAGCAGGTCGAGCAGGGCCTCGCGTCGATGCCAGTCGGGCAGGTCGGGCGTACCTTTGGTCAGCCGGTTTCTCACCTGCTCGGCCAATGGGGCGAAGGGGACGCGCAGCATGCGGTCGCGTTCGGGCTGCCGTTCGGTCTTCTCCAGGCGCTTCTCGGCACCCTCGAGATAACGCGGCAGGGCGTCCAATCGTTCCGGGCTGGCGAGCCAGATAAAGCTGGGATGGATCAACAGGTCGAGCTGTTCGCCCACCTCGCGGGCCGCCTCGATCACCGACAGCGGCAGTCGTCCACTAAGCTGGCGGCGCAGGCGATGTTGCCGTTCGAGAATGCTTTTGACCTCCTGCGCCAGGGCACTTGCCCGGACGCCCAGCGCCTGGTCGAGTCGATCGAGGCGCTCGCGGAAGGTCTCGGCATCGCGTACCGGCGGTTTGCCGGCCACCGCCAGTTCCCAGGCGGCGCGGAAAATCAGCTCCTGGTCGAAGGCGCGGTCGGCACGTTTGGGGCGGTGCATGCCCTCTTGCGGGACTGGCCGGGTCGCCTTCAATCGGCTGTAGTGCAGGCGGACGGTGTCGAGCGAACGGTCGCCGCGCAGGTCGGACTCGGCCTGGCGGACCTGCTGGGCGCGGGCCAGCAGCATCAGGCGAACCACGCCGGCCTCGTGGATCAGGTGGGCGCGCTCGGGGTCGTCGATCAGCTCGACGCGCACGGCATCGCCGTCGTCGACCAGTGCCGGATGCGCCTCGATTTCTGCCCCGCCGCTCTCGATAGTGAGGGTGTCGGGCAGTTCGCCGAGATCCCATTCGGTGGTGCGATGATCCTCGAGGCGGTGCTTGGAGCGCTGGTTGAACGCCTGGCGGGCGCGCTGCGCCTGCCGGCCGCGCAGCGCGTTGATGTCGCGATCGGCGTCGATCGGCTCGCCGTCCTCGTCGACGGCGACAAAACGCATGCGCAGGTGCTCGGGCAGCTTCGATTCGTCGAGTAATGCGGGGTCGACCTCGTGGCCGGTCATGCGGCGCAGCTCGTCGGCTACCGCCTGCGTGAGCGGCAGGTCGGTATCAGTGAGGCGCTCCTCGACCGCCTCGGCGAAGCTCGGCGCCGGCACGAAATGCCGGCGCTCGGCCTTGGGCAGACCGCGGATCAGGGTCTCGATCTTCTCGCGCCGCAGTCCCGGTACCAGGTGGGTGGTGGGCGCGGCGTCGAACGAGTCGAGCAGGCCGATCGGAATATGCAGGCTCACGCCGTCATCGGGCTCGCCGGGGGCGAAGTGATAGGACAGCTTGAGGCGGTAGCGCCCGGCCTGCCAGTGATCGGGCAGCTCGGACAGGCGGCGGTCGTCGGGCTCGGTGGCCAACAGATCATCACGGGTCAGTTCCAGGCTCGCCGCCGCGGCGCGGTCGTCCTTGATCCAGTGATTGAGCTTGCGTGCATCGGTGACCTCGACCGGGATGCGGGCCTGGTAGAAGTCGTAGAGCACCTGGTCGTCGACCAGGAAGGCCGGGCGGCGCAGCTTGGCCTCCAGCGTGCGTATCTCCTCGATCAAGGCCTGGTTGTGTTGCCAGAACGGCTGGGCCGACTCGAAATCCCCCTCCACCAGCGCGCGGCGGATGAAGACGTCACGGGCAGCGACCGGATCGATGGCGCCAAAGTCGACCCGCCGCTTGGTCACGATGGGCAGACCGAACAGGCGTACCGTCTCGAAGGCCGTCACCCGGCCGGATCGGGCATCCCAGCTGGGTTCGTTGTGCTCGTGGGTGACGAGATGGCCGGCCATCGGTTCAAGCCAGCGCGGATTGATGGGCGCGTTCATCCGCGCGAACACCCGCGAGGTCTCGACGATCTCGGCGGCCATCATCCACTTGGGTTGCGCCTTGACGGTCACCGAGCCGGGGAACAGGTAGAAGCGGCGGTTGTGCGCGCCGAGATACACGGTCGGCGCGCGGCGTTTCTTGCCACGGTGATCGCCGGCGGCCTGCTGGTAGCTCTTCGGGGGCGCGGGATCACGCATCCCGACATGGTCGAGCAGCCCGGCGAGCGCGGCCTGGTGGAGCTGCTCGATGCGCCCGGCTAGCGCGCCGGGGACCTTCTGCTTCTCGCCCTCCTCGGGCTTGTCCGGCATCACGATCGGCTCGAACTCCGGCAGGCGGATGCGGAACATCTCGTCGACCGACTGGCGCAGCTGACCGACCAGATCGTGCCACTCGGTCAGGCGGTTGGCGTTGAGGTAACGCAGAGAAGCCCACTGGCGTGCCTGGCGGCGGCTCTTGTGGCGGCGTACCTCGTGCCAGGCCGACCAGAGCGCGAGCGCACTGGCGAAGTCGGAGTCGGCCAGGGCGAATTCGCGATGGGCGGCATCGGCAGCGCCGCGTGCCTCGGTCGGTCGTTCACGCGGGTCTTGCAGGGCGAGGAACGCGGCGACCACCAGCATGTCTTCGGTGGCTCGGTCGCCGTGCTCGCGGGCCGCCACGATCATCCGGCCCAGGGTCGGGTCGATCGGCAGGCGCGAGAGTCGGCGGCCGATTTCGGTCAGGTGACCTTGCTCGTCGAGCGCGCGCAGCTCGAACAGGTGCTTGCGCGCCGAGGCCAGCTGGCGGGGCTCCGGTGGCTCGATAAAGGGGAAGTCCTCGGCCCGGCCCAGCTTGAGCGAGTCGAGCTGCAACAGCACCGAGGCGAGGTTGCTGCGCAGGATCTCGGGATCGGTGAAGGCCGGGCGCGACTCGAAGTCCTCTTCCTCGAACAGGCGGATGCACACGCCCGGCGCGACCCGGCCGCAGCGCCCGGCGCGCTGGTTGGCCGAAGCCTGCGAGATCGGCTCGATACCGAGTTTCTGCAGGCGCGCCCGCGGGTGGTAGCGACTGATGCGCGCCACGCCCGAGTCGATCACGTAGTGAATGCCCGGGACAGTGAGCGAGGTCTCGGCGACGTTGGTCGACAGCACGATCCGTCGGCCGGCGTGCGGGGCGAACACCCGCTGCTGGTCGGCGGCCGACAGGCGCGCGTACAGCGGCAGGATTTCGGTGTTCCTCAGGCCGTGGCGCGAGAGCTGGCGCTCGGTCTCGCGGATCTCGCGCTCGCCGGGCAGGAACACCAGGATGTCGCCCGGGCCCTCGTGGACCAGTTCGTCGACGGCATGCATCACGCCGCGGGCGATCGTGGAGCCCAACTCCTCGTCGCGGGAGGCCTCCGGCGGGCGGTAGCGCACCTCGACCGGGTAGCCGCGCCCGCTGACCGAGATGATCGGCGGCCGGCCGTTTTCCCCGTCGGCAAAGTGCTCGGCAAAGCGCTCGGGGTCGATGGTCGCCGAGGTGATGATCAGCCGGAAGTCCGGCCGGCGCTTGAGCAGGCGCTTCATCACTCCCAACAGGAAATCGATATTGAGGCTGCGCTCGTGGGCCTCGTCGATGATCAGCGCGTCGTAGCGCAACAGGTCGCGGTCGTTCGTGAGCTCGGCGAGCAGCAGCCCGTCGGTCATCACCGCCACGCGCGAGTTCGGTTGCGTCTGGTCGGAGAAGCGCACCTTGTAGCCGACCGCGGTGCGCCCGTCACCGCCCCCATCATCAGCGCTTACGCCCTCGTCGAGCTCCTCGGCCAGCCGCCGGGCGACATTGCGTGCCGCGATCCGCCGCGGCTGGGTGTGGCCGATCAGCCCGCGCCGGCCGTAACCCAGCTCGAGCAGCATCTTGGGGATCTGGGTGGTCTTGCCCGAGCCGGTCTCGCCGGCAATGATGGTGACCGGGTGGGACTGGATGGCCTCGAGGATCGCCTCGCGGGCCCCGGAGACCGGCAGGCTCTCGGGGTAGGCGATGTCGATCGCGAGCGCCTCGCGCGCGGCGACCTCGTCGGCGGCGGCCGTGACGCGATCGAGCAGACGGTGCAGGGCCGCCTCGTCGGGCGTGCCTTCCTCCAGCCGGCGCAGCTGCCGGTCGATCTGTGGCAGATGACGCAGGGCCAGGTGATCGCGATTGGCGTTGATATACGCGAGAATGCTCGCCGGATCGGCGCTGTCGACGGGATGACTCATCCGACCCATTGTACGAGATGGCATGGGCTGGATTCGTCCCGAATCGGGATATAGACGGTTGGTCGCTCGATGGTCTGCGCCGCACATGCACTCACGCAGAGGTTGCTTCATGCCGGAAAACGTCAGTTTCTTCGCCGCCCTGGCCGTCGGGTTTTTCGGCGGCGTGCACTGCGTCGGCATGTGCGGCGGGATCGTGGGCGCGCTGACCTTCGGCCTGCCGGCCGAGACGCGCGAACGTTTCGGTCGGCTGTTTCCCTACTTATTGGCCTACAACCTTGCCCGGATCACGTCCTACACCGTCGCCGGGGCCATTGCCGGGACGGTCGGATTGCTGGGGCTGTCGTTGGTGCCGATGCAGCAGGCCCAGCTGGTGCTGCTGGGCATCGCCGGGCTGTTCATGGTGATGATGGGCCTGTACGTCGGCGGCTGGTGGTTTGGCCTGACGCGGATCGAGCGGTTCGGCTCGCGGTTGTGGCGCTTTATCGAGCCGGTCGGCCGGCGATTGATGCCGGTGAGATCGCCCGGTCAGGCCTTCGGGCTGGGGCTGGTCTGGGGCTGGCTGCCCTGCGGGCTCGTCTACAGCGTGCTGATCTGGGCGCTGTCTGCGGGCGGGCCATTGCAGGGGGCGCTGCTGATGCTCGGCTTTGGCCTGGGGACCTTGCCGAACCTGCTGGCGATGGGTGCGTTCGCCGGGCAGTTGTCAGCGTTCGTGCGCCGGCCCTGGGTGCGTCGGGTCGCTGGCGGCATGGTGGTGGCGTTCGGCGTCTACCAGCTGCTGCTCGCCGGGGCGCGTCTCGCCGGCTGATCAGCGCAGCTCTCAGCCGGTCACGGCAAAGCCCGTCAGTCCCTCGACCGGTTCCTCGCGTACCGCGAGGTCGGTCACCCGCGCGTGCCTGGGGCCGTCGCGCAGCTTCTCCAGCAGAGTCGATACCGCGTCCGCGTCGCCCTCGAGGACCGCTTCGACCCGGCCGTCGTCGAGATTGCGCACCCAGCCGGCCACGCCCAGCGCCTCGGCCTGCTGGCGGGTGAAGTCGCGGAAGAACACGCCCTGCACCCGTCCGCTGACATGCAGGTGCCGTCGGATGGTCTCTGTCATGTATGGAACCTCCACGCGAATGCCATGCCACCAAAGCCATGCCACCGAAGGCCCGCGGAGACGATCGGTATGGCGTGCCTGCCGGGTGTCGGCCGTCAATCTTGCCCCCGTGTCGCGTCTGGTCGCGAGCCGGGCGAGGCCTGCGTGCCGCCGGGCGTCTTCAGGTGAATCAGGGTGCCGTCTCCGATGCCTTCGCGGACGATGCTCACGTACCGGCCGTCCGCGGACAAGGCAAGACCCTCCCACTGGTCGATGTGCGGTAACGAGCGGGTCGCCACCGGCTGCCGGATCGCCTCCGCCCACGAATCACCGGGGTTGCGTCGGTAGAAGTAGAGCGAGGAATAGGTCAGTACCGCCAGCAGCCGTCCGTCCCTCGACAGAGCCATGCCGGTCGGCAGGTTGGCCTCGCCGCCGGTGAATGACGAGAGTAGCCAATTGATCGGGTCGGTCGGAACCAGCCCGCCCAGCGCACCGAGTGGCTGTGCCTCGTGGACGGGCAGCTTCTGCAATCGCCGACGGTCGCTCTTCCCACTGCGCGCGTCGAACAGCTCGCGGTCGGCCAGCGGCAGGGCGAACATGCGCGGTGGAGATTCCCGCTTGGTCAACAACAGCGCTTGTCGACCGGCAGCGTCGATCACCATCGCCTCGGTGTCCGCCGGTCCGTCGGGATAGCGGAAGCGCAACGCGGCGGTCGGTGCGGCCTTGATTTCGGCAAGCTCGCCCGCCGGCTGTGGTTCGGGGACGAACCACAGCACATAGTCCGGCCAGCTGTCGCGATTGTCGCCGCTGTCCGCGATGACCAGCATGTCCTCGCCGTCCAGGCGGGTGTTGTCGATCGCTTCCCAGTCACGCTGGGTCATGCCGACGAGTTCGACTCGCAGGCGTTCCGTCCCGTCCGCGGAGATGGCGTAGACGAACGGTGTGACCCGGCGCATCGAGCCCGGGTCGTTGATGTTGTCGTTATGGGTCCAGAGCCAGGCCTCGCCGCTCGAGTAGCTCAGCCCGGAGGCTTCGTCGACTTGTTCCGGCAAGCGGGCCTCGCCGTCCGCTGGCACGGCACTGGCCGGCACCGCGGTCAGGTAGAGCGCGGCGGCGAGCCAAAGGGCGCGGAATGGACGGGAAGAGGCGGGGAGGGACATGGGGCGTGCGTCGTCGTGGTGTCTCGCGTGGACAAACGATGCCCCGCCGCGTCGGAGCCATGCGGACGCATGGCGGGGTCACGGTTGGTCCGTTCAAAGCGGCGAGGGTTCCCCACGCCCGGCCCGACCCGGAAGGCGACTAGGACCGGTCGGAGCGATCAGTTGGAGCTGCCGTCCGACTTCCCCTTGCCGCTACCGATGGAATTGATGCCGATGAGACGGTAGGCAGGGCAGAAGTTGAACAGCGCCGTGGCCAACGGCACGATGCCAATGTAGCCCCACCAGCCGATCACCCCGAACAGTGCCAGGGCGATCAGCACTACGCCCACGACGATACGCAACCATTTGTCGATCATGCCGATATTCGCTTTCATCGCTCGGTCCTCTGCTTGACTACGGGAGATTGGATTTGCCGAAACTAGGGAGACGCTGTACGAGTCGACGGTGCCTCTGGCTCGCGGGCTTGGCTTGCGGGTTCGTTCGCTTTTCTGGCGCCGGCTCAACGACGGGCCCAGGGCAATAACTCGGCCCCGTCCGGGCGTGCCGCCAAGGGCCCATCGACCGCGTTGTCGCGTGTGCCAATGGCAACGGCCATTCACCGCACACCGTGCCTTGCATCTGGACCTTTGGCGGTCCCGCAGCGGTACTATCGATCCCTGCAGTGTTTCCCTAGTGTAGTCACTGAGGCGGAAATTTCCCGTGCTCGACGCGGTGCAGCGCGATCGATTTCTCGAAGTAGATGCTGAAATCGGCGTAGTCCCAGCGGATGATCGGCGGCTTGGGTGGCTCACCCTGGGCGGGGACCGCGGCATGGCGTTTCAGCGGCTCGCCATAACGTGCGATGACCTGGCTCTGGGACAGGCCGTGCACGGCGGCGGCCGTCGCGCTGGTGTCTTGCGTGCCGGCCTGCGCATTGACCTGCGCGGCTGCAAAGAGGCAGGCGGCGAGAGCGAAGGCGGCGCTCGCCAGCAGGCGGTTAGGATGGCTCGACGGGTTCATGGCTAGCTCCTCGCTCCTTGGTCGGATGGCTCGTTCCCTGATGGTGTCCCGGTGCTGTTCTCGCAGCTGGTGTTGTCCGGCCGCGACATTCCGGGCGCTGCCTCCCGTTGCGGGAGCCGGATCGGCTCGCAGCGACGGGAATTTCCGCTAGTCTGCGTCACGCCGCGCCATGCTGCAAGCGCGTCGACCCGCTTCGGACGGCGACGGGACAGCCGGTGCCCAAGCATATTAGACTGCGCTGATCCATGTTTCGAGATCACACGAGAGGGCCGGATGAGTCGAACATTCGAATGGATGATCGGGCTGCGATACACGCGGGCGAAACGACGCAATCGTTTCGTGTCGTTTATCTCGGCTACCTCGATCATCGGGATTACCCTCGGTGTGACCGCGCTCATCGTCGTGATTTCGGTCATGAACGGCTTTCAGGACGAGCTGCGCGAGCGGATCCTGGGCATGACGGCGCACGTCACTATCAGTCAGGCGGGCGGTCGGCTCGAGGACTGGCCGACGGTGGTCGAGCAGGTCGACGAGGTCCCCGCGGTGCGCGCGGCTGCCCCCTATGTGCAGTCCGAAGGCATGCTCTCGGCCGGTTCGGCGGTGTCGGGGGCGATCATCCGCGGCATTCGTCCAGAGCTCGAAAAGCCGGTCACCGACATCGGCAGTCACATGCAGCAGGGCGAGCTGGAGGACCTGTCGCCGGGTGGGTTCGGCATCGTCCTGGGCTCGGCTCTGGCTCGCTCGTTGGGCGTCGGGGTGGGGGACAAGCTGATGCTGATCAGTGCCGACGTCGCCGTGACCCCGGTGGGCGGGATGTTGCGCCAGCGGCGATTCACGGTGGTGGGTATCTTCGAAGTCGGTATGTACGAGTACGATCGCGGTACCGCCATGATCCATCTTGAGGACGCCCAGGCGCTGTTTCGCACTGGTGGGGCTGTCAGCGGAGTGCGCCTGACGCTCGACGACATCTTCTCGGCCCCCGCCATGGCACGCGACATCGACGAGCGCCTCGGTTCGGCCTACGTCGCCCGGGACTGGACGCATTCGAACTCCAATTTTTTCCGAGCCATTCAGATCGAGCGCACGGTGATGTTTGTCATCCTGTCGTTGATCGTCGCGGTGGCGGCATTCAACATCGTCTCGACGCTGGTGATGCTGGTCACCGACAAGCAGGGCGACATCGCCATCCTACGCACACTAGGGGCGAGCCCCGCCTCGATCATGACGATCTTCATCATCACCGGGGTGGTGATCGGGTTGATCGGCACCCTGGTGGGCGTGGGCGTCGGTGTGTCGATCGCCGAGAACATCGACGTGATCGTGCCGTGGATCGAGAGCGTCGTCGGGACCCAGTTCATGCCCGCCGACGTCTATTACATCAGCGAGGTTCCCTCGCGGCTCGACTGGAGCGACGTCGGTCTGATCGGCCTGATGGCCTTCGCCCTGTCGTTTCTCGCCACGCTCTACCCGGCGTGGCGGGCCTCCCGCGTCCAACCGGCCCAGGCCCTGCGTTATGAATGATTCGTCGACCGAGCGCGCCGTCCTCGAGGCGCGCGGATTGACTCGCACCTTCCGTGAAGGCGATCTCAACGTCGAGGTGCTGCGCGGCATCGATCTGACCATCAGCGCGGGCGAACGCATGGCGATCGTCGGTGCCTCCGGGGCTGGCAAATCGAGCCTGCTGTCGTTGCTCGCCGGTCTCGATCAACCCAGCGACGGCGAGGTGTGGCTCGCCGGGCAGCGCTTCTCCGCCCTCGGCGAGCGCCAGCGTGGCTTGCTGCGCAACCGCCACCTCGGTTTCGTCTACCAGGCACATCACCTGTTGCCAGAATTCTCGGCGCTGATCAACGTCGCGATGCCGCTGATCATTCGGCGGGTCGAGCGGCGACAGGCCGAGGACGAGGCTCGGATCCTGCTCGAGCGCGTCGGCCTCGGCCACCGACTCGATCACCGGCCGGGCGAGCTTTCCGGCGGCGAGCGCCAGCGGGTCGCGATCGCCCGCGCCTTGGTCGCCCAGCCCGACGTGGTGCTCGCCGACGAGCCCACCGGCAATCTCGACACGCAGAGCTCGGAGGCTGCCATCGAGGCGATGCTCGAGCTCAACCGCACCATGGGGAGTGCCGTCGTGCTGGTCACGCACGATCTGAGCCTCGCCGCCCGCATGGACCGTACGTTGCGCATCGTCGACGGGCGAATCACCGACCGTCTCTGATCTCGCCTGCCGCGTTCGGTTTGGCAAAACATATTGCGGCCTGATGATCAGGGTCTAGTCTCCTTGGCTCTCTCAAGCACCCCATCGACCTGGCACCCCATCGACGGGGTGCTGTCCGATGCGCATCCCATCAAGGAGGTCCGCCGTGGCAACACTCACCCTCAATGGTCGGCCGATGACCCTCGAGGTCGCCGACGACATGCCCCTGCTCTGGGCCATTCGTGACTACGTCGGTCTGACCGGCACCAAGTTCGGCTGTGGCGCCGGCCTTTGCGGCGCCTGCACCGTGCATGTCGACGGCAAGGCTGCCCGCTCCTGCGTCACGCCCGTTGCCTCGGTCGACGGCAAGGACGTGACCACCATCGAGGGGCTCTCCTCGGCCGGGGACCACCCCGTGCAACTCGCCTGGGTCGCCGAGGACGCGCCGCAGTGCGGCTACTGCCAGTCCGGCCAGATCATGCAGGCCGCCGCGTTGCTGGCAGATACCCCCGATCCTTCCGATGCCGACATCGATCGCGCCATGCAGGGCAATATCTGCCGCTGCGGCACCTACAACCAGATACGCGCGGCGATCAAACACGCCGCGGCGGTGAACACGGTTGGCCGTGATGGCGAGGAGGTGTCGGCATGACCACGCGCAGACAGTTCCTGAAGGTGTCCGCCGCCGTCGGTGGTGGCCTGCTGATCGGTTTTCGTTTCGGTGCACCCGAAACCGCCCGCGCCGCCGCGGGCGGTGCTGCCTCCGGTGACGGGGCGGACGTGTTCGAACCCAACGCCTGGATCGAGATGCACGCCAATGGCCGCAACGTCCTGACCATCTCCGGTTCGGAGATGGGTCAGGGCGCGATGACCGTGATCCCGATGATGATCGCCGAGGAGCTCGACCTGCCCTGGGCGGACTTCGACACCCGTTTTGCCCCGGCCGATCCGGTCTACGCCAACCCGGCCCTCGGTGGTCAGGTCACCGGCGGCAGTGCCACCGTGCGCGGGTTTTACACCCAGCTGCGCGAGGTGGGTGCCAGCGCCCGCGAACTGCTCGTGCGCGCGGCGGCCAATCGCTGGGGCGTGCCGGTAAGCGAACTGCGCACCGAGCCGGGCGTGGTCGTCCACACCGCATCGGGGCGTCAGGCCGAGTACCGCGATCTGGTCGCGGACGCCGCCGGCCTCGAGCCGCCCGAGGAGGTGTTCACCAAGTCGCCCGACCAGTTCCGCCTGATCGGCAAGCCCACCAAGCGGCTGGACTCGCCGCAAAAGACCACAGGTCAGGCCGATTTCGGTATCGATGCGCGGCCGGAGAACGTGCTCAAGGCGAGTATCGCGCGCTGCCCGGTATTCGGCGGCACCTTGAAATCGGTGGATGCCGCCAAGGCGAGGCAGGCGGCCAACGTGGTCGACGTGATCGAGATGGAACGCGGCGTGGCCGTGCTCGCGCGCGACTGGTGGAGTGCCGACCAGGCCCGCGGCCTGCTGTCGATCGAGTGGGACGAGGGCGACCTGGCGGATCTCGACGATGCCGCCATCGAGGCGCAGTTTCGCGACGGCGTGGCATCCGGCGGCAAGCCGGCCCGTCGCGAGGGCCGTGGCGCCGAGGCGCTGGGCGAGGGCGAGAATACCGTGAGGGCGACCTACCGACTGCCCTATCTCGCTCACACCACCATGGAGCCGATGAACGCCACCGCATCGGTGCATGATGGCGGCGTCACGGTCTGGGTGCCCACCCAGGCGCAGGGCTCGGTGCAACAGGCGGCCGCCGAGGTCGCCGGGGTCTCCAAGGACAAGGTGGTCGTGCATACCACCTTTCTCGGCGGTGGATTCGGCCGTCGCTTCGAGACCGACTTCGTCCGCGAGGCGGTCGAGCTCTCCAAGCAGGTCGGACGCCCCGTGCAGGTGATCTGGTCCCGCCCGGACGACGTCCAGCACGACTTCTATCGCCCGGCGGCCTACAACGAGCTCGCCGCGACGCTCGGCGATGACGGCCTGCCGCGGGCCTGGGTGCATCGCATCGCCGGCCCGTCGATCTGGTCGCGGGTTGCGCCGGGCATGGTCAAGGACGGCATCGACCCGGCCGCGGTCGAAGGGGCAGCCGATCACCCCTACCAGATCGAGCACATCGATGTTTCCTACGCCCGGGTCGATCCGGGTATCCCGGTCGGCTTCTGGCGCTCGGTGGGCCACTCGCAGAACGCCTTCGTGGTCGAGTCGTTCCTCGACGAGCTGGCACGGAAGGCAGGCGCCGATCCGGTCGAGTACCGCCGCCGCCTCTTGAAGGCGGATGCGCGCGAACGCGGCGTGCTCGACCGCGCCGCCGAGATGGCCGACTGGGGCGGCGAGGTGCCCGAGGGCCGCGCCCGTGGCGTGGCGGTGGCCAAGTCCTTCGGCAGCTACTGCGCCCAGGTCGCAGAGGTCTCGATCGAGAATGGCATGCCGCGTGTCCATCGCGTCTGGGCCGCGATCGACTGCGGCATCGCGGTCAACCCGGCCGGGGTGGAGCGCCAGGTGCATTCGGCGATCGCCTACGGGCTGACCGCGGCGCTGTTCGGTCGCATCTCGATCAAGAACGGCCGCGTCCAGCAGCAGAACTTCAATGACTACCAGGCGCTGCGCATGGATCAGATGCCGACGGTAGACGTGTCGATCGTCGATACCGGTAACGCGCCGGGCGGCGTGGGCGAGCCCGGCTTGCCGCCGATCGCCCCGGCCGTGGCCAACGCGCTGGCCGGCCTGACCGGCAAGCCGGTGCGCGAGTTGCCGATCGAGCTGGACGACACGGCATGACGTCTGGCGCGCGATCGTTCTCGGATCGCGAGGCGGCCCTGCAACTTGCCGTCGACGGGCTGGTCGCCGGCAGGGAGGTGGTGCTGGTCACGGTGCTTTCGACCTTTGGGTCGGCACCCCGCCGACCCGGCTCGATCTGGGTGATCGTCGACCCGGCTCGGTGGGACGCCGAGGGGTCCCGGAAGGATGTGACCGGCAAGGATGGATCCGACAAGGATGGCCCCTTTATGCAGGGATCGATCTCCGGTGGCTGTGTCGAGGACGACCTGCTCGACTGGCTCGCGCAGCGACCCGCCGAGGGCGAGCGCCGAGTCCCGGTGACCCGCTCCTACGATGGCCGCGATCATCCCGGCTTGCCCTGCGGTGGCACCCTGACCGTGCTAGTGGAGTGGCCGCGCCGGCGTGCCGACATCGAGCCGGCCCTGGCGGCGGTTCGCGGTCGGCAGACGGTCTGGCGCGAGGTCAACCTGTCAAGCGGTGAAGTCGAGTGGCGTGCGGTGGCAAGCTCGGTGACCGGCCAGGTGCTCGGCCCGCCAGTCGAATCACCGCGTCACGATGGTCGGCGTCTCGCGGTGCCCTTCGGTCCGGCCTGGCGGCTGGTGATCGTCGGCAGCGGTCCTGTGGCCGACCAACTCGCGCCCCAGGCGTTGGCGCTGGGCTTCGAGGTGGTCGTCTGCGATCCGCGCCCGACTGCGCAGCCGGCGCCGCCAGGGGCCTCGCTGTCGCAGGCGGCGCCCGAGCGGCTGTTCGCCCGTCTCGCGCTCGATAGCCACACGGCCGTGGTGGCTGTCGCCCATGACCCGCGACTGGACGATCTCGCCCTGATTGATGCGCTCGAATCGCCCGCCTTCCACGTCGCCGCGATGGGCGGGGCGGGGACCAGCCGCGCCCGTCGTGACCGGCTGACCTCGCTGGGCATCGACACCGCGCGGTTGCGGGCCCCGGCCGGGCTGGACATCGGCTCGCATACCCCGGCGGAGATCGCCGTTTCCATTGCCGCCGAGTTGGTCGCGGCGCGGAGCTTGGCTAGGTACGAAGGCGTCGTGCGGGTGCCGGCTGCCTGCCGGTCCCTTGACGCTCAGTGATGATGTCCGCTCTCGATGCCCACTGAGCGGCACGCGGCTGGCGATTCGTCGGTGGGCATCGTCGGTGTGGTGCTCGCCGCCGGCCGGGCACGGCGATTCGGCGCGGACAAGCGGTGGGCCACCTGCCGCGGCGAACCGCTGCTCGCGCATGCGCTGACTGTCGCCGGGATGGTCTGTGACCGGGTACGGGTGGTGGTCGAAGCGCCCGGCCCGCGGTTGGATGCCCTGCTGGCACGGCTGCCGGCCGAGGCGATTATCTGTCCCGAGGCCACGGCGGGGCTCGGTGCCAGCCGTCGCTGCGGGCTGGTCGGCCTGGAGGACCATGCGGTCGAGGGTGTCCTTATCTTCCTCGGCGATATGCCCGACGTGCGCGCCACAGATGCCCGGCGCCTAATCCGCTCGATGCGCCTTGAGCGCCTTCCGGTGCGTCCGGTGCATAAGGGCCGGCCCGGCCACCCGGTTGCCTGCCCGGTCGGCTGGCTCGACCTGGTCGCCGAGCGCGGCTTTCCGGTTCGCGAGGGCAAGATGCTGCGCTGCGTTCATCCCGGTGTGGTGCGCGACGTCGACCGACCAGGCGATCTTGCCGTTTGCGGATGATGCGTTGCTGCGATTGCCGCTCGCGCCCGCGACGTGGTGCATCAGCCTGTGCTAACTTTTCTACTGACACCGGGGCGCACCCGCAGCGCCCGCGGACATCTCATCGCGATTGCACCAAAGGACCCCGGATGAACGAGCGTCCGCCATCGAGTTGTTCCACCGAGCCCCTGCACGCCTCGCACCACTGTTTTGCCTCGCCCCGCTTTGCCGACGAATCGGCGGTACTGGCGGATGCCTACCGGCTGCTCGACGATGCGGTGATCCGCTACGAGGGCCAGCCGGTAGGCACCATGGCGAGCCTCGATCCGCGTGCCCCGGCCGACAACTACCGCGATTGCTTCGTGCGCGATTTCGTCTCGGCGGCCTTCCTGATGCTGATCGAGGGGCGCTCCGACGTGGTGCGCGAGTTCCTCGCCATGATCCTGCGCATGCGCGGTCAGCAGGAGGAGCTCGAGGGCCAGCAGATCGCGCCGGGTGTGTTGCCGGCGTCCTTCCGAGTGGTCACGCTCGATGACGGCAGCGAGCAACTCTCCGCCGATTTCGGCGATCGGGCGATCGGCCGAGTCGCGCCGGTCGATTCGATGATGTGGTGGACGGTGCTGCTGCGTGCCTACGTGCGTTTCACCGGCGACACGGCCTTCGCCCACACCCCCGAAGTCCAGCGCGGGCTGCGCATGATCCTGAGCCTCTGTCTGCAGAGCCGCTTCGAGGTTTTTCCGACGCTCTTGGTGCCAGACGGCTCGTTCATGATCGACCGGCGCATGGGCGTGAACGGCCATCCGCTCGAGATCCAGGCGCTGTTCGACATGACGCTGCGCGCAGCGGACCTGTTGACCGTCGACGAGGGCAGCCACTGGCTGATCGACCTGGCCCGGCGCCGCCGCGGCGTGCTGCGTGACTACGTGCGTCGCTACTACTGGCTGGATATCGACCGCCTCAACGAGGTCCACCGTTTCTCGACCGAGAAATTCGGTCACGACGTCGACAACGTCTTCAATATCTACCCCGAGTCGATCCCGGAATGGGTGGCCGACTGGCTGCCCGACGACGGCGGCTACTTCGTCGGCAACCTCGGCCCCGGTCGGATCGACTTTCGATTCTTCTCGCAGGGCAACTATCTCGCCACCATGGCGGGCCTGGCCTCGCCCCGGCAAGGCGGGCTGCAGATGAACACGCTCGCCGACCGCTGGGACGACCTGATCGGGCAGATGCCGGCCAAGCTGGTCTATCCGCCGGTGCGCGGCGCGGAATGGCGGCTGATGACCGGCTCGGACCCGAAGAACGTGCCCTGGTCGTATCACAACGGCGGCAACTGGCCGGTCCTGATCTGGCCGCTGGTTGCCGCCTCGATCGTCGCCGGTCGGCAGGATCTCGGCGAGCGGGCCTTCCACGTCGCAGAGCGACGACTGATGAACGACAGTTGGCCGGAGTACTACGACGGTCGACATGGACGCCTTATTGGTCGTCGAGCGAACCTGCACCAGGTCTGGAGCGCGACCGGCATGTTGCTCGCCCGGCATTTCCTCGAGGACCCCGGTCAGCTCGCCGCGCTCGCCCTGATCGAGGATGGTCCGCCCGAGGAGGACGCCAGGACGCCGCCCGATCAGGGAGGAGGCGCCACATGACCCGCTCGACAGGACAAGGCGGACTCTACATTTGCCTGGTCAGCGTGCACGGCCTGATCCGTGGCGAGAACCTCGAGCTGGGTCGCGACGCCGACACCGGCGGGCAGACCCTGTACGTGGTCGAGCTTGCCCGGGCGCTGGCGCGCCGCCCCGAGGTCGAGCGCGTCGACCTGTTCACGCGGCGGGTGGTCGATCCGCGCGTCGACGACGACTATGCCAGGCCCGACGAACCGCTGGGCGACAACGCCCACATCATCCGCATCGACGCCGGACCGGAGGAATACCTGCCCAAGGAGGCGCTCTGGGAATACCTCAATTGTTTCACCGACGGGGCGCTCGCCCACATCGCGTCGGTGGGGCTCACGCCGACGCTGGTACACAGCCACTACGCCGATGCGGGCTACGTCGGTGTCCGCCTGGCCAGCAACCTCGGCGTGCCGTTGGTGCACACGGGGCACTCGCTCGGGCGGGTCAAGCGCCGCAGGCTGCTCGCCCACGGCGAGAGCGGCGAGACCATCGAGAACACCTATGCCATGACGACCCGGGTGCGGGCCGAGGAAGAGGTGCTGCTCGCCGCCGACCTGGTGGTAGTGAGCACGGGCCAGGAGATCGACGAACAGTACGGGCTTTACGACTGGGCGGATGAAGCGAAGATGGCCGTGATCCCGCCCGGGGTGAACCTCGAACGCTTCAACCCGCCGCCGACCACCTTCGACCCGCCGATCGCCGCCGAGCTCAAGCGCTTTCTTCGCGAGCCCGAACGCCCGATCGTCCTTGCCCTCTCGCGGCCCGACGAACGCAAGAACATCGCGACCCTGGTCGAGGCCTTCGGCGGGCATCCGAGGTTACGCGAGCAGGCCAACCTCGTGATCATCGCGGGCAACCGCGACGACATCCGCGACATGGATGGCGGGCCGCGCAAGGTGCTCACCGACCTGCTGCTCCTGATCGACTACCACGATCTCTACGGCGTGGCCGCCTATCCCCGCCATCACGCCTCCGACGACGTGCCGGATCTCTACCGGCTGGTGACCCGCAGCGGCGGGGTGTTCATCAATCCGGCACTGACCGAGCCGTTCGGCCTGACGTTGATCGAGGCCGCGGCGACTGGTGCGCCGATTCTGGCCACCGAGGACGGCGGGCCGCGCGACATCGTCGCAGTCTGCGAGAACGGCGAGTTGATCGATCCGCTCGATGCCCAGGCAATGGGTAACAAGATCCACGCCCTGCTCGAGGATCGCGAGCGATGGCGGCGCTACTCCGACAACGGCGTTCGTCGCGTGCGCGAACAGTATTCCTGGGATGCGCACGTCGAAAGCTACCTCGAACGTGTCTCGGCGCTCGCCCCGGGCGAGCGGCGCGCCGAGCGGCCGACCCTGCCCGACCCCGCTCTCACACAGGTCGATCGGGCCATCGTGGTCGAACTGTCCGCGCTCGGCGATTCTACTGATTCGGCCACCCGTACCCGACTGATCAAGGCCCTGAGGCGCCATCGCCGCCAGGTAGGTTTCGGCGTGATCTCCGACCGGCCGCGCCACGAGGTACTTGCCGCGCTCAAGGAGATGGGCGTGCCGACACCGGACGTGTTGATCACGCGTGGCGGCACGCAAATCCATTACGGACCACGCCTGTCGCGTGACGAGGCATGGAGTCGGCATATCGGCCACGCCTGGCAGCCCGATCGCATCTACAACACGCTCGTGCAGACGCCGGGCCTGGCATTGCGATCGCGGGCGGCACAGGGGGTTTACTCGGTCCATGCCTTCATCGAGGATGCCGGTGTCTTTCCGGGTATCGCCGCTCTGGAAGAGGAACTGCATGCCCTCGATATACAGGCCCATATCGTTTCTCTGTCGCGCAATGAATTGCTCGCCATGCCGGTGCGCGCCTCCAAGGGATTCGCGCTGCGTTTCTTCGCCACTCAGTGGGGGCTCGCGTTCGACCGTTTGCTGGTCGCCGGGGGTGTCGCCACCGACGAGGACATGCTGCGCGGCAACCCGCTCGGTGCCGTGGTCACCGCTAACGGCAAGCGCGAGTTGCCCGGACTTACCGACCTCGACCGGGTGATCTTCACCCGCCACCAGGGATCGGGCGGGATCCTGGAGGCAATCGAGCACTACGATTTCTTCGGCGCCTGTGGTGTCCCTGAGCAACGGGATGCCGCGGAGGGTCAGTCATGACCGAGGTGGCGCCGCTGCTGCTGTGTTGCGATCTGGATCGCACCCTGATCCCCAACGGCAAGGCCGAGGAATCCCCCGATGCCCGATCTCGCCTGGCGCGCCTTTGCGCCCACCCGGCCGTCGAGCTGGTGTTCGTCTCGGGCCGCGACCTGGAGCGGGTACTCGAAGGCATCGAGGAATGGTCGTTGCCGCAGCCGGACTACATCATCGGCGATGTCGGCACCACGATCTACGCGCCGCGCTCGCAGACGGGTAGCAGCGATGGCGACTGGATACATTGGCGCGCCTGGACCGACGAGATTGCCCCCTACTGGAACGGCCTGACCCACGACGACATCAGCGATTTGTTCGACGACATCAGCGCGATTCGCCCGCAGGAGCCATCGAAGCAGGGCACGTTCAAGGCCAGCTACTACGCAGATCGCGGTATCAACCAGGATGTGCTCGACGCCGAGTTGCACGGACGCCTGTGGCGCAACGGCATGGACGCCCGGCTGGTCTGGTCGGTCGACGAGGCCGCCGACGTGTTGTTGCTTGACGTGTTGCCGTCGGGGGCGAGCAAACTGCACGCGATCGAGTTTTTGATCGAGCGGCTGGCCTTCGACGAGCGCCGGGCGATGTTCGCCGGCGATTCGGGCAACGACCTGCAGGCTCTGGCCAGCCACATCCACGGCGTGCTGGTCGCCAACGCCGACCCGGAGGTCAAGCGCCGCGCCGCCGACATGGTGCGCGCCGGCGCGCTCGATCACACGCTCTACCTCGCTCGTGGCGGCCTGTTCGAGATGAATGGCAACTATGCCGGCGGCGTGCTCGAGGGTCTGGTCCACTATCTGCCCGAGACCCGCGCGCTCATGCGCCTTCCGACAGACGACGAATGACCCGCGCGACGGTCGGCCCCTGATGCTCTGGCAAACCCTGCGGCGACTGTTCGGTGGCCACTCGTCCGCCTCGGTCGACATTCCGGTCGAGACCTGGCGCAGGCTCTGCGCCGAGCAGCCGGAACTGGCCGATCTTTGCGACGAGGAGGTCGAGCGTCTGCGTCAGCTCGCCGGCCGCTTTCTTGCCGGCCGGCCTTTCTACGCTGCCGGCGGCATGGATCTGAGTGACGCTGCGCAAATGCGCATCGCCGCGTTAGCGGTACTGCCGGTGCTGGGGCTCGATCTTGGCTGGCTCGATTCGATTCGGTCGGTCGTCGTCTACCCGGACGCGTTCGAGGTGGACCACGAGGAAATCGACGAGAGCGGGGTGGTGCACGAGGTGCGTGACCTGCGCGCCGGCGAGGCCTGGTCGCATGGCACGCTGGTGCTCTCCTGGGCCGACGTCCAGGCCGGGCTCGATCCCGAGATGGCGACCAGCGTGGTCGTCCACGAGGTGGCGCACTTCATCGATGGCGCCAACGGCGCGGAAAACGGCTTCCCGCCATTGGGTAAGCATCACGACCGGGTCCGTTGGACCGCGGATTTCCAGGCAGCGTTCGACCGCCTCGCCGCCGTGGTCGATGCCGGTGACGAGCCACTGATCGACCCCTACGCCGCGACCAATCCGGCCGAGTTCTTCGCGGTGCTCTCGGAGTATTTCTTCCGGTTGCCCGAGGTGCTGAGCGATTTCGACCCGTCGCTGTATCGGCATCTCGCCCGTTTCTACGCACAGGACCCGCTGGCCCGGATGGCCCCTCGGATCGACCGGAAAGCAGCAGGGAACAATGGACCGTCGCGAGCGTAGACCGATGAGCGGGCGGCGGCCCGGCAAGACCGGTTGCCGTGCCTGCACGTCCTGCGTGTATGAGCTAGATTACCCCTGTACCGCGACCCGTTATCGCGATCTCTCATCCGTGACGATTACCGACTTTAAGGAGAGACTTTTCATGGCTGCAGCCAAAGCGAAGAAGAGTGACAAGAAGACCCTTGAAAACCTGCAAAAGGCGCTGTCGATGGAGCTGACCGCCACGCACCAGTACATGCTCCATGCCCATGTACTCGAAGACTGGGGGCTGGATCGACTGTCGAGCAAGATGCACGGCGAGGTCCAGGAAGAGCTGGGACACGCCAGCAAGTTCATCGATCGCATCCTGTTCCTCGACGGCGACCCGGTCGTTACCGAGGCCAAGGCCGCTCGTCGCTCGAGCTCGCTGAGCGAGATGTTCAAGGCCGATCTGAAGGAAGAGCTCGCCTCGATCCAGTTCTACGGCGAGTCAGCGCTCGAGGCCCGCAACGAGGGCGATATCGGCACCGTGCACCTCTTCGAAACGATCCTGATGGACGAGGAAGAGCACGCCGACTGGCTCAAGCGTCAGCTCGAACTGATTGGACGAATGGGCGAGCCGAACTACATTCTCGCCTACCATTCCCCGGAGACCGGCGGCGCGTGATCCGGCGCCCGTGAGCGAGGTTCCTTAACAAACCCCGTGTCTGAGACACGGGGTTTTCTTTGGCCCGCCTGACCCGTGCATTGTCTGACCCGTGCATTGCCTGGCCAGGCCGCAGGCCTGCGGTGCGGCCCTGGGCGGGGCTACCGTGGTGACAGGTGGGCGAGGCAGCGTCGGGCGACTTGCGATGACAGGAGCAGGCCGAAATGGTTGACGGGCAGGCATTCATGGGCGGCGAGCCCGGGGACCCGGGTCTCGTCGACGGCGACCGTGCCGTCGTTCGTTCCGTGCAGGGCGCCGGGGACTAGTCGTCCGGGGCCGATCGGGCGGGTGCCCGCGATCATCAGGGTGTTCCCTGCCCGCCAGGCCGGTGCCTTGCCGTCGAGGCCGTCGTCCAGGCTGCCGGCTAGCAGCTGCCGACCGAGGCGGCGACGCGCCAGGTGCATCGCCAGCGCGCTGCCGGCGAGCGGGCTGCCGAGCAGGACCACACCTGTGGTTGGCGACAGTAGCCCCGGGTGGCGGTCGAACAGGTGGGCGAGGAGGATGCCGCCCAGGCTGTGGGCGATGAATCGTCGCGGGGGTTCCGGGCGTTGTTCGAGCCAATCGGCCAGTCGGTCGGCATTCGCCGCCGGTGTCGCGCGGGAGGTGTAGCCGAAACGTGCGGTCGGAAGGTGGGCGGCATTCAGCCGTCCGGCCAGGGGGCGCATCGCCCAGGGACCCATCCACAGGCCGTGGACCAAGACCGTGGCGAGGTCGGTGGCCAAGTCGGTGGCCAGGAGGTCGGTGGCCTGGTCCGTGGTCGAACGCTCCTGCCCGCTCACCGGCGGGGTCAGACCGTGGTCGAGATCAATTGGCCCACGAGGGCGCCGACCAGTGCGGTTCCCGCCATGGTGACCGCTCCCCAGAGGGCGGTGCGTGCGCCGCCGAACAGCAGGGAGGCCCCGCCGGTGCGTGCGCTGAGCGCGCCCAGGGTGGCCAGCACGGCCAGCGTGACCGGTACGCACACGAGGGCGATGGCCGAGGCGGGGGCCAGCCAGGTGGCAAGCAAAGGCGTGGCCGCGCCGGTGGCGAAAGCGGCCGCCAGCGGGGCAGCGGCGAGTAACGGCGGCGTGGTCGTCATCCGGTGCAGGCCCATTTCCTCGCGGGCGTGGGCGCCCAGGGCGTCGTGGGCCATCATCTGGTGGGCGACGCGTTCGGCAGTCTCCGCGTCGCAGCCCCGATGACGGTAGATGTCGCGCAATTCGGCGAGTTCGTGCTCGAAGTTGCCCTCGAGCTCGCTTGCTTCCATCTCCAGGTCGGCCCGCTCGGTGTCGCGGCGCAGCCGAAGCGCCACGTGCTGCCCCGCGGCCAGTGCCAGCGCGCCGGCCACCAGGGCGATGCTCGCGGCGAGGAGTATTTGCTCTCGCGTCGATCCGGCCGCCAGCAGACCGGTGATCAGGCCGGCGACGGCCACAAGCCCGGCGATCGCGCCCAGCAGCCCGGCCCGCAGTCTGCGATAGCGGTTCAGCCGGTGGTGCTCTCCATGCCGATCGCTCGGCTGCGTCATGTCTCTTTCTCCTTGCCTCACCGGCCGACCGGTCGAATGGTAATCTGGAAGACTCTGCACGAGGGTCATGCCGCTCTACGCACCTTGAACCGGGTAGGGACAAGGCACTCGGGTGGTGTTTCCCCGAGAGCAGGTGTCGAGTGCCCATGAATAGTGCCACGGAGGTGGTGGCAACCCAACTGGAGTCTTGCGTCCTGCCCTCCGCCCGAGCCGGCTGGAACGAGTGTGCATGCAGCATCCATTCGAAAACAGCGCCGAATCTCCTTGCCAACGCCTCGCGCGGGGTTTGACCTTGCCGGGTGCGGGTCCGGGCGTCGCTCGAGCGCTCGAACGCCTTTGCCGAACCGTGGTCGAGCGCGATGGAACGGTCGCGTCGCCCCTCGGCGCGCAGGTGGCCGTCTCGCTGGCGGCGGTCCAGGCCGACTTGCCGACCCTGGTCGCCGCCTTGCTGGCCGACGCGGGCCTGGCCACTGACGACGAGCCGATGGCCGACACGCCCCTGCTCGACCGGGCCGGCTGGGCGGAGGTGCGGCGGCTACGCCGGGCGATCGAGCGATTGCGCGGCTGGGAGTCGGCCTATCCCGAACCGCGCTCGGAGCGTCAGCGCGAATACTGGCGCCGCCTGCTGCTCGCCGGCGCACGCGATGCCCGGGCGGTCCTGATCGACCTGGCCTACCGGCTCGAGGGAATGCGGGCGCTGGTCGACGAGCCCGACGAGGCGCGGCGTCGACGCTTTGCCGGCATGACGTTGGCCGTCCATGCGCCGATCGCCCACCGGCTCGGTCTTGGTCAGATCAAGTGGGAGCTCGAGGACCTCGCCTTCCGTCATCTCGAACCCAGCACCTACGTCGAGATCGCCCGCCTGCTCGACGAGCGTCGCACCAGCCGCGAGTCGTACCTGGTCCAGGTCGAGCAGAAGCTGAACCACGCCCTGCTCCAGGCGGGCATCCGCGCCGAGGTCTACGGCCGGCCCAAGCACATCTACAGCATCTGGGGGAAGATGCGCCGCAAGCAGCTCTCCTTCGAGCAGCTGTTTGACGTGCGCGCGCTGCGGGTGCAGGTCGACTCAGTCACCGACTGCTACGCTGCGCTCTCGGTGGTCCACGAGCTGTTCCGCCCCATCCCGAGCGAGTACGACGACTACATCGCGCGCCCGAAACCCAACGGCTACCAGTCGCTGCATACGGCCGTCGAGGCCGACGAGGGCAAGGTGGTCGAGATCCAGATCCGCACCGAGCGCATGCATGCCTTCGCCGAGTTCGGTGTTGCCGCCCACTGGCGCTACAAGGGGGGCGGTGGCGGCGAGAATCCCTTCGACATGCAGGTCGAGTCGCTGCGCCGCGGCCTGGCTCGGGGCGAGATCCGACCCATGGCCGCGCCCAAGGTCTACGCCTTCACCCCGGCGGGCGAACTGGTCGAGCTACCCGCCGGGGCGACCGTGCTCGATTTCGCCTATCGCATCCACACCCACCTGGGGCACCGCTGTCGCGGCGCGAAGGTCAACGGCCAGATCGCGCCGCTGAAGACCGAGGTGGCCAACGGGGATACCGTCGAGGTGCTCACCCACAAGGAGCCTGCGCCCAGCCGCGAGTGGGCCCATGCGAATAGCGGTTTTCTGCGTTCGGCAAGTGCGCGGGCGAAGGTGCGCCACTGGTTTGCCCCGTTCGACCGCGAGGATGCTCGCGAGCGTGGCCGGTTGACCTGCGAGCGACTCTTCCGGCGCTTTTCAATGAACGCCGAGGCGCGCCGCCGATTGCTGGCGGCTCTCGGGGTGAACAGCGAGGAGCAGTTGTTCCTGGCCGTCGGGCGTCGCCGCATCGCCGCCGAGACATTGCGGGCAGCCGCCCGGGCCCAGCTGGGGACCGACGCGGATCGCTCGGCACGTCCGCCCCGCTCGAACGAGATCGAAGCAGCGCTCGGCGACGAGCCGCCCGGCGGGCGCAGCCTGATCATCGAGAACCAGTCCATCGACGGGCTGAAAGTGACCGTCGCCAAATGCTGCCAGCCGCAGCCGGGCGACCGCGTGATGGCGTTCCTCAGTCGGTCGCAGGGGTACAAGCTGCATCGGCCCGATTGTCGGAACCTTGCCCACCTGGCCGGCCAGTACCCGGAGCGGGTGTTGCCGGTGGAGTGGCCAGGGGGCGAGGACCGCTCCGGCTGACAACAAACCGTCATGCGCGCGGGGTAGCGTGGTGCCGATGGAAAAGACAGCTGTTTCCCCGGCACTGCACTTGGCCGACGTCACCATGTTCTGGGGACCGGCCTCGGGCGGCGTGCGCCGCTATCTCGAGGCCAAGCGCAGCCACCTCGCCGGGCGCGCCGATTGCCGCCACAGCCTGCTGGTGCCCGGCCCCCGTCCCGCCTGGTCTGCCGACGACGACCAGTGGTTGCGCCAGTTGCCGGCGCGCCGTCTGCCGGCGGGTGATGGCTACCGGTTTCCGCTACGTCCCGGCCCTTGGCGTGACGCACTGATCGAGCTGGCGCCGGACGTGATCGAGGCCGGTGATCCTTACGTCACCGCGCATGCCGCACTGGACGCCGGTCGCCGGCTGGACGTGCCGGTGGCGGGATTCTTCCACTCCGATTTGTCACGGCTGCTGGCGTTGCGTTTCGGTGAATGGGTGCGGCCGTTGTCGGCGCGCTATCTGACTCGGCTCTACGATCGGTTCGACTGGATGTTCGCGCCGAGCGATGTCATGGCCGAGCAGCTCGCCGACCTGGGTGTGCGGCAGGTCAGCGTCCAGCGTCTCGGTGTCGATACCGCCGTGTTCCGCCCCTCGGCCGTCGACCCGGCGGTGCGCGCCGCGCTGGGCATTCCGTCCGGCGGGCGTCTGCTGGTGTTCGCCGGGCGCAACACCCGCGAGAAGCATGTCGACCAGTTGATCGAGGCACTCGATTCGCTCGATGACCGTTACCACCTGTTGCTGATCGGCGCTGGCATGCCTTCGGCCGGGCATCCGCGCCTGCGGGTGGTCGATTACCTGCGCGACGAGCACGAGCTGGCCGCGTACCTGGCCTCTGCGGATGCGCTTCTGCACGGCGGCGATGCCGAGACCTTCGGGCTGGTGATCGTCGAGGCAATGGCCTGCGGCCTGCCGGTCGTGGGCGTGCGGGCCGGCGCGACCCCCGAACTGATCGACGACAGCGTCGGCGAGCTGGCCGAACGCGCCCGGGCAGTCGACCTGGCGCGGGCGGTCGAGCGGTTGTTCGACCGCGACTGGCGTGGTTTGGGCGCCGCGGCACGACGGCGCGCGGTACAGACCTACGGCTGGACGCCGCAGTTCGAGCGCCAGTTGGTGCAGTTCGCCCGACTGGCCGGCCGCGTCTCCTCCGCGGAGCCCGCGACGGCGTCCGGCGACGGACTCAGCGCGGATGGTGGGCTGAGCCCGTCGGCACCGTATTCCTGATCCATCCTCGCCCCGATACCGCCTATCGACACACCGGTTCGGCGGCCGCGGCCATGCCGGCCAGACGGCGGCGGTCTTCCTTGAATGCGGGATCGTCCTGCATGCCGGCCAGGGCCTGGTCGATGACCCTGCGCGCCCAGCCGGGCAGGTCGGGAGCGAGTCGGTAGTCCACCCACTGGGCGCGACGCGTGCCCTCGATCACGCCGGCCTGGCGCAGGTTGGCCAGATGGCGGGATACGCGCGGTTGGTCCTCGCCGACTGCGTGCTGCAACTCGCAGACACAGAGGGTGCCGAGTTCGGCCATCAGTAGCGCCAAACGCAGGCGGGTGGAATGGGACAGGGCGGCGAAGAGATCGGTGGGTGACATCGGATATTCCAGCATTGTCATATGCATTTAACGGAACATGAAATATATTGCATATGAAGCCAGCCGTTCGTCAAGCCCGCTCTGCAGGAGTTCCCAGCGATGAGCCAGCCCCGCCGTGTCCTGTTCGTCTGCATCCACAACAGCGGCCGGAGCCAGATGGCCGAGGCGTTTCTCAACGGGTTGGGCGGTCCCGCGTTCGTCGCAGAGAGCGCAGGCGTCATCCCGCGGCCGATCCAACCCGACGTCGTCCGGGTGATGCAGGAAGTCGGTTACGACCTGTCCGGGGTCGAGTCGGACAACATCGTCGATTTCTTTCGTGAAGGAAGGCTCTACGAGCAGGTGATCTACGTCTGCGAGCGCGGGACCGAGAAGGATTGCCCGCTGTTCCCGGGCGTGCGCCAGACGTTGCACTGGCCGTATCCGGACCCGGCGACCCTGGCCGGGGACGAGGCTAAGCGCCTCGCGGCCCTGCGCGAGATTCGCGATCGAATCCGTGAACGCGTCGAGGATTGGCTTGCAGCCAATGCCGGCGACTGAGCTCGGTCGGGTCTTGCGGGCGTCGGTCGTCGAATGCCCCCGCGGACAGCAGGCAACTGCCGGTGGAGGTGGCCGGGGATTGCTGCTATCTCAACAGCGCCGCGCTTTTCACCAGCGCGGTCACGCCCTGTCCGGCATCCAGTCCCATGTCGGCCACGGCACGATCGGTGACTTCGCTGACCAGGCGTTGGCCGTCGTTCAGGGTCAGAAACACGGCTTTCCGCCCCGGGCCGGTGGTCTCGATCCGTTCGATCCGTGCCGGTAGCTGGTTCTGCATGGAGATGCCGTCGATCCGTTTTCGGGCGAGGGCGACGTCGTCGGCACGCACGCGCAGGCGGCGGGGGCCGCGGCCGATGCTGTTCCCGTCTGTCCCCAACTGGAAGATGACCGGTTGACCGTCGTTCGTCTGCGGGGTGGTGACGAAGCGCAATCGTCGCGGTTCGTCCGTGATGGGTTCGACATGGCCGGTGAGCGAGGCCACCGGCCCTTCCTCGGTGAATAACGGCGAGTCGACCCGATCGAGGGCCGCGCGCAGGCTTTCGACCCGCTCGACCCGCCCGGCATCCATGAACACCACCCGGTCTGCCAGCCGTTCGACCTCCAGCGGCGCGTGGGTGATCAGTATCGTGGGGATGCCGAAGTCGTGGATCACCGACTCGAACAGGTCGAGCAACTCGGCCTTGGCGCGCCAGTCGAGCGCGGCCAGCGGCTCGTCCACCATCAGCACGCGCGGCCGGCCGATCAGTGCCCGGGCGATCGCCAACCGCTGGCGCTCGCCGCCGGAGAGATTCGCCACCGATCGGTCGAGCAGCGGGCCGATGCCGGTACGCTCGATGATCTCGTTGCGGTCGATGGCCGGGCCCCGGTCCCGTGGGGCGCGCTGCTCGGCAAACGCCAGATTGCCACGGACCGAGCGGTTGGCCAGCAGGGCGGCATGCTGGAAGACCATGCCGATATCACGCCGTTCGGCGGGCAGGGCACGGCGACCGTCCTGCCAGACCTCATCGTGGTAGCGCAGGCTGCCCCGGGTGCGACGATCGAGGCCTGCCATGGCGCGCAGCAGCGTGCTCTTGCCCGACCCGGAACGGCCGAACAGGGCGGTCACCCCTTCCGAGTGGAAGGCGAACGGGCCGGAATCCAGCTGGAAGTTGCCCAGTTTCAGTGAAAGATTGCCTTCGAACATGGCTTACCCCAGACGCGCCGAGAGCCGGCGGTTGATCAGGTAGACGGAGACCAGCGTGAGCAACGAGAACACCACCATGATCGCCGAGAGCAGGTGGGCCTGTTCGTACTCGAACGACTCGACGTGATCGAAAATCGCGATCGAGACCAGCCGCGTCTCGCCCTCGATGTTGCCGCCGACCATCAGCACCACGCCGAACTCGCCCACCGTGTGGGCGAAGGTGAGTACCGAGCCGACCACCAGCCCCTGGCGCGCGAGCGGCAGGATCACGTTGACGAAGCGGTCGACAAAGCCCGCCCGCATCAGCCGCGCGGCATCCAGCACCTCCTCCGGCAACGCCTGGAAGGCGCTCATCATCGGCTGGACCATGAATGGTAGCGAGAAGATCACCGAGCCGATCACCAGCCCCATGAGGTTGAAGGTCAGCTGGCCCTCGAAGCCGAACAGCCCCAGGAATTCCGTGACGGGGCCGCTCGGGCCCAGCGCGATGATCAGGTAGAAGCCCAGCACCGTGGGCGGTAGCACCAGCGGCAGCGAAACCAGCGCCTCGAGCAGCACGCGCCAGCGCGACTGCATCCGCGCCAGCCACCAGGCCAGCGGGATGCCGATGATCAACAGCGCGAGCGTGGTCAGGGCGGCGACCTCGAGGGTCAGCCAGATCGGGTGGATGTCGAGCGGAATGCCGAACAGGGTCATCACGGGGTCCGGGTTTCAAAAGAGGTGGCATCGCCGGTCGAGGGCCGCGTGATGCCCGCAAGAACGCGCGGCCGGGGCTGCGCGGGTCGAAATCTGGCAGCCGGCGGGGCAAGCCCGTCCGTCGTCGGGGTCAGGGCGTATCGTAGCCGAACTTCTGGATGATCTCGGCGGCCTCGCGGCCCTGCACGAAGGCCATGAAGTCCTCGACCACCTCGGGGTGCTCGCTGCGTGTCAGCACCAACGCGCCCTGCTGGATCGGCTCGTAGTCTTCGGTCGGCGGCATCCAGACCTGGCCCCTGGCCTTGACCGGGCTTTCCGGGTCACGCAGTTGCGATAGGGCGACGAAGCCCAGCTGGGCATTGCCGGTGGCGGCGAACTGGAAGGCCTGGCTGATGCTCTCGCCCTGCACGATGCGACCCTCGTCCCTGAGCATCCGGTACAGCCCGCGCTTTTCCAGCACCTGCCGGGCGGCCAGGCCGTAGGGCGCGGCCTTGGGGTTGGCCATGGCCAGGTGCCGAAAGTCGCCGTTCGCGAGGATGGTTTCCGCGTTCTCGTCGACCGGCAGTTTCTCGCTGTACAGCGCCAGCTGTCCCTTGGCGTAGACGAAGAAGTCGAGCGCCTCGCCCGAATCGACCAGGATCTGTGGCCGGCGGGTATCGGCGGAGAAATAGCCGTCGAAGGGTGCGCCGTTCTGAATCTGGGCGAGCAGCTTGCCCGACGGACCGAAGGAGAACCGCACGTCGTGGCCGGTCTTCGCCTCCCAGGCGGCACCGACCTCCTCGATGGTCTTGGTGAAGTTGGCCGCGATGGCCACCGTGATCGTCTCGGCCTGTGCGAGCGCGGATGCCAGCAGGCTGACGCCGAGCAGGGCGGTGGCCAGGGACGTCTTCAGGGTTTTCTCGAGCATGGTTGCCTCCGAGGGTGACTGCCCTCGATGTGTTGTCTGGTATATCTTGATGTGCAAAAAAATGGCCGTGATGCGCTCAGGCATCCACGCCCAGGATCACGTGGCTGGCCTTGATCTGCGCGCAGCTCTTGCCGCCCTCGCGCAGCCCCAGGCTCGCGACACTCTCGTTGGTCACCACCGCCGTGATGCGCGCCCCGCCGGACAGGGCGACGACCACCTCACTGTTGATCGCGCCGGTCTCGATGCGCTCGACCGTGCCGCAGAGGTGGTTGCGCGCCGAGGTGCGCGAGGCGGCGTCACCGAGGATGACGAAGCTCGACTTGATCAGGGAATGGACGTCGCTGCCCTCGGTCAGGTTCATGCCCTCGACGCTGTGGCTGGTGATGACGGCGACCAGCTCGTCTCCGCCGTTCAATGCGACGACGACCTCGCTGTTGACCGGCCCGCGGGTGATCGTCTTGACCTTGCCGGCGAGATGGTTTCGGGCGCTTGTCTTCACGTTGATCTTCCTGATCAGGTCCAGTTGGCCGGTGATCCGCTCGCGTTCGAACAGGGCGAGCAGCTCGCGCTGCAGGCCGTCTAGCCGCCGCCAGGCGGACAGCAGTTGTCGGCCGTCCTCGGTCAGCTCGGCCCCGCCACCGCGGCTGCCGCCGTGGCGAGTGGCCACCAGCGGCCGGTCGGCGAGGTTGTTGATCGCATCGATCGCGTCCCAGGCCGCCTTGTAGGTCATGCCGATGTTTCGGGCCGCGCCGCTGATCGAGCCGGTCTGCTCGAGTGCGGCCAGCAGTCGTAGGCGCCGGTCGGAGACCTCGCCTTCACCCAGTTTCAGGCCGAGCGAGCCGGTGAACGATGCGTTATGTTTTTCACTATATATCGACATGTCGGCAGGGACAACCGGGAGTGGATGCCCCGACAGCTTACCGGGAAGCGGGGGCTTGGCGCTGGTAGTCCTTGATCTCTTGAAACGCGGCCAAGGCGCGCTGACGGGATGTCTTGAGATCGACGATCGGCTCGGGGTAGGTCTTGCCCAGGCTCACGCCGGCGCGTTCGAGGATCGCGGGGTTCGTCTCCCAGGGCGCGTAGAGCGCCTTGTCGGGCAGCGCGGCCAACTCCGGCACCCAGCGACGGATGAAGCCGCCCTCGGGATCGAACTTCTCGCCCTGCAGCACCGGGTTGAAGATGCGGAAATAGGGGGCGGCATCCGCGCCGGTGCCCGCGACCCACTGCCAGCCGGCGGTGTTGCTGGGGAGATCCGCGTCGACCAGCGTGTCCATGAACCAGTCCGCCCCGAGTCGCCAATCGACCAGGCAGTTCTTGGTCAAAAACGAGGCGACGATCATCCGGGCGCGGTTGTGCATCCAGCCAGTGGCCCACAGCGACCGCATGGCCGCGTCCACCACCGGGATGCCGGTCTGACCGCGTTGCCAGGCGGCGATGTCGTCCGGGGCGTTTTCCCAGGGCAGGGCATCGAAGCGGACGTCGAGGTTGTCGGTTTCGGTTCGCGGGAAGTGGTAGATCAGATTGGCACCGAACTCGCGCCAGCCGATCTCGCGCAGGAAGGCCTCGGTACCCTTTTCCTCCAGCGCCTCGGGATACTCGGCGCGCACCCGGGCGACGATCTGGCGCGGGGAGATCTCGCCGAAGTGGAGGTGCGGCGACAGGCGCGAGGTGCCCTCGAGATCCATGCGGTTGCGGGTATGGTGGTAATCGTCGATGTTGTCGAGGAAGGCCTCGAGCCGGTCCCAGGCGCCCGCCTCGCCGGGCGTCCACCAATCGGCAAAGTCCTCGGCCCAGTCGAGCCTCGGCAGCAGGTCGAGTGCCTCGATCGTGTCGCTCTCGATGTTCTCGGGCACCGGGTCGAATCGCTCGGGTTCCGGCAGCACTTCCTGGTCGATGCCAGCGGCGAGCAGTGCCTTCCAGTAGGGGGTGAAGACCTTGTAGGGCTCGCCCTGCTTGTTGAGGACGTTCCAGGGTTCGTGCAGATAGTTGCCGTTGAACGACTGCACGGTCAGCCCTTCCTCGCGGAGGGCCTGTTTGACGAAGCGGTCGGTTTCGATGCCGGCCGGTTCGAGTCGGCGATTCCAGTGAACGGTGGTCGCGCCCGTCTGCTCGGCCAGATCCCGCAGCACGGTCGTCGGCTCGCCGCGGCGTACGACCAGGCGACTGCCCTTCTCGCCGAGGGCGTGGTCGAGGGCGACCAGGCTGTGATGCAACCACCAGCGGCTTGCGCCCCCGGCATGAAAGCCGTCGCGGCGGTTCGTTCGCCGGCTATCGGTCGGCGCGATGTATACCGGTATGATGGCCCCGGCAACGAGTGCCCGATCCAGGGCAGGATTGTCGGCCAGGCGCAGATCCTGGCGAAACCAGACGATCGTGGGAGTGATGGACATGGATAGGTCGATGGGTTTTGGGCGGGAGTGCGGCCGGTGAGTATGGCAAAGCGTGTCTCGATTGCCCGTTTCGCAATGGCCGGGGTCGCAAGTGCCCGGTCGCTGGTGGCCTTCGTCCTGCTCTCGTTGGCCCCGTTTGTCGCCGCCGAGTCCGACGCGCCCCCGGTGGTGCTGGTCGCCCCCTTGCAGGCCGGGGTCGACGCGCGCTCGGCCCTGGTGGGATCGGTGGTCGCCGAGACGAACGCCGCGGTCGGTTTCCAGGCTGCCGGGCGGATCAGCGAGCGATTCGTGCGTCGTGGTCAGCGGGTCGAGCGTGGCGAACCGCTCGCCCGGCTGGACGCGCGAGATCTCGCCGCGCGGGTCGACTCGGCCCGCGCCGGTCTCGAACAGGCGCGAGCCGATGCGCTGCTGGCCGAGCAGGAGCTCGAGCGCATTCGGACGTTGTTCGAGCAGAAGGTCGCCAGTCGCCAGTCCCTCGATCAGGCCGAGTCGCGGGCCGCGGCGACGCGTTCGCGAGTGGCCAGCGCCAAGGCGCAACTCGCGGAGGCCGAGAACGCGCTGGATTACGCCTCGCTGGCCGCGCCCTTCGACGGGGTGGTCACCGATCTGACGGCCGATGTGGGCGACGTGGTCGCCGCCGGCCAGCCGGTGGTGCGCCTCGCGGCCGACGTCGGGCGGCTGGTCGAGGTGGCCGTGCCCGAGGACCGCCACGCCAATCTCGACGAGCGGGCCCAGGCACAGCTGACGGCCGATGGCGCGACCGTCGAGGCGATGCTCGACACGATCAGCGGGGCGGCCGACCCGGTCAGTCGCAGCTTTGCCGCCCGCTATCGTCTGCCCGAGGCCGGCACGCGCGATCGGCCCTGGTCGCTAGGCCAGACCGCCACCCTGTCGTTCGAGAACAATGCGCCCGCCCACCAACGCGTGCCGGTCGGGGCGATCTTCGCCCGCGACGACCAGCCACGGGTCTTTCGCGTGGTCGACGGGCGACTTAAAGCCGTGAACGTGACGCTGCGCCGCATCGATGCCGCCTACGCCCTGATCGAATCCGACCTGCCGGTCGGCACGCCGGTGGTGATCGCCGGGGTCAATCGTCTGCATGACGGCCAGGCCGTGCGGGTGCGCCGGGGCGAGGCAATCGCTGCCGGCGCCGGGGAGCGCGCGCCTTGAGCGAGCCGGTCGTCAGTCGCTTCAACCTCTCCGCCCTGGCAGTCCGCGAGCGCTCGGTCACCCTCTACCTGATTCTGCTGGTCGCGCTGGCCGGCTTGTACGCCTTTGTCTCGCTTGGACGGGCCGAGGACCCGGCCTTCACCCTCAAGGTGATGCTCGCCGAGGCGCACTGGCCGGGGGCGACCGCCCGCGAGATGCAGGAACAGGTGGGCGAGCCGCTGGAAGTCGCACTGGAGAACGTGCCGTACTTCGACTTCGTCGAGACCATCAGCCGCCCCGGCTCGATCTACCTGCGCATCAATTTCCAGGAGTCGACCCCGCCCGAGGCGGTCAGTGATGCCTTCTACCAGGTACGCAAGCATCTCTCGGACGTCGCGCCGCAACTGCCGCCCGGCGTGGCCGGCCCGTATTTCAACGATGACTTCTCCGACGTCTATTTCACGCTCTACGCCCTGACCGCCCCGGGCGTGGACCAGCGCCGCCTGGTGCGCGCTGCCGAAACGTTGCGGCGCGAGGCGTTGCGGGTCGAGGGCGTCGAGAAGGCGCATCTGATCGGCGAGCAGGAGGATCGGGTCGAGGTGCGGCTCGACCCGGCGCGCATCCAGTCGATGGGCCTGACGGTCGAGTCGGTGGCCGCCGCCCTGGCCGGTCAGAATCGCATGACCGGCGTCGGCTTGATCGAGACCGACGGGCCGCGCCTGTACCTGCGTGTCGGGCCCGGATTCGATGCCGACGGGGCCCAGACGATCGAGCGCATCGCCGCCACGCCGTTGACGGTCGACGGGCAGGTGCTGCGCGTGTCGGACGTCGCCGATATCTCGCGTCGACTGGCCGACCCGCCCGCCTTCGTGGTCGAGAACAACGGCGAGCGCGCGCTGATGGTGGGCGTGATCATGGCCGACAACGTCAACGGCCTGCAGCTCGGCGAGCGCCTGGCCGCCTTCGAGAACCGAATCGCCGCCGATCTGCCGCTCGGCGTGGAAATGGAGAAGGTCACCAACCAGGCCGACGCCATTCGGCTTGCGGTCGACACCTTCCAGATAAAGTTCCTCCTCGCCCTGGGGGTGGTGATGCTGGTGGGCTTTCGCGCCCTGGGGCTGCGCGCCGGGCTGGTGGTGGCCCTCGCCGTGCCGCTGACGCTTGCGATGACGTTCGTCGTCATGCAGATCACCGGCAAGAACCTCGATCGGATCACGCTCGGGGCACTGATCCTGTCGCTGGGCCTGCTGGTGGACGACGCGATCATTGCCATCGAGATGATGCTGGTGAAGCTCGAGGAGGGCGCAGATCGCATCGCGGCGGCGGGGCATGCCTGGAACGTCACCGCCATGCCGATGCTGGTGGGCACGCTGGTCACGGTGGTCGGCTTCGTGCCGATCGGATTCGCCCAGTCGAACGTCGGCGAGTACGCGGGCAACATCTTCTGGATACTGGGGTTTTCCTTGATCGCCTCCTGGTTCGTCGCGGTGGTGTTCACCCCCTATCTCGGCGTGAAGCTCCTGCCGCGCATCGAACCCTCGCCCGGCGAGATGTACAACGGTCGCATCTACCGCGGCCTGCGCCGGGTGATCACGGCCAGCGTGACCCATCGCTGGTGGGTGCTTGCTGTCACGCTGCTGCTGTTCGCGGGGTCGGTCGTGCTGATGGGGCAAGGGGTGGCCAAGCAGTTCTTCCCCAGTTCCGATCGACCGGAACTCCTGATCGATATCCAGCTGCCCGAGGGCAGCTCGGTGGCTGCCACCCGCGAGGTGGCCGAGCGCGTCGCCGCCGCGATCGAGGACGACCCGGCGCTGGAGTCGCTGTCGACGTATATCGGGCGCGGGGCACCGCGCTTTTTCCTCGCACTCAATCCCGAGCTGCCCGACCCGGCCTTCGCCAAGATCATCGCCGTCACCCGTGATGCCGAGGCGCGTCAGGCCCTCAAGGCCCGGCTCGACGCGATGATCGACGAGGGTGCCTTTCCCGAGGCGCGCGTGCGCCCGCATCCGTTACTTTACGGTCCGCCGGTGGTCTGGCCGGTGCAGTTCCGGGTCATGGGGCCCGAAATCGAGCGGCTGGTGACCATCGGCGAGCGGGTGCGCGAGATCATGTCGGATAACCCGCACCTGGTCGATCCGCACCTCGAATGGGGGCAGGCGGTGCCGGCGTTACGCCTGACACTCGACCCGGCACGGCTGGCTACCCTGAACATCACCCCGGTTGCGGTCCAGTCGCAGCTGGCCGAGCTGATCAACGGGCGCGAGGCCACCGAACTGCGTGAGGACATTCGCGGCGTGGCGGTGATCGTGCGCGCCGATCCTGCCATCGCCCGGGACCCGGCCCAGCTCGCACGTCTGCCCATCCGGCTGGAAAGCGGCGAGACCGTCCCGCTGGCGCAGCTGGGCGAGATCGAGGTCGAGACCGAGCTGCCGGTATTCAAGCGGCGCAACCAGACGCCGTATCTCAACGTCAACGCCGAGATCCGGGGCGCGCAGCCGCCGGATGCCACCGCCGCCAGCTGGACGGATCTTGCCGACCTGCGTGCCGATCTGCCGGCGGGCTACCGGATCGAGATCGGCGGCACCGTCGAGCAGTCGGGTAAGGCGCAGGATTCGATCAAGGTGATCATGCCGCTGATGGTGGTGCTGATGCTCACCCTGTTGATGCTCAACATGCGCTCGTTCCCGGGGTTGTTCATGGTGCTCCTGACCGCGCCGCTGGGCCTGATCGGTGCGGCCGGGGCCCTGGCGCTATTCGGTCAGCCGTTCGGTTTCGTCGCCCTCCTGGGCCTGATCGGGCTGGCCGGGATACTGATGCGCAACACCCTGATCCTGGTCGGGCAGATCGACGAAAACCGGCGCGCCGGCGACGATCGCTACACTGCCGTGATCGAGGCCACCCTCCGGCGCGCACGTCCGGTGGTCCTGACCGCCCTGGCTGCCGTGTTCGCCTTCGTGCCACTGGCCGCGAGCACTTTCTGGGGGCCGTTGGCGGTCACCCTGATCGGCGGGATCGCCGTCGGCACGGTGCTGACCATCGTCTTTCTGCCGGCGATGTACGCCGTCTGGTTCCGAGTCCGGCCTCCCCGCACTGCCTGATTGGCGGTGCGGTGTCGCGTACGGCGTATATGCGCTTGTCATCGAACCGATGTCATGAAGTCATCTTGTTGTCACAAACGGTCATCAGACTCCACTCTGCAATCGCGTTGTGTTGAACACCAATAGAGGTTTGTACTGATGAAACGTTTTGCCGTATCGACCATCGGCCTCGCGGCCGTCGTGGCAGCGAGCATGGGCACCGCCCACGCCGACAACCATACTCGTGAGCAGATCCGCATCGTCGGCTCCTCCACCGTCTTCCCGTTCGCGAGCTACGTCGCCGAGGAGCTGGGTGCGACCACCGACTGGCCGACGCCGGTCATCGAGTCGACCGGCTCGGGCGGCGGCTTGAAGCTGTTCTGCGAAGGCGCCGGCATGGACACGCCGGACATCACCAACGCCTCGCGCCGCATGAAGCCCTCCGAGTTCGAGCGCTGCCAGGAAAACGGCGTCAAGGACATCACCGAGGCCATGGTTGGCTACGACGGCATCGCCTTCGCCCAGAGCAACACCAACGACTCGATCGCTTTGACCCGCGAGCAGATCGCCATGGCGCTGCTCGAGAAGGTGCCGGTCGACGGCAAGCTGGTCGAGAATCCGTACATGAAGTGGAGCGACATCGACTCCTCGCTGCCGGATCGCGAGATCCGCGTCTACGGCCCGCCGACCACCTCCGGCACCCGGGACGCCTTCGAGGAGCTGGTCCTCGAGGCCGTGACCGAGGACATGGAGGCTTACGGCGGTGAGGCCTACGCCAACCTGCGCAAGGATGGGGCCTACATCGACGCAGGCGAGAACGACAACCTGATCGTCCAGAAGCTCGAGAAGGACACCGCGGCCTTCGGCATCTTCGGTTACTCCTTCCTCGAAGAGAACTCGGGCAAGCTCTCCGGTGCCAGCATCGACGGCGTCAAGCCGGAGCCGGAAGCCATCGGTTCGGGTGAGTACCCGGTCTCCCGGTCGCTGTGGTTCTACACCAAGAACAGCCACGCCGACGAGGTTCCCGCCATGGCCGACTACGTCAAGCTGTTCATGAGCGACAAGATGATCAGCGACCTTGGCTATCTCAAGGGCATCGGTCTGATCCCGATGCCGGAGAAGCTGCTCAAGGAATGGCAGAGCAAGGTCGCCGAGCGTAAGCAGCTCGAGCTGTCCGATCTGAAGTAAGCGCAGGATTCGCTCCCCACGGACGGGGAAAGGCCGGTGGCGGAAGTTGCCGGCCTTCTCTTGTCGCAAGCGTTCGGTCAAATTTGGCCCGAATGCTTGCAACAGGAGTCAGGTTCCCAATAATGGGCCGAGTCAGGGCCCTGGCCGAGACGGGCTGCCGGCGATACCGGCAATCGATCCACGACGGAATGGCGCAGAGATGCAGACCGACCAGATACTGATGACCTTCTTCGCCGGGGTGTTGTTCCTCGGGGCACTGGGGTTCTTCCTCGGGCGCAACAAGGCGGCCCGGGCCCGGTCGGGCGGCGTGTCGATGCATTCCCAGCCGGACCAGTACGCCTGGTTCGCGGTGTTGACCTCGGCCGGTCCGGCGCTGATCGTCGCCTTCCTCGCCGCGATCGTGCTCGGCCTGTTCGAGAACGCCTTTCCGGGCTGGCTGGCCGTTGCCGGCTCGCTCGGCCTGGGCGCCTTCGGCCTGTTCGTCGGGCTCAGCCGCATCCGTCCCGAGCTCAGGGCGCGCGATTCGCTCGAGCGTGCGGTGAAGTGGTTGCTCCTGGCGGCGGCTTCCATCTCGATCCTGACCACCTTTGGCATCCTGTTCTCCATCCTGTTCGAGGCGATCCGCTTCTTCCAGATGGAGAGCTTCTGGTACTTCATCACCGGCACCAACTGGGCGCCGGGCGACGCTTTCCTCGAGGCGGCTGGTCGGGCCGAGGCGACGGCGGGCCCGTCGGGCAACTTCGGCGCCGTGCCCCTGTTTGCCGGCACCTTCATGATCACCGCGATCGCGATGCTGGTGGCCGTGCCTATCGGTGTCTCGGCCGCGATCTACATGGCCGAATACGCGCCGAGCCGGGTGCGCGACGCCGCCAAGCCCGTGCTCGAGGTGCTTGCCGGCATCCCCACCGTCGTCTACGGCTTCTTCGCGGCGATCACTGTCGCTCCATTGATTGTCACGGCCGCCGAGTCGATCGGGCTGGAGGCCTCGTTCAACAACGCGCTGGCGCCGGGGATCGTGATGGGGATCATGATCATCCCGTTCATTTCCTCGCTGTCGGACGACGTGATCAGTTCGGTGCCCACGGCCATGCGGCAGGGGTCGCTGGCGCTGGGCACGACGCGTAACGAGACCATCCGCCACGTCGTGCTGCCCGCCGCACTGCCGGGGATCATCTCCGCGACGCTGCTGGGCGTGTCGCGGGCGCTGGGCGAGACCATGATCGTGGTCATGGCCGCGGGGCTGCGCCCGAACCTCACGGGCAACCCGCTCGAGGACATGACTACGGTGACCGTCAATATCGTCTCCTCGCTCACCGGCGACAACGAGTTCGATTCGGCCGCGACCTTGTCGGCCTTCGCCTTGGGGTTGGTGTTGTTCGTGATCACCTTGGCCCTCAACTTCGCCTCCGTGGTCATGATTCGCCGCTTCCGCGAGAAGTACGCGGTCAACGACCTGTAAATCGACCCTTCGGATATTCCAGTCATGGCCCAGTCCCTCGACGACATCTCGCGCCAGCTGAAAAAGCGCCACCGCCGCTCCGCGCGGATGAAGTGGCTGTCGATGGCCGCGCTCGCCGCCGCCGGTGCCTTCCTGGTGTTCTTCCTCGTCGACATGCTGGTCAAGGGGCTGCCGGCCTTCCAGCAGGCCTACCTGCACGTCGAGGTCGATTACAGCGAGCGGGCAAGCGAGTTGCCTCTGGCCGCCGTAAAGGCCGACGTGCGCGAGCTGGTCAGCCGCGGCTACCTGCGCCTGATCCCGAACCGCATGCAAAAGACCCCCGACCTGCTCGGAACCCAGCGCATGGAGTGGGTGCTGGCGGACGATGCCGTCGACCAGTACCTCAAGGGGCGCAAGACGGGTCTCAAGGACAAGCAGATTACGGTAGTCGACCGGATGGCCGAGGCGGGCAACGCCGAGCTGCGGTTCAACACGGGTTTTTTCACCAACGGCGACTCCAAGTTGCCGGAGATGGCAGGGCTGGCCTCGGCCGCGATCGGTTCGGTGCTGGTGTTGATCGTCACTATGGCCTTCGCCTTTCCCGTCGGCGTATTGACGGCGGTCTATCTGGAGGAGTTCGCATCGGATAACCGGTTCACGCGCTTTCTCGAGATCAACATCAACAACCTGGCCGCCATCCCCTCGATTCTGTATGGCCTGCTTGGCCTGGCGATCTTCATCAACTTCTTCGGTGCGCCCCGGTCCTCGGCCGTGGCCGGGGGGCTGACGCTCGGGCTGATGACCCTGCCGATCATCATCATCACCTCGCAGGCGGCGCTGCGAGCGGTGCCCGACTCGATCCGTCAGGGGGCCCTGGCCGTCGGTGCGACTCGGTGGCAGACGGTGCGTGACCATGTGTTGCCCCTCTCGATGCCCGGCATGCTCACCGGCTCGATCATCGGCATGGCGCAGGCGCTGGGCGAGACCGCGCCGCTGATCATCATCGGCATGATCGCTTACATTCCGGACGCCCCCACGGGGTTCACCGACGCGGCGACGGTGCTGCCGGCACAGATCTTCACCTGGGCGGGCATGCCGGAGTCGGCTTACGTCGAGCGCACGGCCGCCGGCATCCTGGTCTTGTTGTCCGTGCTGATCTCGCTGAACACCCTGGCGGTCTTCCTTCGCAAGAAATTCGAACATCGCTGGTGATCGGGCTGCTGCAGGATACCGATTGCTCATTGGTCGGGCGGCTGAGGGGCGGTGCCAACCCGTCCCCGGCCCGGAGCGAGCTTGACGACGACACGGGCCTGTCGAAGCTTCTCGGGCCCAGACATCTTTCTTCACACGTCAACCAACGACAGGTACGGCGAGCATGACAACCAAACTCGCATCCCCCGGGGCGCCAGTGAGCTTCAACCAGGAAACCACTCACGATCTCGAGCTCACGATCCGCGGTCTCAAGCTCTGGTACGGCGACAAGCAGGCCCTCAAGGGTATCGACCTCGACGTCTACCAGAACAACATCACCGCGCTGATCGGCCCGTCGGGCTGCGGCAAATCCACCTTCCTGCGCTGCCTGAACCGGATGAACGACCTGATCCCGTCGGTGCGCACCGAGGGCGAGGTGATGATCGAGGGAAAGAACGTGCTCTCGAAACAGGTCGACGAGGTCGCCCTGCGCAAGAAGGTCGGCATGGTGTTCCAGAAGCCCAACCCGTTCCCGAAAAGCATCTACGAGAACGTCGCCTACGCGCCGCGCATGCACGACATCGTCTCCAAGGGCAGCGAGCAGGACGAGCTGGTCGAGCGCTCGTTGCGTCTGGCCGGGCTGTGGAACGAGGTCAAGGACCAGCTCGACAAGCCGGGCACCTCGCTTTCCGGCGGCCAGCAGCAGCGCCTTTGCATCGCGCGCACCATCGCCGTCGAGCCGTCCGTCATCCTGATGGACGAGCCCACCTCCGCGCTCGACCCGATCTCCACGGCGACGGTCGAGGAGTTGATGTACGAGCTCAAGAACGACTACACCATCGTCGTCGTGACCCACAACATGCAGCAGGCCGCACGCGTCGCCGACTACACCGCCTTCTTCCATCTGGGCGAGGTGATCGAGTACAACAACACCTCGACCATGTTCTCCACCCCGGCAGAGAAGAAGACCGAGGACTACATCACCGGGCGGTACGGCTAAGTTCGAAGCTGACAGCCGGAAGCCGGAAGAGGGCGGCGACGGGGCATTGGCCGTTGCTCTGAGCGTGGTGATGCCTGTGCGAGCGGGCCTCGCCCGCGAAGGCGGCGTCAGCCGCCGTCCCGTTTCCGTCCGGCACCGAGTGAGTCGTTAACCGGGACACGCGCCTTCGGCGCGTTTCGCTTGCAGGCAAGCTCGCACAGTGCGTCCGGTG
>JAFGUH010000114.1 GCA_016938615.1 Halothiobacillaceae bacterium | reverse complement strand
GATGACCCCAAGGTCCGCTACACCGAGGGTGGCATCGCCCGGGCCATGTTCCGGGTGGCCGTCAGCGGTCGGCGGGACCAGGAGGCATCGTTCTTCACCGTGGTCGTGTGGCGGGACCAGGCCGAGCATGCCACCGAGTCATTGTCGAAGGGGAGCCGGGTCGTGGTCGTGGGTCGACTCCAGCAGCGGAGCTGGACGGCTGAGGACGGCTCCGCTCGGTCGGTGGTCGAGGTCGTGGCCGAGGAGCTGGGGGCGAGCCTGCGTTGGGCAACGGCGACGACGACCAGGACGACGAGGAGCCAGGAGCAGGCGAGTACCGCGTAGGCCAGGACGTCTTAACGAGCGTCACCCTTCATCGTGGAAGCTCTGGCTCCAGGATTTGGCCCTCGACAGCTTGGAGACGAGCGCGGGGGATTGTCGGGGGGATGGTCTAGCTTTGCTCTGCTTCCCCATGTCCGTCCGCCAAGGAGGTCTATGAGGAACCTCGTGGGCACCGCCAGCCTGGTTGGCCCGGAGTAGTCCGGAGTGGGGGCGGTCGCGATGGTTAGGTCAAATGCAACGATAACCGTACCTAGCCCTGCGCCAAGCGGCGTTCTACATCGACTCGTAGAGCGTGAAGAGTTGAGGAACCTCGCTGTCGGCCAACTTCGCTCGGAGCTCTGCACTCGGCTCACCGAGGAGCTCGCCGTGAACCACGGAGACCGTCGCGAGGACCGCCGCCGATACCTCGGCGAGGTTCGCCGCGTGCTCCATGGCCGCCTCGGAATCCCTGTACCGCTCGATGACGATGCACTCGGACTGATCGTCGTTGAAGTAGGTGTCGTATTGCAGCGTTCCGGAGTCCTTGGTCCGCACGATCTCCATCGCCTGAGCGGACAAGCGTTTGTACTCCTCGCGCTTGCCTTCCTTGAACTTGAATCGAGCGATACCCAAGAGCTCAGTCACGGCTCCCCCTACGTGTCGGCCTCTCATCCCAGGAGCGGTACCCCACCTCGATTTGCAACAAACGGGGCCGTGGCGTGCAGTCACCCAGCGCGCTGGCATACCAGCGGCGTTGCGGCCAGGGCGCTGCCGTCAGCGTGCAACGGCAGGCCCGCGCACAGCGCGGCCGGGCAGGATCGGGTGGCAGGTACTACCGTCTCGACAAGCGGTTGCAAATCACAAGCGGAAGGAGTCACCCGTGCTGAGGCAGGTCGCGGAGGGTGTGCTGATCCACCAGAGCGAGCTACTCCAGAACAACGCCGTTGTCGTGCAAGGCCGGG
>JAFGUH010000113.1 GCA_016938615.1 Halothiobacillaceae bacterium | reverse complement strand
TAACCCTTGCGGTTGCTACATTCGCGCCCAATGCGCCCAATGCGCCCTGGGTATCCTGGGTAAAACGCGCCCCTTGTACGGGCGCATCGGTATCGAGAAGGTCGCCGATCATGTCTAGGACGCTCATCAGCCAACCTCCAGCGTCCAGGTAGAACCGGAGCGATAGGCCAACCGTGCCTGTTCCAGCATCGCGAGCGCGGTATCTCGCCGGTCCCTGGGCCTTACCGCCTTGGGGCCGATGCGGTTTATCGCGCCCTCGCTGGCAGTGACTCCCGGTTGATCCAGCATCCACCGGAAAAGGCGCATGGCGAGCGCCTTGGCCGTGTTCGCGTCGCGGTCGCCGAAGACTCCGCGCCAGGTCTCCAGCGCATACGCTGCCAGGGCGATTCCATGCCTCATAGCGCCCGCGTCAACGGTCTCCTGGTCGCTCAGTACCGTCAGCACTCCCGCGATGCGTAGGGCCTGTTCAGTCGCTCTCACAGCGAAGGGCTTGATGTCGCGTAGCGCACCGCGCCGCCCCTTCGCTGCCTGTTCCATGCGCTCGAAAAACTGGCAGGCGAGCGACATCGCTTCGGCGGTCGGCTCCAGTACCGGTAGGTCCGAGCAGTCTTCGCCTAGGGGTCGATCCATGAGTCGGTTACAGGCTCGCCAGAAATCGGCGATATCGCCGTCTCGGTCGGCTCGCCAGGGCTTCGCGGTGCGCGGTGCCGACGGTTCGGGCCATGCGACCAGGAAGCGGGGCCAGAAACCGATACCGCTCAACAGGGGATCGGCCATGACATCGTGAACCGCGTCAGGCTGGATCAGCCAGTGAACGGACAACCGGCGGTCGTAGAGTTGGACGCGCCCGGTTGTGCCTCGGGAGACGGACAATTCCCCATCGTCCCAAAGGGCGTTCAGCGTTGCGGCGGTCTTGGCGCGGTTGTCTTGCGTCATGCCATACCCTGAGAGCATGGCGGCGGCCTCGCTGGTCAGGACGCCTTGGCTTGGCACACCCTGGGCGAATCCCCGGCGGATACCCTCTACGGTGCCGTCTCTGGCGATCCTGTACGGCTCGCGCGGCGGCTCGGCCTTTGGTGCGCCCTTCTCGCGCGGTGCGCTCTCAAGCTCTCTGAGCGCCTCCAGGTGGCTCCTCGACTCCGCCCGCTGACGGGCTTGAACGGCGGTCTGCGCCACGGTGTCGCCGGTCGATTTGCCGTCGCCGGATTCGCCCACGGTCAGCAGGTAGAGGGAGAGCGGTTTGACGCTTTCGATGGTCCGCACGTTCGCGACCGACTGAGCGAGAACGGCGGCGACCGCGAGCAGGCTTTGCCCGGCCATTGCCGGGCGAATCTGCGCCCCGTCTGCCAGCGCCCGCGCGGTATTGGCGAACGGTCCAAGGGCGTCTAGCGGGTACTCGACATCGGTCGAACGATCCAGCGCCAGGGCCAGGCGAGCAACCCTCAATGCCTCGACTTTGACGTTCGCGTCAGGATTCGCCCCGAATGCGCCCTTATGCGCCCCTGATTCGCCCCTCGCGTTTTCGTCGCGATCCCTTGTACCACGGGCCTTTTCGCCCTTTGCGCCCGATGCGCCCGCCCCTGGGGTGACTTCCGACCAGCGGGCAATGTCACCGAACGCCAGGGCGGTCATGCCCTCATGCAGGGCGTCGTCAGCGTCATACCCTTCCGGCAGGTCAGCGGCGAGGCTGGATAGGTCCAGGATCGCGACCGACTGCGCTCCGGCTTCCAGGGCCAGCCGCGCGGCGGTGCTGGCATAGTCAGCGCCGGGGCCGTCGGCATCGGGCCAGATCAGCAGGCGGCGGCCTTGAAGGGGCGTCCAGTCAGTTTTGCCGGGCGATCTCGCGCCATTCATTGACGCAACCGTGACGGAATCGGGCATGAGGATGCCAGCAGCATCGGCGGCCTTTTCGCCCTCGGTCAGCAGCACGGGGGCCTCGGGCCGGGCCGCCAACCGATCCAGCCCATAGAGCGGGCGCGGTTCCGGCGGTGCCCTCCAGTACCAACCGTCCGGCGTCGGCGTCAGGGGCCGAAACTCCTTGCCGGTGTCGGTCTCGAATCGGCAGATGACGGCCATGAGAGCGCCGTCAGCGCCGCGATATTCCCAAGTCATGCTCGGCTCCCCGAGCGCCGGGTGTCGCGTCGGGCGGGTCTTCATCGGCTTGGGCGCGGTCTTCGTCCTGGTCGGCTCCGGCTCCGGCGGGGCGGTGCCCATCCATGACAGCAGACGGCGGGCGGCCTCGGTCTGGCTGGAAAGACCGTCCAGATACTTGATGGTCGAAACGATGTCGCGGGCCT
>JAFGUH010000112.1 GCA_016938615.1 Halothiobacillaceae bacterium | reverse complement strand
GTCAAAGTCGGCGTTGTAGGCCGAGCAGACCAGCGGATGCAGCTGGATCGCCTTGCCCTCGATCAGGGTCGGCTCGAACGCCTGGATACCCAGGCGGTGCAGGGTCGGTGCGCGGTTCAGCAGCACCGGGTGCTCGCGAATGACTTCCTCGAGCACGTCCCAGACCTCGGCGCCTTCGCGCTCGACCAGCTTCTTGGCCGCCTTGATCGTGGTCGCCAGGCCCCGGCGATGCAGCTTGCCGAAGATGAACGGCTTGAACAGCTCGAGCGCCATCTTCTTGGGCAGACCGCACTGATGCAGGCGCAGCGTCGGGCCGACCACGATGACCGAACGGCCCGAGTAGTCGACGCGCTTGCCCAGCAGGTTCTGGCGGAAGCGGCCCTGCTTGCCCTTGATCATGTCGGCGAGCGACTTCAACGGGCGCTTGTTGGTACCAGTGACGGCACGACCGCGGCGACCGTTGTCGAGCAGCGAGTCGACCGACTCCTGCAGCATCCGCTTCTCGTTGCGCAGGATGATGTCCGGCGCATTGATCTCGAGCAGGCGCTTCAAGCGGTTGTTGCGGTTGATGACCCGACGATACAGGTCGTTGAGATCACTGGTCGCAAACCGGCCACCGTCCAGCGGGACGAGCGGGCGCAGGTCCGGCGGCAGCACCGGCAGCTGGGTCATGACCAGCCACTCCGGACGGTTGCCGGAGGAGCGGAACGACTCCAAGAGCTTCAGGCGCTTGGTGATGCGCTTGATCTTGGTCTCCGAGCCGGTCTCGGCGAGCTCGTCGCGCAGCTTGAGGATTTCCTCGTCGAGGTTGATCTCCTTCAAGAGCTTCTGGATGGACTCGGCGCCCATGCCCGCCTCGAACTCGTCGCCGAACTGCTCGAGGGCCTCGATGTACATCTCGTCGGTGAGCAGATCGCCCTTGTTCAGGGTGGTCATGCCCGGCTCGGTGACGATGAACGCCTCGAAGTACAGGACGCGCTCGATGTCGCGCAGCGTCATGTCCAGCAGCAGGCCGATGCGGCTCGGCAGCGACTTCAAAAACCAGATGTGCGCGACCGGGCAGGCCAGCTCGATGTGGCCCATGCGCTCGCGACGCACCTTGGAGAGCGTGACCTCGACGCCGCATTTCTCGCACACGACACCGCGGTGCTTGAGGCGCTTGTACTTGCCGCAGAGGCATTCGTAGTCCCGCACCGGACCGAAGATCTTGGCGCAGAACAGGCCGTCGCGCTCCGGCTTGAAGGTGCGGTAGTTGATGGTCTCCGGCTTCTTCACTTCGCCGAACGACCAGGAACGGATCATCTCCGGGGAGGCCAGCGAGATACGGATGTGGTCGAAGTCCTCTTCGCCGACCTCGTGGTTCATCAGATTAAGCAATTCTTTCATTGACTACCTGCCTAACGTGTTCTGTCACACGGCACCATGG
>JAFGUH010000111.1 GCA_016938615.1 Halothiobacillaceae bacterium | reverse complement strand
GTGGGACAGCGGGATGTCGTAGGTGATGTTGGCCCCGTAGGCCCCGGGGGCCTGCGGGTCGTGGCGGACCTTGTCGAACACCAGCAGGCGACTGCCGAGCTCGAAGGCCTCCTTGAGGTCGTGGGTGACCATGAAGATGGTCAGACCCTGGCGCTGCCAGAGCTCGCGTACCAGCTCGTGCATGTCCTGGCGGATGCCCGCGTCGAGTGCGCCGAACGGTTCGTCGAGCAGCAGGATCTTCGGGTCCTTCATCAGGGCCTGGGCGATCGCCAGGCGCTGCTGCATGCCGCCAGAGAGCTCGCTGGGGTACTTGTTCGCCGCCTGTTCGAGGCCGACGGAGGCGAGCATCTTCAGTGCCCGCTCGCGGGCCTCGCGCCGTTTGCGGCCGAACAGCCGCCCGGTGAAACGGGTCTCGCCCAGCTCCTCGGCGACCAGCACGTTGCCCAGCGCGGTCAGGTGCGGGAATACCGAGTATTTCTGGAATACCACGCCGCGGTCGGGGCCGGGCTCGTCGGGCATCGGCCGGCCGTCGAGCTTCATCTCACCGCGGGTCGCGCTTTCCTGGCCGAGCAGCATCCGCAGGAACGTGCTCTTGCCGCAGCCGGAGGCGCCGACGATGGTGACGAACTCGCCTGAATTGACGTGCAGGTCGATGTGCTCCAGCACCACGTCGCGGCCGTATTCCTTCCAGACGTTCTTTAGGGTGACCGTGCTCATCAGGACCTCCGTGCCCGGTACCAGGGGAAGACGATGCGCACGATCAGGCGCAGGATCACGTCGGCGAGGAACGCCAGCAGGGTGATCCACATGACATACGGCAGGATCAGCTCCATGTCGAGATAGCGGCGTACCAGGAAGATGCGGTAGCCCAGCCCCTCGGTGGCCGCGATGGCCTCCGAGGCGATCAGGAACAGCCAGGCCGAGCCCAGTGCCAGTCGCGTGGCGTCGAGCAGGCGCGGCATCACCTGAGGCAGCACCAGTCGCAGGATGATCTGCCAGGTGTTCGCACCCAGGGTCTGCGCCTTCACCAGCAGCTCGCGGGGGAGTTCCTCCACGCGCTGCTGGATGTCGCGCATGATGAAAGGGGCGATCCCGAACACGATCAGTGCCACCTTGGCGACCTCGCCAACGCCCAGGGCGATGAAGAGGATCGGCAGCACCGCGAGCGGCGGGATCATGGACAGGACCGAGACAAACGGCGAGAAGGTCCGGTTGGCGTAGGGGATCAACCCGGTGAGCACACCGACGACCAGGCCGATGGCCATGGCGATGCCGACCCCGAGAGCGAGGCGCGTCAGGCTGGCGGCCGTGTCCACCCAGAGGGTGAGCTCGCCGGTGCGTCGATTGGGCTCGGTGGCGACATCGGCGATGGTGTCGGCCATGGCCGCGATCGATGGCAGCAGCGGGTCATCCGGATTCTCGGCCAGCCGGTTGGCGGAGGCCGAGAGGTAGACCAGCAGCACCAGCACGAACGGCAGTAGCCCGAGGGCGAGGCGCCAGGGGGCGGCCGGGGTCTGGTTGATCAAACGCTTCATGGATCAGTCCCTTTTGGGGTCCGTTTGGCTCGGTAGGTGGCCCGGGCCGGCCCAAGGTTTACTCGGGGCCAACCCGGGGCGACGAGCTCTGAATCAGAGCTCGCCGTCACGTGCCATGCGCGTGTAGTCGGCGTTGAAGCGGAACTTGACGTTGGACTCGCTGCCGAGCACGGAGCCATCGGCGAACTGAATGCCTACGAAGTCCGGGCTGTCGGCACGCTCGCCCAGCAGGCCGTGCTTGAAGGCAAACTGGCGGACGCTTTCCATGGTCTCCGCAGGCGTGTCGCTCTCGAGGAAGGACAGGGCGTTGGCCGGGTCATAGAACATGCTGGTCGAATCCAGCTGGGCCTCGTAACCGGCCAGGTCCGTACCGGCGGATTCGGCCATGGCAGTGCGCGCCTCGACGGCCGCCTCGGACTCGCCACGCATGCTGCTCATGATCTCGTACCAGGCGCCGGTCAGGGCCTTGCCGAGCCTGGGGTTGTCCTCGAGGGTCTCGGTATTCACGACCAGCAGGTCCATGATCTCGCCGGGGATCTCGGATGAGTCGAACACCACGTTGGCGGCATCCTGTTTCTTGAGTTCGCCGAGCTGCGGGTTCCAGGTGACCACGGCCTCGACGTCGGACGAGGTGAAGGCGGCGACGATGTCGGCATCGGAGGTGTTGACCACCTTGACGTCGCGCTCGCTCAAGCCGACCGAATCCAGTGCGCGGGCCAGGAGGTAGTGGGAGACGGACAGCTCGACCAGGTGCACCGACTTACCCTCGATCTCTTCGAGGTTGTCCGTGCCCTTGAGGACGACGCCGTCGTTGCCGTTGGAGAAGTCGCCCATGATCAGGGCGGTGGAATCGACGCCACCGGCGGCCGGGATGGTGAGCGCATCCATGTTGGTCACGGTCACGCCGTCGTAGGAGCCGGCGGTGTAGAGATTGATCGACTCGATGTAGTCGTTGATCTGCACGACGTCGATCTTGATGTCGTACTTGTCGGCCCACTTGTCGACGATGCCTTCGGTCTCGCCGTAGCCCCAGGGCATCCAGCCCACATAGATGCTCCAGGCGATCTTGAAGCTGTCGCGTTCCCCGGCGAAGGCGGGTGCGGTGACGGAGGCGGCTGCCGCGGCAACCGAGAGGGTGGCGGCGGTCAGGTAGGAACGGAACGAGCGGGTGAAACCAGACATGGGTCTCTCCTGGGTTGGGGTTACGTACGGCGCGCCCGGAGCATCACGTGCGATCTCCCGGGCTTTTGTCCCGCCGTGTAACCCCTCGCCAGAGAGGTCGGTGACTCTCGGACCAGCCACCCGCCTCGGCGGGTCGGAACCCTAGTCACCCATTGAATCTTGTTGGTCCTGCCGGGTCCGGAAGCACACGTCCAGACTCCTTGCGCGTCACGACAGACGGATTTGCAGGGATGGTGCCAACTCGAAAAATTATATGAGTTCTACATACATAACAGTTATTTGGGATGATAATGTTATGTTTTTTGTAAGTAAATGGCACTGCCTGCTGCCCTGTGTTTGGGCGAGGGCGCACCCAATCGGTGCAGTGGTGGTCTACAAGAGCCACTCGATCGGCAACAGCGAGAACAGCCACGCCGAGGCCCGCTTGAGAAGGCCGGCGCCGGGTTCGCGCGTGTGGGTGATGATTTCGCCATCCCGGCGCTCGATCCAGCGCAGGTCGCCGTCCTCGAGCGCCAGCCGATAGGCGCTTTCGGGAACGTGACTGGTGAAGGTGTGGCTGATGGCCGCCGCCATGTCGGGGCTTTCGATGACGAAGCCGAGCTCGGTGTTGAGCAACACCGAGCGCGGATCGACGTTGTAGGAGCCGAGGAAGACGCGGTGTTCGTCGACCACCACCACCTTGGCGTGCAACGTGGTCGCCGGACTGCCGAAGGGTCCGGTCGCCGCGGGTTTTGGAAGCGCGTCGCTGCGCTGGATCTCGTAGAGCTCGACGCCGGCCTCGAGCAGGCGCTCTCGGTAACGGGCGTAGCCGGTGTGGGCTGGTGTCATGTCGGTCGCGTCGAGCGAATTGGTAAGTACGCGGACACGCACGCCGCGCCGCGCGAGCGTAGTCAGCGCCTTGGTAAGGGTAGGCGTGGGGACGAAGAACGACGAGATGATGTCGACCGACTTGCGCGGGACGCCAAGCTTGTTCCGCAGGTCGATGGTGAGGAGGTCCTCTAGCGGGATGGGGCCCAGTCCCTTGCTCGGCGGGTCGATGACCAGGTCGGTGGGCGCCCAGATCAGACCGAGTTCGCGCCTGCGCAGGCTGCCGACCACGAAGTTTTCGCGCACGGCGACCAGCAGGTCCCGGGTGTGGGGCGCGAGCGCGAGGGCATCGGCACGCCAGGCGAGATCGTCCAGCACCTCGGGTGAGGCCGGCGGCAAGATGGTTGCGGCCGGATAGACCGGCTCGCTTTGCCAGTAGTCGTCGAAACCCTTGGACACCTGTTCAACCACCGGGCCGATCGCGAGAATGTCGAGATCGGAGAACAGGAACCCGTCGGTGGCGCCGAAGTAGCTGTCGCCGATATTGCGCCCGCCGCTGACGAGGACCGCGTTGTCCGCGATCAGGACCTTGTTGTGCATGCGCCGGTTCGCTCGTTCGAACCGCGTGAGAAATTCCAGCCAGCGGGCATTGCGGGCAACGAAGGGGTTGAACAGCCGCACCTCGATGTTGGAATGGGCATCCAGAGCGGCCAGTTCGGGGTCGAGTTCTCGGGTCCCCTGGTCGTCGAGAAGCAGTCGGACGCGAACCCCGCGCTCGGCGGCGTCGAGCAGTTCGCGCAGCAGCATGGTTCCGGCGCGATCCTCGTACCATATGTAGTATTGAAGGTCGAGGGTGCGCTGGGCCGTGCGCGCAAGGTGGGTCAGGGTGGCGAAGGTGGTCGCCGGGTCGTCCAGCAGGTAGACGCCCACCTCCCCCGGGTGGGCCAGCCGCAGCGGCTCGATCGCCTGGCCGATTGGCGTGAGGCGTGCCTGCTCTGGGTCGATCGCGTCCGAGTCGGGACGATCGGTTACCACTGGCAACGCACAGCCAGCCAGGAGTGTGGCCAGTAGCAGGACGAACAGGACGGGGGGCAGGATCGGCTTCATGACGGTATGGCGCAGGGCTCGCCCTCGATGGGTTATCACGGAAAACACGGACGGTAGACATCGACCAGTGTGCGGCGTTCGATCGATCAGGACGCGCTCGGCGCGTGATACGTGCCGGGATTGGCAACACAGCGACGGGTAGCCGGAGAGAAGAGCGCATCCGGCATGTGCGGCGGGTCGTCCGTCGGGGCCTCGGTACTCGGGTTCCTTCGGGGTTCGGCTCGGCTTTATCCATGCGCCCGACTCGGGTGACTTGCGGTGTCCCACCTTGCGACCTTGGCAATCGTCGCCCAAAGGCAGCGTCAGTTTGTCCTGCCACGCGGTTTCTGAGCAAGGCGCCTCTGCCCGAGCGTGCCGACGGCGTCACTCCCAACCCGAAAAAAGCACGAGCGAAACCCGGGACAACGCGGGCAACGCGGGCAACGCGGGCAACGCGAGACCGAATCGGCTCGCCAAGTTTGCCACGCTTGCTGGTCCCGCCAGGACCGCCAGACCCACCAGAACCGCCAGGACCGCCCGCGGCTTGAACCGACATCTGCTACGTTGAGGGCCAAGGAGGCGGGAACGGCCCGCCCCAGTCCGGAAAACGCCGTGTATCCGCGGCTCCAGACCGGTCTGGCTGCGTGGCTGTCCAGGCCCTTTCCCGGCGGACAAGCGTGCAGGCGACGGGTGAACTTGCCGGCTGCCAGCCTATCTTATCGATTCGCGTGCCGTGTCCTCGACAGTCGGCACTACGGGAATGCTATCGAGGAGGACTCCCCATGGAGCAAACCGAAATCATCCGTGAACGCTACCCTCATCTCGTCGACGCCGTTTTCGATGACAGTCGCCGGGCGCGGGATGCGGCCTCGGCGCTGGTGACCCAAGGCGGTCTGTCCGACGAGCAGGTCGACGTCGTCGAACCGAACGATCCGCGGCAGGCGGCCAAGCTCGAGCCCGAATCGTCGTCCATCTTCCGCACCGTTCTGCGCTCCCATGCCTTGCTGGGGCTTGCCGGCGTGGTTCTCGGCCTGGTGTTGGCCGCGATGCTGATCAGCGCCGGCTTCGCATTCGCGCAGACCCGTCCGGGCTGGGTGTACGGGATCTTCGCCGTGGTCGGCGGTTCGATCGGCATGTTGCTCGCCGGGCTCGTCTCCGCCCGACCCGACCACGAGCCGGTGATTGCGCAGACGGTTGACGCCGCGAATCATGGACGCTGGACCGTTGTCGTCCACGCCCGCGACGAGGACGAGAAGCTCCGTGCCAACGAGGTGCTCAAGGCGCACTCCGAGGCGGTGCGGGAATCGCTGTGATAGCCGCCCGCCGGCGCCGGAAGGGTGCTGAATGACATTCGATATCGACTGGTCATCGGTCTACTGGAACCTGACCTACCTGGCCGCGGCCTATGTGCTCGCGCTGCCAGTGGGGTTCGAGCGCGAGCGACACTCCCGCTCGGCCGGTCTGCGTACGTTCCCTCTGGTCGCGGTTGCCAGTTGTGGCTATATGCTCCTGGGGATCAACGTGCTCGATTCCAGCACGGCCGAGGCGCGGGTATTCGAGGGGATCATCACCGGCATGGGGTTTATCGGGGGCGGGGCGATCCTCAAGAGTAGCGACCACGCCCATGGCACCGCTACCGCGGCAAGCCTCTGGGCAACCGCCTGCATCGGCGTGGCCGTGGCCTGGAACCATTTCGAGGTGGCGCTGCTGCTCTCCCTGCTCACCTTCGCGAGCCTATGGCTGCTTTCGCCGGCCAAGGGCGCAATCAAGAGGGATGCCCCGCCTACCGACGATTCCTGATCGCGGGGGACCGGTGGTCGAAGCGTCATTGACCGACCGGACGTGCTCTCCCTGCCAGATTCCCCTGGGGTGAACTATTCTCCTTGGTAGCCATCCTGTTGTTTAGGTGAGGAGTTTTACTCGATCACCGACGGGATGGCCACAGAGGAGGGTATGTTATGGATCGCTCAGCACTCACTTCCGAACGTTTCCCGCACGTGGTCGATGCCGTGTTCCACGAGGAGCGCCGCGCCCGGGAGGCGGCGACTGCGTTGGCTGACAAGGCCGGCCTGTCGAATGATCAGATTTACGTGATCGACCCGAATGATCCCCAGCGCACGGAAAAGCTGGAGCCGGAATCGTCCGAGATTTACCGGACCATTCTTGGCTCCCATGCCGGTCTTGGCGTGATTGGTGCCGTCGTCGGTCTGATTCTCGCCGCCATCCTGATGGGGGTCGGACTTGATTTTATGCAGGCTAGTCCGGGTTGGCTGTACGCGGCCTTCGCTGTGATTGGCGGCCTGATCGGCCTGGTCGTGGCCAGTTTGGTGTTCGTTCGCCTGGATCATGAGCGCGTGGACGCGGAGAACCGCAATGCGTCAACACGCGGCGAGTGGATAGTCGTCGTCCACGCCCACGACGAGGATGAGGGGCATCGTGCCTGCGATCTCCTCAAGGAGTACTCCGCGAGAGTCAACAAATCGGCGTGACCTGCTGGGGAACCTCTGCACGAATCGATGATGCCTCTGGCTCGCGGGTTTGTTCGCTTTTCTGGCGCCGGACCGAAGGCGGGCCCAAGGCGATAACTTGGGCCCGTCGAGGGTCGGTAACGACGAGTGCGGGCAAATCCGCGGGCCCCGTCCGGGCGGGCCGCCCAGGGGCTATCTGCAAGGGCCCATCTGAAAGGGCCCATCTTAAAGGGCCCATTTGCGGCGTTGCCGCGTGTGCGAATGGCGACGGCCATTCACCGCGCGCCGCGCCTTGCACCTGGACCCTTGGCGGTCCCGCTTCAGACACTATCGATTCGTGCAGAGTTCCCCTAGCGGAGATAGGCGGTTTTTCGCTCGCCTCGGCCGCGTGCCGACACGAGCGGCTGAGGTCAGCAGCGACCCTTCTTTGCCTGTCCTGGCGGACAGAATCGGCTCGGGTGCGAGTCGTAATGAATCTCGTGGCGATGCCGATCGCGGTAGCGGTACTCGTCGTGGTCGTCGTAATCGCGCGTGGTCACACCCGTGCCGACGGCCGCGCCGATGCCCGAGCCCACGATCGCGCCCTCGCGGCCGCCGACCTCGGCACCTACCACGCCGCCCAGCGCACCGCCGATGGCTCCGCCGATGGCCGCGTCCTGGTGCAGCTCACCACCCACCGCGGCCGTGGCAGGGAGGATCAGGGCCGCCAACAGTGTCGGAATGCGTACTGACATGAGGCTGTCTCCGGTATGGATTGATCGGCGGGCCAAGCCCGCTTACGCGTCATTCTGGGAATAGGATCGACGACGATTGCCCAAGTTCCCTCAGTTTGGGGCGGAATCACTCGGCGCAGCCGCCCGGTCGTCGCGCTTGTCGGGTCCGACAATCACCTCGATGTGATGACCCCTGTGAACGTGGCGATCGAAAGCCGACTGGATCTGTTTGGCATCGACCGCTCGCACCCGGTCGGTGTAGTGATCGAAGTAATCCAGCGGCAGGCCGAGGAAGGCAAGTGATCCGAGTTGCTCCGCGATCTTGCGGTTACTGTTCAATCGCATCGGGAACCCCCCGACCAGGTTCGATTTGCTGTCGTCGAGTTCAGCGCTCGTCGGGCCGTTCGCGACGAAAACGTCCAACTCCTCGAGCATCAGGTCCAAGGCATGGTCGACCTGGTCGCTGCGGGTCTGAATCCCCATCACGAAGCGCCCGCCCGCACGCAGGGCCATCAGGTAGCTGTAGGTGCTATAGGCAAGGCCCCGCTTTTCGCGGAGCTCGCCGATCAACCGCGAGGCAAACCCGCTGCCGCCAAGGATGTGATTGCCCACGTAAAGCGGCATGTAGGCCTCGTGACGGCGCGGAATGCCGTCGAAGGCGACCAGCACGGTCGACTGCTCGGAAGGGAAATCGACGTGGACGGTTCGCGATTTCTCCAGTGGTGGCACCGCTGGCAGCTCGGGGGGTGACTCGCCGGCGGGCAGTGCGGCGGTGAGACGGTTTGCAAGCCGCTCGGCCTGATCGTGATCCAGATCGCCCACGATGATGACGATGGCGTTGTTCGCGACGTAATAGCGTTGGTGGAATGCCTGGACGTCGGCGCGCTGGATGCGCTCGACGCTCTCGGTGCTGCCGTCGGTGGGGTGGCCGTAGGGGTGATCGCCGAAGGCCGCGCGACGCAGTGCATCATTGGCCACTGCCTGGGCGGACTGCCCACGGGCCTCGATCGACCGCAACTGTCGCTCGCGCTCGCGATTCACGTCGTTGGTGGTAAAGGCCGGGCGGGCCACGACCTCGGCCATCAGGTCCACCGCCGGCCAGAGCCAGTCGGATTCGGTCAGGCTGCGCAGGTGGATGGCGGTCGACTCCAGGTTCGCGCTGGCGGAGAACTCGGCGCCGACCCGTGCGAACCCGTCGGCGATCGCCTTGGCATCGCGTTCGGTGGTGCCTTCCTCGAGCAGGCTTGCGGTCAGGCTTGCCGTGCCGGCCCCCTCCTTGGGGTCGCGGGCACTGCCCGCGTCGAAGATGAGTTGCGCATCGACGATCGGGAGGCTATCGGTGGCGTAGAAGAGGACCTTGGCGCCGTTGTCGGTCTGCCAGGTCTCGACCGGCAGGACGCTCTCGGCGTGCGCGGCCAGTGTGGTCAGGGTACTCAACAGGGTGAGAAGAGCGACCGGGATCAGTCGCCGGGTCTGGCGTCGCGCGTCAATCACGCTCGGTACCTCCGGTGGGTGCTTTGCGGGTCGAATCGGCGAGAGAGGGCTTTTCTTCCGCGGCGGGGTCGAGGGTCGCCACGGTGAGTCCGTCGTCCCGGAAGTAACGGTTGGCCACGGCCTGAACGTCCGAGGCCGTTACGGCACGGATGCCTTCGACGAAGCGATCGGCCAGCCGGTAGTCGAGACCGACGGTTTCGTACATGCCCAGCGTCATCCCCTGGTAGAACAGCGAGTCGCGCTCGTAGACGTCCGAGGCGACCACCTGGGCCTTGATGCGGTCGAGTTCCTCGGGCTTGACGGGCTCGTTCTTCAATCGTTCGATCTGCTTTTGCAACAGGTCCTCGGTCTCGTCGAGCGATTGGCCCTCTCGCGGGGTGGCATCGAGGGTGAACAGGGTGGTCTCGCGTGCGTTGAGGTTGTAGCCGGCCGATGCGCTGGAGAGCTTGCCGGCCCGAACCAGGTCGTTGTTCAGCCGGGCGCCGGAATCGCCGGCGAGGATGCCGGCGGCCACCGCGAGCGCGTAGGCGGTTCGCTCCTCGTCGGCGGTGGCCAGGGAGGGGGCCTTGTAGCCCATCGAGAGGCGCGGCAGTTTCGACGGGATCGACAGGTGGGCCCGCTTGATTCCGTGTTGCGGCTTCTCTTCGCGGGGCTTGGCCGTCGGCAGATCGCGGCGCTCGACCGAGCCGTAGTATCGACGCGCCAGGTCGAACACGTTCTGCGGATCGACGTCCCCGACCACGACCAACGTGGCGTTGTTCGGGGCGTAATGCTCGGCGTACCAGCGCTTGAGGTCCGCGATGGTGTAGGCGTCGATGTCGGTCTTCCAGCCGATTACGGGATGGTGGTAGCCACTGCTGGCAAAGGCCGTCGCGTAGAGCAGCTGATTGAGTCGGGCGTTGGGGTCGTCGCGAACGCGGGAGCGCCATTCCTCCTTGACCACCGCCTTCTCCTTTCTGAACTCCTCGGCATCGAGTGCGAGGTTCGCCATCCGGTCGGCCTCCCAGCGCATCACGGTTTCGAGATGTTCGACGGTGAGCGTCTGGTAATAGGCGGTGAAGTCACGCCCGGTGAAGGCGTTCTCCTCGCCACCGAGGCGCGCGATGATCTCCGAGAATTCGCCGGGGCCGAGCGCATCGGTGCCCTTGAACATCATGTGCTCGAACATGTGGGCGATGCCCGTGATGCCCCCCGGCTCGTCGGCCGAGCCTACCTTGTACCAGATCTGGTGGGTGACGACCGGTGCTCGATCATCCGGCAGCACCAGCACCTTCAGGCCGTTGTCGAGCGTCGCTTCGTGCACGTTCATGGCCGCGGTGGCGATCGCGGGCAGGCACAACGTGGTCAGCAGGGAGAGCAGGGTGGTGAGGCGTGTCAGGGGGCGTGCTCGATGCATGCGTTTGGTGTCCCGATGTGGATTGAGGAACGCCGCGGATACGCGGCAGGCTCGATGGCACGGCACGGTGAGACCGCCCGCACTCGCCGGGGTTTCACTTCCCCGCCTCCGGGGTCCAGACTCGGGGACAAACTCGGAGTCGTCCAAACCCGGAGGCGATCATGGAGTTCGCGATCATACAGGGCGATATCGCCGCGCAGTCCGCCGATTGCCTGGTCGACGCCGCCGGCACCACGCTCGCGATGGGCAGCGGGGTCGCCGGTTCGCTTCGCGAGGCGTCGCGCGGTCCGATCGACGCGGCCGCCATGGCACAGGAGCCGGTTGACCTGGGAGGCGCCGCCGTGACGCCGGCGTTCGATCTCCCGGCCCGCTGGGTGATCCACGCGGCCGCCATGCCCCGTTACGGCGACGGACGTGCTTCTGAGCATAGTATCCGCGACGCCGTTCGCAACACCGTGGAGAAGGCCGACGAACTCGGTTGCGCCGCTTTGGTGATTCCGCCGCTCGGTTGCGGGGGTGCCGGTTTCGACCTGGCCACCGGCTGCCGCCTGATTCTCGAAGAGATCGCCGCCTACCGGCCCCGAAGGCTTCAGCAGGTGTCACTGATGGTCTACCGCCTCGAGGACCAGCAGATCGCTGAGACCGTTGCCCGCCAGGTTTGAGCCAGGTTCGAGAAGGATAGGGCGGGCTGCACAAAAAATCCGGCCACCTGGGCCGGATTGTCATGTGGGCCGGATTGTCATGTGGGATGGGGTGGCGGATCAGCCATTGACCACCCGGCGCGGCCTGTCGGCTGGCGCCTCGACCGGCGGCGGTTCGTTACCTTCCAGCTTGTCCGCGTAGGGCGTGCTCGGCCCGTTGACCAGGAAATCCATCAGGTGATTGCGGAACGGGTAGTAGTGCTCGTCATGGTGCATTTCCTGGCGTGAGCGCGGCTTTGTCAGCGGGTTGTAGGCGCACTCGGCCACCTCGGCGAACGGCCCGTTGGTCATCAGCAGGATCTTGTCGGCCAGCAAGATCGCCTCGTCCACGTCGTGGGTGATCATGAAGACGGTCTGGTTGGTGGCCTGGCAGATCGCCAGCAGCTCGTCCTGGATCACGCCGCGGGTCAGGGCGTCGAGCGCACCGAAGGGCTCGTCCATCAGGAGCATCTTCGGTTCGATGGCGAACGCCCGGGCGATGCCGACCCGCTGGCGCATCCCGCCGGAGAGCTGGTGCGGCTTCTTGTCGATCGCCGGGGTCAGCCCAACCATGTCGACGTACTTCTCCACCTGCGCGTTCACCTCATCCTTGGAGTGGCGCTTGAAGCGGGATTTCACCGCGAAGGCGACGTTCTCGCGCACCGTCAGCCAGGGCATCAGGGCGTGGCCCTGGAATACCACGCCGCGGTCGAGACCCGGTCCGGTGACTTGCCGGTTTTCCATGAAGACGTAGCCGTCGGTCGCGGCATCCAGCCCGGCGAGGATGTTGAGGATGGTCGACTTGCCGCAGCCCGAGTGGCCGATCAGGCAGACGAACTCGCCCTTTTCGATTTCGAAGTCGAGGTTCTGGAACACGGTGACCGGTTCCTGGCCCATCGGCGCGGGGAAGGTCTTCTCCAGGCCGTCGACCTGGATGAATGCGGGGGTAGTCATGTTCAGACCTCCTTATAGCTGACGGCCTTGCCAAGCAGGCCGAAGATCATGTCGAGGATCATGCCGACCACGCCGATCAGGAGGATGGCGAAGATCACGTTGGCGAGATCGAGGTTGTTCCACTCGTTCCAGATGAAGTAGCCGATACCGGTGCCGCCGACGAGCATTTCCGCGGCGACGATGACCAGCCAGGCGATGCCCATTGAGATGCGCATGCCGGTGAGGATGGTCGGTGCGGCGGCCGGCAGGATCACCTTGAAGGCCTTCTTGATCGGACCGACCTCGAGGGTCTTGGCCACGGCCAGCCAGTCGTCACGGACCGAGGCCACCCCGTAGGCGGTGTTCACCATCATCGGCCAGATCGAGCAGATGAAGATCACGAAGATCGACGAGATCGAGGCGTCCTGGATGATGTAGAGGGCCAGCGGCATCCAGGCGAGCGGCGAGATGGGTTTCAGGATCTGGATGTACGGGTCGAGTGCCTTGTGCATCAACGGCGACATGCCGATCAAAAAGCCCAGCGGCACGGCGACCAGCGCGGCGAGCGCGAAGCCGGCGAGCACCCGCCAGAGCGAATGGGCCAGCTGGATGCCGATGCCCATGTCGTTGGAGCCGGCGACGTAGAACGGGTCGGAGAGATGCGTCCAGATCGCCGAGCCGATATCCCCCGGGGTGGGGATGTCGGATTCCTTGACGGTATCCAGACCCATCATCGCGGCGTACTCGGGATCCATGTCACCCAGATCGACCTGGGTGGGCAGGGTTGCCCCCCACCAGGCGCCGAGGAAGACCAGCAGGATCAGAATCGAGACGATGCCACCCCGTAAGCGCAGTGATTGACTCATGACTTAGGCCCTCCCGATCTCGAACGATTCGAGGTATTCCTGCGGGCGCGCCGGGTCGAATTCCTTGCCCATGATCATGTGCTTTTTGCTGTTGATCTCGGGTGCCGGCAGGCCCATCTCGGCCAGGCGCTGGCGCGCGTCGGTCGCGCGGAAGATCTCCTCGGCGATGTCGGCGTAGTCGATCTCCTCTTCGATGTAGCCCCAGCGCTTCATCTGCGTGAGGATCCACACACCCATCGATTCCCAGGGGAACGGGTCGAAGTCGGCACGCTCCGGCTCCTCGATGATGTTGCCCAGTCCATCTGCGTAGCGGCCGGTCATCACCTGGTCGAGCACGATCTTCGGCTGGTTGAGGTAGTTGGCCGGGGCGATCGCCTCGATGATCTCCGGGCGGTTCTCCTTCTTGTGCGCGTAGACCGTGGCGCTGGCGATGGCGCGGAACAGCGCGGAGAAGGTATTGGGATTCCCCTCGACGAAGCTCTTGGTCGCACCGAAGGCACAGCAGGGGTGGCCGTCCCAGAGGTCTTTGGAGAGCACGTGGATGAAGCCGGCGCCCTCGTAGACCGCGCGCTGGTTGAACGGCTCGGGGCCGAGGAAGCCGTCGATGTTGCCGGCCTTGAGGTTGGCGACCATCTCCGGCGGGGCGATCACCTTGAGCTTCACGTCCTTGTCCGGGTCGACGCCATGCTCGGCGAGGTAGTAGCGCAGCAACAGGTTGTGCATCGAGTGGTCGTAGGGAATGCCGAAGGTCATGCCCTTCCAGTTGCTCGGATCGCGATTGTCCTTGTGCTTGTTGTGCATCGTGATCGCCTGGCCATTGATGTTCTGAATGGTGGCGACGTAGGTGTCCTGCTGGCGCGCACCGATACCCATCGAGGCGGAGATCGGCATCGGCGAGAGCATGTGCGAGGCGTCGAGCTCGCCGTTCGCGACGTTGTCGCGGATCAGTGCCCAGCCGGCGGTCTTGACCACCTCGACGTCCAGGCCTTCGCGCTCGTAGAAGCCCATCGGGTGGGCCATGATGATCGGCGTGGCGCAGGTGATCGGGATAAAGCCGATCTTGAGCTTCTTCTTCTCCAGCGGGCCGATCGGATCCGCGGCGACGGCCTTGGCGGCGGCCATCGGGAAGAAGGTGGAAACCGCGGCCATCGCCGTGCTCACGCCCACGGCCTTGATGAAGTTGCGCCGGGTCGCGTCTTCCGGGAACAGCGAGCGCATCACGGACGATTCGACGGCGCGATCGAGGGCGGCCTCCTCGCCCGTCGGGTTCGGGTTGGCGGCCAGGGCCGCGTTGTGGTCCGACTGGCTGGCGTGTTTGCCGCAGGTGCAGCCGCGGTGCAGGGACTGGTCGGGGTCAAACGGGTTGTCGAATGCGGACATGGTTTTCGCTCTCGTTCGGTTGAGGGACTCCGAGCAAGTTGCAGATGCCGTGCCATGCCGCGAGTTATTTGCGATTCGGCGCCATCTAATGGGAATTGGTGCCTTTTCGCACCAGCGGGAAGCGGTCGTGGGTCGGTGGTCCCGCTTCTGGTGCGGTGATCCGCGGTCGATCGCCGCACAATGCCCGCCAATGACGGACAAAGTCGCGGGCCTGCTTCTTGCAAACGTGGTGATTGCCACCGAGCCGGAGCGTCACCATGTCCAACAAAGCCCCCAGCGTCAGTCCATCCCGCGTCGACAGTGCCGATGCCGAGCTGTTGGTTGTCCACGAGGCGACACAGCAGCTATCGCACATGAACGACCCCGATACCGTGATCGGCCACATGCTAAGGCTGCTCTCGCAGATCACTGGGCTCAATCGCGGCCGGGTGGTGCTTCCCGATGCCAGCGGCGAGGTGATGGAGATTCGCTACTCCTACGGCCTGTTAGCTGCCGAACGTGAGCGCGGGCGGTACCGGGTGGGTGAGGGCGTGACGGGGCGAGTGATGCGGACTGGCCAGGTTGCGGTGGTTCAGGACATCGATGCCGAGCCGGTCTACCTCACCCGGGCGGTCGACCGCGATGTCTTGCCGCCCGAGACGGTGGCGTTCCTGGCCGTGCCCATCCTCAACGAGGACCAGCCGATGGGCGTGCTGGGTGCGCACCGCATCCGTGAACGTCACCGGCCACTGCACCGCGACATTACCCTACTGAGGATCATCGCCGCCCTGGTCGCCCGCGTGCTCAAGGTCGACGACCTGATCCGCGAGCAGACGGCTGTCCTTGCGGAGGAAAACCAGTCATTGCGTCAGGCGCTCTCCAGCAGCAACGAGGGGGCGCACGGCATCCTCGGCGAGAGCCCGGCGCTGCGCCAGGCCGTGCGCCAGACCCTGCACGTCTCGCCGACCCAGGCCACCGTGCTGCTCAATGGCGAGTCGGGCACCGGCAAGGAGCGCTTCGCGCGCATGGTGCATCTGACCAGTCCACGCTGCGACGGGCCGTTCATCGCCATCAACTGCGCGGCGATCCCCGACCAGTTGCTGGAGTCCGAACTGTTCGGTCACGAGAAAGGGGCGTTCACCGGTGCGGTGAGTGCGAAGAAGGGCAGCGTCGAGCTTGCCTCTGGCGGCACGCTGTTTCTCGACGAGATCGGCGATCTGGCCCTCGATCTGCAGTCGAAGCTGTTGCACGTGCTGGAGAGGCAGACCATTCACCGCGTCGGCGGCACCAAGGACATCCCGGTGGATGTGCGCATCATCGCCGCGACGCACAAGAACCTGCAGGAGGCGGTCAACAAGGGCCAGTTCCGTATCGACCTGTTCTATCGTCTCAATGTCTTTCCCATCCACCTGCCGCCCCTGCGCGAGCGCGCGGGCGACGTCAAGCTGCTCGCCCGGCATTTCCTGCAGGTAGCCAGCCAGGAATTCGACCGCAACGCCGTCTTCGAGCGAGGGGTACTCGATCGTTTGGCCGCCTACCGTTGGCCGGGCAACATCCGTCAGCTGGAAAACGTGATCAAGCGGGCGGTGCTGGTGGCGCAGAACGGCTGGATCACGGTGGTTGACGTCGAACTGATCCTCACCCACGAATCGCACGTGACTGACCACCTTGAGGCCGGCGGCACGCCTCGACCGGCGAGTGCGCCGTCGGATGCTCCGGTCCAGGGCAGCTGTTGGAGCGATCTCGGCGCGCCGACCGTGAAGGTCGCGGACGCCGCCCCGGTAATGCCAGCGAGAGGCTACCGCTGGGTGCGCGAAGACGAGTCGGAAATGCTGCTCCATGCCCTCGAACAGACGGGTGGCAACAAGACCCAGGCGGCCGCGAGACTGGGGATGACCGCTCGTCAGTTCCGCTACCGGCTAGACAAGCTCGGGCTGCGCGAGAGGTAGCTGGCTGGCGTGACCCGACGCTCGCGCGCAAGCCGATCGGGCCTGTTGGTTCAGCTCACCGGTTTCCCGGCTGTCCATCGAGCAGCGGCACCCAGCCGGGCATGGCCTCGACCCTACCCAGCCACGCGCGCGTGGCTGGGTAGGGCGCAAGCGAGACGCCCGCCTCCTCGGCCAGCGCCGCATAGGGATAGCAGGCCAGATCGGCGATGGTGGCCCGCGTGCCGGCCAGCCATTCGGCATGGTCCAGCCTGGATTCCATGACGGCGAGGCCGTGACGGCCCTCCTGCTGGCATTGCGCCTGGTTGAACGGGCGCTTGAGCCGCCGGACAGCCCGTGCCCGCGCCAGTCCGTAAAGCAGTTCGTCGCCGGCCACGGCCAACCACTCCATTACCCTTGCCTCGTCGGCCGGGCCGTCGGGGAGCCACTCCCGGCCACCGTAGCGACGGGCAAGGTAGACCAGGATTGCCATCGAGTCCCAGATCCGCACCTCGCCGTCGACGAGGAACGGCACCTGGCCGCGCGGGTTGATGCGGGTGAACTCGGGCGAAGCGGTTTCGTTCTTGACCACGTCGATCGTGACGCGCTCGTAGTCGATGCCGAGCATGGAAAGCAAGAGCCGCACTTTGTGGCAGTTGCCGGACAGCGGGAAGTCGTAGAGGGTGATCGGATGCAAGATGGCGCCTCGTCAAGCCAGGAAATGCGGAATCGTTCCCCTACGGTTGTTACTCGGCCTTTCGGATAAAGCAAGCCTTAAGGGGGCAATGGGCGTAAGAAAGCCCGGCGTGCCGGGCTTGATTCAGGCAGGGAATGTCTCAGGCGACGTACGGCAGCCCCTCGTCGATCGGCAAACTGGGGTCTCGCGACCACTCGTTCCAGGAGCCGAAGTAGAGGCGGACCTTCTCGATCCCGGCCGAGCGCAGGGCGACCAGCGTGTTCGAGGCGCGGGCGCCCTTGAAACAGTAGAGATATACCTCGGAGTGGGGTGTGATGCCGACAGTGTCGCATTCGGCGCGGATCTCGGTGGGCGACTTGAAGCGGGCCACCTCGCCGGGCTTCATAAAGCGATACCACTCGATCCAGACCGCATCCGGCAGGCGTCCCTTGCGCGGGCAGAAATCCTTGCCGTAGGGAGAGGAACTCTCGCCCACCCATTCGTCCACATCCCGGACGTCGAGCAGCGTGATCTGGTCTGACGACAGCGCCGCCAGGACGTCATCCTTGTCGAGCATCACGTCGCTCGCACCGATATCCAGCGGGAACGTGGCCGGAATGGGCGAGGGCGCCTCACTGCTCACGGTCAACCCCGCGGCGACCCATCCCTGGAAACCGCCGTGCAGGATGCGGATCTTGTCCTTGGGGTAACCCAGATGCTCGAGCAGGAACAGGCCGCGACAGGACTGGCCGAAGCCGGTGTCCATGGCATCCTCGTAAAGGATCGCGACCTTCTCGCCATCGAGGCCGGCCTGGCCGAATTTCTCGCTGAATTGGGTCTCGAGTTCGGCCAGTCCTTGGGGGGTGGATGTGGCGAGGAAGGTGAACACCTCCGGAATGTTGACGGCCCCCGGCAGGTGCCCGGCGGCATAGGCCTCTGGTTTGCGGGTGTCGATCAGTACGTGGGGCGTGCTCTGGACCAGTTGCTGCAAGTCCTGGGGTTCGATCACGGGATTGCTCATTTGGCGTTCCTGATGGTGATGGCCCGTAAGGGGCGTGACGAGGGCGACGAAATCGGCCTCACCGGCCGGTACGTCGGTTGACATCCCGATAGAGCGATTCGTGTTCGCTGACGGCCTTTCCGGCCAGCGCGTAGCCCGCCAGGGTGCCGCGGCTGACGAAATCGGCGCGCTGGCCGTCCGCTACGCGTTGGGAAACCCAACGGCCGAGGTCCGCCTGGCTGCGGTCCGGCGGGCAGAGCATGACGGGCAGGCTCGGGGTCTTGACGCGAATGGCAGCGGGGCGGTGTTCGAAGGGCAGGAGCTCGCCGGCGAGATGTGCCGCAGCGGTCTGCGCCATGCGGCGGATCGGCTCGATGAAGAAATAGCTGCGACTCTGGATCTCGGCGCAGTCGCCCACCGCGTAGACGTGGTTGTCGCTGGCCTGCATCGTCTCCAGCGAGGCGACAATTCCGCGGTTGGTGACCAGTCCGGCCCGCCGGGCGAGGTCCGTGTTGGGCACCAGGCCCATCGCCGAGATGACCTCGTCGGTGACCAGTTCGCCGCCATTGGTGAGCGTGACCTTGAGTCGCCCGTCGGCGTGATGATCGAGGCGAGCGAGACTGCTGTGTGGGCGGAAATCGACCCCCTTGGCGGCCAGGTGCTCGCCGAGCTCGCTGCCCAACGGCGCGGGGGCGAGGCGATCGAGCATGCGTTCGCTGAGATCGAGCACCGTGACGCGATGGCCACCGGCCGTCAGGTCCTCGGCCAGTTCGACGCCGATCAGGCCCGCACCGATCAGCGTGACGTGCCGACTGTCGCCGTCGAGCCGTTCGCGCAGGCGCCGGTAGGCGGCCAGGTGGTTGAGTCGGGTGATCCGGCCGACGGCATCGCCGTCAAAGGCGCGGAACCGTTGCCGGGCGCCCAGTGCCAGTACCAGGTCGCCGTAGTGGACCGGTCCGCGCGTGGTCAGCAGGCGCTTGCCGTCGGTATTCAGTGAAATCACCGCGGTATTCGCCTGCAGCGTGATGCCGAGCTCGGCGGCCTTGGCCGGGCCACTCTGTTCGATCAGGTCGGCCGGGGCGCGCCCCTGGCCGATGGCCATCGACAGGCCCGGCTTGGTGTAGGCGGCCGCCTCGTCGTTGCTGATCAGGGTGATCGGGCGGTCGGGGTCGCGGGCCCGCAACTCCTCGGCGACCGTCCAGCCGGCGATGCCGGCGCCGACGATCACCACCGCGTCCGGTCCGCCGACCCCGCCGCGGGCGGCGCGGGGGCGCGGGGCATCGGTCTGGGCGGCGCGCTGGGCGGCGTACTCGTGCAGCGGCATGAAGTCGGCCTTGGTCACCCCGCACAGCGGGCAGTACCAGTCCTCGGGGATGTCCTCGAAGCGGGTGCCGGGCGCCAGCCCGCTGTCCGGGTCGCCCTCGTCCTCGTCGTATATCCAGCCGCAGACGGTGCAGATCCAGCGGATGTCCTGCTCAGGTGTGTTCATCGCGGGTCACTCTTGATTCGTTCAGTTCGGTGAGGGCCGGGAGACGCGGGTCCGGCTTGGGTCGGGTCGCCTGGGTCAGCTCCAGTCCCGCGCGCAGCAGCAAGGTCGCCACCAGCGTCAGCTGGCAGGCGTGAATGACGAGCGGGTGGGCGATCCGGTTCATGGTGTTCAAGTACCTCGAGAAACTGTCATGAGCCGCTCAATTGCAAGGAGCCGCGCGGCGAGCGACGGGACATATCGATCCGATCGGTGAGGAGCGAGCACGCGACGCCGCAATCGGGTGGCGGAATAGGTTTGTCGAGGTGCTTGTCAGTCGATCAACGCCTCGATTTCCTTCCGCAGGTGCTTGATCGCCGGGGTCACGATCGCGACGAAGTAGGCCTCGCGCAGCTTGCGCTGGGCCGGGGCATCGACCAGGTAGCCGTTCGCGCCGGTGTGCAGCATGGCGCTGTTGGCCGCGCGCAGGGCGAGCTCGGAGCCGGCCAGTCGCAGTTCCAGTACCTGGCGGAAATAGGCCGGATCGGGGTTGCATACGTCACGGGCCAGTTCTCGGACTAGGGCGCGGGTGTCTTCCAGGGCCTCGCGCAGTTCGTCGGGGCGATCGTCGAGGTAGCAGTTGACGTGGCCGAGGCGCGGTTCGACGTCCTCGCAGAGGCGGATACAACCCTCGATCACGCCCGTGGCCATCCCCGCCTGCAAGAGGACGAAGCCGGCCTTGATGCGATTGAGGAACGGGCCGACCGGGTCGGCGATGATCTGGTTGTGCGGGATGAAGACATCCTTGAAGAACAGGGCGTAGGTGCCGGTGCCCTCCATGCCGCAAAATTTGACCAGTTGGCGGAACTCGAAGCCCGGGGTGTCGGTGTGGACCAGGGCCATCACGTCGCGCGGGTTGTCGCCCTCGACGCGGAAGATCGAGCCGAACACGTGCGATTCGCCCAGGTTCGAGATCCACGGCAGCTGGCCATTGACGATGAAGCCGTCGGCGGTCTCATCGGCGTGCAGCAGGATGTCCTCGATGCCGGCGAAGTACTTCATCGGGTTGGACAGGGCGGTGCCACCGAGCAGTTCGCCGCTGGCGAGCTTCGGCAGGACGGTGTCCTTGAGGTGCTGGTTGTCGGAATTCTCGACGTACCAGGCCACGGCGTCCTGGCACCAGGTCATGAAGCCGGTGGACATGCATTCGGCCGAGATGCGGTCCATGTCGTCGATGGCCGCGGCGATGTCCAAGCCGGCGGGGTTCTGTGAGGCGAGGTGGTGGCGATACGCGCCGGCGGCACCGATTTCGTGCAACACGTCGGCGGGGTATTCGCCGTGGTCGATCGCGATCACCTTGGGCTTCAATGCGCGGCGAATCACCGTGTCGAGGTCGGGCGTCGCGTCGGTTTTCAGGAACGCCGGTACGTCCGGCGGGGCCGCCGTGGGCCGGGCCGCCACGGGGTCGTGGGTGGCAAGATTCATGGGATCACTCCGGTGGAAGGCCCGGCGGACCGGGCCGATTGGACGACGTCTCGGCGATCAGGCGAGATGGCAGGAGAGGTCGACCGGACGGGTCATGGTGTTGGCCACCGGTGACCACTTCTCGGCGGTGTCCAGCAGATCCTGCAGGTCTTCGTCACTGATCGGGTCGACCGTCTCGACGTCGAAGTAGACGCGGATGGCGGTGAAGCCCAGCGGCTTGGATTCGTCGAGGTCACCCGTGCCCCAGACGGCGGTGACGTTGATGTCCGCTTCCATGTTCAGCTCGAGCTTGCTGATCTTGATCTGGCGCGCGGTGGCGTTGGCGTGGACGCCCACGGCCAGGCAGGCACCCAGCGCGGCCAGGGTGGCTTCGGACGGGTTCGGGGCGGTGTCGTCGCCCAGCAGGTGCGGCGGCTCGTCGACCACTACCGGGTCGAGATCACGGATGTAGGTCAGGTTGCGGAAACGGCCTTCGCAGACGGTCTTCGCCTTGAGCGTGACCACCGCATCCGGGTTGGCCTTGCCCTTTTCACTCAGTGCCTTGAGGCCGTCGGCATCGATTTCCTTGATCGCCTGGCGGATGCAGGACGGGGCGACGGGTTGGGCGGTTGCTGTGCTCATGAGTATTCACTCCGGTTTTGGGTTGGCTTGGACGTGGGCCGAGATCTCGCTGGACGAGTCCCGCCGTCGCCTACTGCATTGCAGAGGCTGTGCCAACAACCGGAAATGGCGTCAAGGCGTCGTTTGCGCGCTTTTTTGGCAGGGGTGCCCCGTGGTGGGGCTCGCAGTGTCGAACAATGTCCGATGTTTGTGCGGTGCGGAGCGGACAATGTCCGATTCAAGGTGGGGTGTTAGGGGAGGTGGTGATCTAACCGGCTGAAATAAAGTGAAAAACTATGCTTGGCAGGCTTCTTGTAATGAAGCGAGCAGTGGCCCTTCCCGGCCACCAAGGGAAGGGCTGCACGAATAGCCAATGCCTCTGGCTTACCGGCTTGTTCGCCATCAAGGCGCCGATTCGAAGACGGGCTCAGTGCCCGGCGAGGATCGGCAACACCGAGGGCGGATAAGCCGGAAAGCCCCGGGGGGCGGGCCGCCAGGCGCCCATCTGCGGTGTTGCAGCGCTTGCCAATGACTACGGCCATTGGGCGGCGCCTTGCACCTCGACGCCTGGCGACCCGCAAAGGCGTTGGCTATTCGTGCAGACCTTCCCAAGCAAACCAACGTGATCCCTTGACGGAGATGCCCGCATGATGACCAAGCAAGCACTGACCGACCTGATCCTGGAAAAGAAGACCGAGCTGGGCCTGTCCTGGGCCGATATCGCCAGCGGGGTGGGGTTGTCGCCGACCTTCGTGACGTCGGCCTGCCTGGGCATGAACAGCCTCAAGCCCGAATTCGCCGACAAGCTGGTCGCGATCCTCGAACTGCCGGGCGAGGCCAAGGCCGCGATCGAGGCCTGCCCGATGAAGACCTGGGAACAGACCGTGCCCACCGATCCGCTGATCTATCGCATCTACGAGGTCATGGGCGTGTACGGCCCGACCATCAAGGAGCTGGTCCACGAGGAGTTCGGCGATGGCATCATGAGCGCGATCGATTTCACCCTGGGCGTGGACCGCGAGGCCAACCCGGCCGGCGATCGGGTGGTGATCACCATGAACGGCAAGTTCCTGCCCTATAAATCGTGGTAGGCGCACTTGCCGTGGTCCCGGTAAGACGAACGTGAAAAGGGCGAGTCCAAGACTCGCCCTTTGTGCTTCCGGCTACCGAACCTGGTCAGCCAGGGGGTGATCGTGAACGTCACCGATTGTCGTGCCGAGATGGCCTCAATCGACGATCACGCGGGCATTGACCGGCTGGACCGGCCGGTTGTTGTCCATCCCGATCGCGGTCTCGAAGGCGTGGATTTGCTCGGCGGACAGGGTGGGGTGCTCTTTCATCACCACCCAACGCACGCCCTCAGTACAAGGCGGCGTGGTCAGCGAGCCGTTGTATCGATAGTGCGCGGTCTTGATCGGCAACAGGTCGGCCGCGTCGAAGACGCTATCCAGTCGAACCTTTTCGCCGGCCTTGTCGGGCAACGTCTCGACCAGCGGTTCGAGTGCCTGATTGCTTTCTCCCTTTTCGAACAGCACGGCGACGACGGCCAGATTGCCAACCGGGTCCCGGTGGACGAAATGCGCCTCGAGCGGGAAATGACGCCCGTCCACGGTGTGCTCGCTTGGCGCATGGAAGTGGAACTGTCGGAGCTGGAAGTCCCGGTCGTCGAGCGTCAGCGTGCTGCCTTCCTGGTAGTTCACCTGCACGGCGTGGCCATTGTTGACCATGTCGACCCCGCCGGCACTGTAGTGGAAGACCGGGGCAGGCTGCTCGGCCGGGATGGGCGATGCCAGGTCGATCGGTGACTGGTTTGCCCCCTGCCCGCAGCTTGCGTAGGCGGGGTCCAGCGTTTCCCATGACGACGGACCGGTATCGCCCTCGTAGCTCCATTGGCCCGCGCTGGCGGCCATGCCCTGCTGGGAGAGGCCGGCTGCTGCCACGAGTACGGCGAGGGTGGTGGAAGAGAATCGAATAGATCGCATCAAGGACTCCTTGTCGGTTGATTGTCGGGGTGAATAATCACCCGGTCCGACTGCATAGCAGGGCTACTAGTTCCGTTGAACACTCTCTGCGTGATTCGATGGCATCTCCGTTTGCCGGTTATTGGTTTCTCCCTACATCCGGCGGGTCGCAAAATCATGAGGTTGTATCCACGTCCGAAGCCGCGCCTTGATGACGACCAAAGCCATAAACCAGAGGCGTTGGCTATTCCTGGAGCGTTTCCCGGCGCGATCAGGCGAAAGACCACGGCCGGGACATAGATGGGGCCACGAAAAGCAAACCGGCACGGCAGGCCTCGCTCCAGAGACGCCGGATGGACCCGCCGCCGGTCAGGCCGCTTCGCTGACCCAGTCCCCCGGGCCCCGGCGGCGCTGCACGTCGCCCTCGTCGGTCAGACGCAGCAGGGTGAGCCAGCGATTGCCCACCAGGTGCTGCAGGGTTTCGTTGCCGGCGATGATGTCGTCGATCGCCTCGGCGGGCGCCTCGACGAAGGCCGACAGGCGCAGCGGCTCGTGGCGCCAGTTCTCGCCGTCGTGCAGCGACTGCATCGACAGACCGACCCGCAGGTCGCCGCCGTTGCCCTCGAGCACGCCGACCAGGCCGCCGACGACGTTGTGCAGGACCTTGTTGCCTGAACCCTGGCGCTCGTTATCGACCGTCGAGCCGAAGTACTGCAGGTTGATCCAGCTGGCCACCACCAGCGGGGCGGTCAGGATCAGCTCGAGCACGCCGAAGCCCTCGTCACGGCGCCAGTCGTAGTCGTGCAGGAACGAGCGGCCGCCCAGATCCAGGTCGCGGGTGCGCTCGCGCGGGGCGGCGATGAAGGCCGCGTTGCCGGCCAGGCCCCATTCCGGGCGTACCTCTGACCAGTCGCGCCCGCGGTGGGCCACGGCCTTGCGCGCCGCCTCCCGGTCCGCCGGGTTGTCGGAAAGGTTCTCGCGCAATGTCACCAGCCGCTCCAGGCGGGTGAGGTCACCGGCCTGCACCAGCGCCTGGCGCAACTCGTCGAGCTTGGCCCGATCGACCGCCCCCTCGTCGAGGTCGAGCAGGTCGACCTCGTCGGTGGTGGTGTCGTGCAGCGCGGCGATAAAGCACGTATCGGCGGGGATCTCGATGCCACGCCCGACCAGGCCGTCCCGGATCGCCGGGTCGTTCAGCAGGTCGGCGGCCACCCGGGCACTGACCTCGCCGGTCTGTCCGGCGCAGGCACCACAATCCAGGCCCGCGCGGTGCGGGTTGTTGGTCGTGGTGCTGCCGTGGCCGGCCAGCAGCACGATCGGTGCGATCGACTCGGTCAGGCCCAGGCCGCGCAGGATGCCCTCGGCCATGCCCACGCGGGCCTCGAGGTCGGCCTCGGAGGCAAGCGACGGGTGGATCCGGGCGCGCTCCTCGTCGGTCAGCCCGGCCTGGTCCGGCGGCGGTGCCGGGGTGTGCCAGCCGAGCGTGTCGCCGATCAGCTTCGGGACGTAGGTCAGACCGGCCGACTCGACAAAGGTGAAGCAGGAGGCGGCCGAGAGCTTGAACTGCTTCCAGGACAGGGTATTGCCGACCCGTTGTTCGCGGCGAGTGGCGAGGTCCTCCTCGCCCTCGACACGGTCGGCGACCTCGACGCCGGGGTTGAGGAGCACGGGCGTGTGCGTGCGGCATTTGGTTTCGCCGAGACGGGAGTAGGAAAGCGGCACGCCGAAGAAACCGGCAAAGCCGATGGTCCGGGCGCCCGGGAAGCTGGTTTCCAGGTGACGACGGAAGACCTCCGAGCGTACGTCGATACAGAAGGCGGCCTGTACCGGCGGGCGTGCCGTGTCGGTCCGCGCGGCAGGGCTCGCCTGACGGAAATGCCGGATGACCGGATCGCGGAAGGCGATCTCGGTGGCCGTGAGCATGACCTCGTCGATCACCGCCTCGTTCTCGGCGGCGGCGATTGCCTCGTGGTGGCGTTCGATTTCGCGCTGCCATGCCTTCCGGATGGGCGCGCTGTTGTCTGTCACCTTGAGTGCCAACGCCTCCCAGACCAGCCGTACGGCCAGCAGGTCGGTGAGATCCTCGTTTGTTTTGCCGGTCAGTTCGGCACCCCAGAGGCGATAACGGCAGTAGCTCGCCCAGCCGTTGACCGACTTGAGCGCGGCGAACAGGTAATCGGCATGCACCGATTCGGGTAGGTCCAGGGTCTCGATCGCCCAGGCGATGGCCTCGATCGGGTCGGGCGGCACCTCGCGCAGGTGGCGGCGGGCGCGACCCAGGCCGGCGGCGCGGGCGCTGCGATCGATCAGGGTGTACTCGCGCCAGGCGGTGAACAGCGACTCGCTCTCGTCCGGGGCGCTCCAGATCGCTTGGCCACGATCGAAATGCGCGGCGAGGAAGTGGCTGATCTGGTCGACCACGAAGATCGAGATCGGTGCCGAACCGGGGCGGTCGAGCATCTCGACCAGCATGGGGATCGGCGTGCTGCTCCGGTGCGGGGCCTCCAACGCCTTGATCACGGTCTCGACGCCAACCGGGTGGCCCAGTTGCTCGACGGCACGCTCGATATGCGCGCGGGTCAGTCGCCCATCGCGCCAGCGCTGGGCGTACCACTCGTGGTCCATGACCGTGCGCTCGCCGGCGATCGCGCCGAGGTAGCCGGCCGCCTCGCTGAACGGCTGGTCGATCAGGCCGAGGTAGGGGTTGACTGCGACGAACGAGTCCAGCGGCCAGAGCGGGGCGATCTTGCGCCCGGCCGCGTCGGCCAGTTCGCGGACGTGGTCGAGGTCGAGCCGCCCGGTCGCGCGGGTCGCCTGGGCGTTGTGCTGTTGGGTCTGCGTTGCCAGTGTCATGGCCGTGTCCTCCCGGTAGATACCCGGCGAATCAGTATTGGGTGGTTGTGACGGGCGTTTGCGCCTTGAGCGCGTCATGGCGCGAGCGGTGCTGACCGACCTTGTGCGGCCAGAGGCGATGCGCGGCGCGCTCGACCAGCAAGTCGACGTACAGCCCGTTGTAGAGGTGGACGAACAGCCCCTTGCGGCCCGAGCCGTTGAAGTGCTCGCGTCCCGGTCCCTGCAGCCAGGCGAGGAACAGGAAGCTGATGGTGGTCAGTGCCAGCATCAGGCCGTAGGCCGGCGTCAGGGTGTCGGGGATCGCGGCGACCGTCGGCCCGAACAGGGTCACGAACGCCTCGTGCAGCGCGAAGTAGACCGCCGCCATGATCGCGGCCAGCCCCGCGGCCCGCGCGATGCCGGCAACCCCCGGGGCGACGATGATCGCCTTGAGCACCAGCTGGGCCACCGCCAGGGCGACGATCGCGATCAGGGCGATCAGCGCCGGCTCGTGGCTCACCGAGAGGCCGAGCGCGGCGGCCAGTGCCGCGGTCAAGGCGAGGCTGGCGGCGATCGTGACCGCCCAGGTAGCGACGCCCACCCGGCGGCGTGCGGCCGGTTTCGGCTGGCGCAGCTGGTCGGGGATGCTGCCGGCGGCGAGGAAGGCATGAGCCTTGTAGAGCGAATGGCCGACCAGGTGCAGCAGGGCCAGCGCGAACAGGCCCAGGCCCAGCTCGAGCAGCATGAAGCCGAGCTGACCCGTGGTCGACCAGGCCAGCGAGGACTTCACGGCCGTCTGCGTGAGCATGACCAGGGAGGCGATCACCAAGGTTGCCAGCCCGACGATCGCGAGCAGGAACAGCGCGCTGCCCTGGGCGGCGAGGAATTCGCTGGTGCGCAGCACGATGATCGCGCCGCTGTAGACGACACCCGCGTGCATCAGGGCCGAGACCGGGGTGGGCGCCTCCATCACCTGCAGCAGCCAGCCGTGGAACGGGAACTGGGCGCTCTTGAGGATCGCGGCGAGCACGATCAGGAAGGCCGCGACGTGCATCCCGAATGTCATGCCGTCCTGGGCATGGGCCCACTCGGCGATCGCGTCGAACTGCAGGCTGCCGACCTGGTGGCCGATCAGCAGGGTGGCGCCGACCAGGCAGGCGTCCGCGCTGCGGCTGAACAGCGCCTTCTTGTGCGTTGCCATCACCGCGCGCGGCCGGTCCGGGTAGAACAGCAGCAGCTTGTGCAAGGGAAAGCCGGTCAGGATGATCGCCAGCGTGAACAGCGCGAGGTTTGCCGAGATCACCACCAGCAGGAAGAAGCCGGCGGTCAGCGCAAGCAGGCGGAAGAAGCGGGCCTGCTGCGGGTCGCCGTCGAGGTACTTCTCGCTGTAGCGGGCGATCAGGGTCACGACCAGTGCCACCAGCACGGCCAGCGCCATGGTCAGCTGGTCGACCTGGATCGACAGCGCCAGCGCGCCGATGTCACCCGGCAGGGGCAGGGCGGCGAGGGTCAGCGGCGCCCGGTCGCCCGCGAGGAAGACGACGGTCGCGGCGATCGCCAGCACCAAGGCGCCAATGGCCGCCCAGCGGACACGGCGGCGATAGCGCGAAGCGGCCTCCACGCCTGCGGCCGTGGCGGGGATTGCCGCGATCAGCAGGAGCAGCGGCATCAGGGCGAGCAGGGTGCCGGCAAGCGGCCAGTTGGTCAGTGTGTTCATGGTGTCCCTCCGGTCGGGCTGGTGGTTCGGGTCCGCTGGAGGAGTCCAGACGGTCCCGCCGGCAGGACGAAAGGTAGAGATGGGCGCGATCGATCACCAATACGAATTCCTGAAGTGATCCATTGATCCTGATCTATGCACGGATTTCCGCGTGGCCTTCGGAGCGATGAATAGGGGGGCGGGGCCTCGAAATGCGCCGCTATGCCCGCCGTGACGGCGTTCCTCTTTCAATAGACCTCGGGCAATGGTTTCGCCGTTGCCGCTCTATGGATTGATTTATATCAATGGATGGGATGGATCATTCCAATGGTAACGATGGCACGCGGTGCCTTCCGGCGGCGCCTCCATCGACCCGGAGAGGCGCGAGATACGGGCCCTGGATCGATCTTCGGCGCGGTGTTGCATAGAATCGGTTCTATGCAACGGAACGAACAGGTGAAGGAGAGGCATGATGGCTGACGATACTCGGCAATCGGAGGCGCGGTATCTCCTTCGGCACGCCACCCTGCGGCAGATCGAGATCGTCGAGGCAGTCGCCCGGCTGGGGAGCTTCACGCGGGCGGCCGAGGAACTGTTCCTGACTCAGCCGACCGTCTCGGCCCAGGTCAAGAGTTTGTCCGAGACCGTCGGCATGCCTCTGTTCGAGCAGATCGGCCGCAAGATCTTTCTTACCGATGCAGGCAACCGGGTCGCCCGGGGCTGTCGCGACGTGATCGACGCGTTGTCGAACCTCGAGATGTCGCTCAATGACCTGAAGGGACTGAAGAAGGGGCGGCTGCGCCTGTCGGTGATCACCACGGCCAAGTACTTCGCACCGCTGGCGATGGGGGATTTCGCCAGGCAGTACCCCGACATCGAGATGGAGCTCAAGGTCTCCAACCGCGACACGCTCGTGAAGCGCATCGAGGACAACCTCTCGGATCTCTACATCATCGGCCATGTGCCTCGCAGCAGCCTGGACCTCGAACTCATCCCGTTCGCGCCCAACCCACTGGTGGTGATCGCCCACCGCGACCACCCGCTGGCCCGCGAGCGCGACATCCCGCTGGAACGGATCGCCGAGGAGCCGTTCATCATGCGGGAACCCGGTTCGGGCATCCGCAACAAGATCGAGGAACACTTCGCCCTGCACGGACTGACCCTGCGCCAGCGGCTGGTGCTCGAGGGACCCGAAGCGATCAAGCACGCCGTAGTCGGGCAGCTTGGGATTTCCATCGTCTCGGAGCACGCGCTGAACCTGGAAAGCGATGCCGGCCCGTTGACCAAGCTGGACGTGGCGGGCTTTCCGCTGCAACGCCAGTGGAACATCGTCTACCCGCGCGGCAAGGTCCTTTCGGTGATCGCCCGTGAATTCCTCGCCTTTCTCAAGGAACACGGCGGCGACTATCTCAAGATCGGCTGAGGCCGCCTCGACGACGGTCCCTCGGTGCTCTCCTCCGCGGAATGCACAACTCGCCAGGTGTTGCCGCCGGCCGCCTTGGCGGCCTTTTTGGCACGGGTCATCAGGGAAGCCAGATGCTGCTGGTGGGTCAAGGTGCCGGCCTCGACGTTGACCAGGCCCACCGAAAGCGTCATCAACGGGAACCGTCGAGGCTGATCTTCGCGGTCACGGCCCAGTATGACGCCCGCCTTGCGATCCTCGCCCCGGTAGAACGAGGCGATGCCGCCGCTGAATTCGGCGATGGCCTGTGCGGCGATCGCTTCCCCGCGCGTCATCATTGTGGTGATCGCGACGAAGTCGTCCCCGCCGACGTGACCGAGAAAATCCACTCCGCTGATCCGTTGGAGCAGGTGGCTGAGGTAGCGGATGACCTTGTCTCCGTCTTCATAGCTGTAATGGTCGTTGTAGGGCTTGAAGTGATCGAGATCCAGATACAGCGCGGTGAAGGCGCGGCGCTCGTCGAGCAGGCGCTGAAGTTCCGCCCGGATGGGGATGTTGCCCGGTAGTCCGGAGAGCGGATTGGCGTAGTGGGCGCTCTGCACCTTGATGTCGGTGATCAATCGCAACAGGCTCGTGAAGCTGCCCACACCGACGTACCGGCCGTTCTCGACCAGGATCACGGCCTCTTTGCGAAAGCCCTTGCGCGAGTCGGTGATCAGGCGGGAGACCGTCTCCAATGGCGTGCGCAGATCCGCCACGATCGGTTGGCAATCCATCAGTTGCCGAATCGGCTTGCGGTGATACAGATCGTAGCCGTAGCGATAGAGCAAGCGGTTCATGAATTCCCGCCGCCAGACCATGCCCAGCACCTGTCGACCCTCGTCGATCACGGGGTAATAGTCGATTTCGGGAACGTTCAGGAATCGCGCGACCACGTCGGCGACCGAGTAGTCCGGGTGGAGCGACTCGTGCGGTTCGAGCAGGGCATGCGCCGTCTCGGCCCCCGCCTGATTGGTTCGTTCGCGCGGTGTGGGGTCGGTGACTAGGCGCGCGGCGAGTGGCGGGACGCGGGCGGGGCGCGCGTAAAGGTAGCCCTGCGCCATTTCGACGTTCAGTGCGACGAGCACGACGCGATCGGCCTCCTGTTCGAGCCCCTCGGCGACTACCTGGCAACCGAGCGAATGTGCGAGCCGAACTATTGTCCCGGGAACCGCTGCACGCATGCCATACCGCTCTGCGCGTCTTGAGCCCGGCAGATGCAAGGCGCTCGTCCGCCGCGAAAGGGTTATTCCCTTTTCAAGGACGACAACGCAGCAGGTGCCTGGCTCAAGGCGCGCCCTGCGGGGCCTGTCGAGCTGCCCGTGCTCGGCGTTGCGTCGTCTTGACGTGGCCACCGGCACGCCGGCGACAACGCGTCTTGATCACGAGCAGCTCGAAAGGCCAGAGCGGCATGGCATGCGTGCAGCGGTTCCCTGAGGAAAGCGGCGCTTCTTGCCACAGGCATGGATGCCGTCGACGAAATAGCGATCCACCTTGATGATGTCCGGCCGAGTTTCTGCCCAGAGGTGCAGTCCGTTGTATCCGGTCCCGACGTCGTCGAGCGCGACCCGGAATCCGTCGCGCTGGAATCGGGTGACCGCACGGACGATAGCGCTTGTGTCCGGGCTTGGGTGCAGTTCGCTGATCTCGATCACGATACGGCCGACATGCACGCCGAGCGCCTCGACACAACCGGCGGTCAGCGTCTCGTAGGATTCCTCGGCGCGGACGGAGTCGATCATCACGTTGAGAAACAGCTGGCCGGTGTCGCCGACGGGCGAGTCGGCGAAACGACGTAGTGCCAGGCGGCGGGCGAGCATGTCGAGCTCCACCAGGCAGCCGTGTCGTTCGGCGGCGTGGAACAGGTCGAGCGGCCGGTGCAGGGGCCCCTCGGGACCGCGCAGCAAAGCCTCCCAGCCGATCACCTCGCCATCTTCGCAGGCGACGATCGGCTGAAAGACGGTCGAGAGCGCCTTCTCGCGGAATATCCGACGTAATTCCATGGCCTCGGGACTCGACGGATCGAGTTTCCCGCACGCCAACTCGCCGATGTCGCTGCAACGAGGACATCCGTTTTGCCCGTGTGCCATGCACTCCCTCGTCGTTGGTCTTCGGATGCCGGCCGGTCGGGCACCTCGCATCCAACGACCGTCAAGCGTCCCCTGTCAAAATGACCTTGTGATGACGGTTTTGGGGCGAGCCCGTTTTTCCCCGTGGTCCTCTGGACAATTGTCCAACGCTTCTACGGGGGGCTGGCGGCCGGAGGCAGGGCGCCTTGCGCCGCACGATGGCCGTCGCCATTGCCAAGCGCCGCAACACCGCAGGTTGGTTGGTATGTGGCGGTCCCGCTGCCGACACGAACGATTCGGGCAGAGGTTTCCTGGGACGCGATCATCGGCGGCGGTGCATATATGGGCTATTCTGAGGGTAACTCCATGACATCCCGGCGTTCATGTTTCGGTACCTGCTCCCCCTTGCTCTGCTCCTGCCACTCCTTCTTTCGGCCTGCGGCGACGACCAGCCCCCGGGCGCGGCGCCTCCGTCTGAGGGCGGTGTCCTGGTGGTGGCCACCCGCAACGGACCGGTAAGCTGGTATATCGGTCGGAACCAGCAGCCGACCGGACCGGAACACGATCTGGTCGAGGCATTCGCCGCCGCGCAGGGCCTGCGCGTCGAGTGGCAGGTTCACGAGTCCACCGCGGCAGTGCTCGCGGCCTTGGAGGAAGGTCGAGCGCATCTCGCGGCCGCTGGGTTGACACACCTCGACTCGCGCGACCGACGATTCGAGGCAGCGCTCACCCACGGTGAAGTGATTCAGCAGGTCGTTTGCCACCGCGAAGACCGGCCGCTGCCGGATACGGTCGAGGATCTGGTCGGCGTCGATCTTCAGGTGACGGATGCATCGAGCTATGTCGACCGCCTAACTGCCCTTGCCGAGCAGATGGAGGGGTTGCGCTTTCAAACGCACGCCGATCTGAGTACCGAGGTACTGCTCACCCGGGTGGCCCGGCGCGAGATCGGTTGCACGGTGGCCGACTCGTCGATCGTTGAGGTGGTGAGACGTCACTGGCCGAACCTGGAGGTCGCCTTCGATCTCTCGGCACCCGAGCAGGTGGGTTGGTATGCGGTCGCCTCGCTCGGGGACCTGGCGGCGGCGAGCCGCGACTGGCGTGAGAGCGAGCGTGGTCAGGCCGTCGTCGATCGGGTCCGCGAGCGCTACTACGCCTACATCGGCGAGTTCGATTTCGTCGACCTGCGCGCCCTGAACCGCCGCCTGGATGAACGACTGCCGCGTTACCTCGACGAATTCGAGCAGGCGGGCGAGATCACCGGGCTGCCCGTCGACTTGCTGGCAGCCATGGCCTACCAGGAATCGCACTGGGACCCGCGGGCGACCTCGCCCACGGGCGTGCGCGGCATCATGATGCTGACGGAACCCACGGCCGCCTCACTCGGAGTCGAGGATCGGCTCAACCCGCGCGAATCGATCCTCGCGGGTGCCCGTTACCTTGCCGACCGTCGCGAGCGTCTGCCGGCCGACATCCCTGAACCCGATCGCACCTATCTGGCCCTGGCGAGCTACAACCTCGGCCGCGCGCACGTGCTGGATGCCCGCCAGTTGGCCCGCGAGCTGGGCCGCGACCCGGACTCGTGGAGCGACATGCGCGAGGTGCTGCCGCTCAAGGCTGACGAGCGTTACTACCCGCAAACGAAGTACGGCTACGCGCGCGGCTACGAATCGGTGCATTACGTCCGGCGCATCCGCAACTACCGTGACGTGATCGGTCAGGCGCTCGCCGATTGAGCCGGACGTGAGGGCGATGGGCGGCGGTGCTCAGCGCTCGGTCGCGGGCTTAGATTCCCGTGCAGCCACGCCGGCACGGCGATCGGCCGCCTGGTCATCCTCGTGGCAACGCATCATCGGATCGACCGGGGTGAGACTGATCTGGGCATCGCCATGCGTTACCAGGTCGCGCAAGAGCATGATGATTCCGGCAACGCAGAGGAACAGGCCGAAGTTCAGCGCCGTGGCCTGAAAGTGCCGCAGCACGAAGAACAAGCCGGCCTGTTCGGCAGGGATCCACAGGATCGGCGCCACAACGCCGAGCAGGGCGATGAACGAGTAGACCATGAAGCGGATGAAGTGCAGCGGCACCCGCTTGATCGACAGGCCGTAGACGATGGTGGCGACGATCAGCACGCTGGCCATGGCCTGGGCGGCGATCATCGCCCGGTCGGTGATCGCCTGGATGCGTGATTCCTCGTAGGTGGCCCCGCTGGTCTCGGTGAATACCTCAAGCAGGATGGCGTTGCCGGCCAGGTACGCCAGGCTCAGGAAGAACGGGATCATCAACAGCGGGTTGTGACGCATCAGCTTGAAGCCGGTAGCGCTGTACCAGACCAGCAGCCAGAGCGGGATCGAGAGCAGGTAGATGAAGGTCGCAATCGTGATGGCCATGACGATCCGGTGTTTGTTGGGTTGCTGAGGCCCGCCTGCTGAGAAACAGGGCGCCGGCCAGTGTAGCGAGTCGCTCCAGCGTCGAACAATGGCCAACGGGGCAGGGCGGCGCGCGGATGTGATGCACGGGCCGACAACGAAAAAGCCCCGGCATTGCCGGGGCTGGTCGGGTCCGCGAGACGGCGGGAATCAGTAGTCGGTCTCTTCTTCCATCTTGTCGCCGGCCTCTTCGGCCTCGCCACCCATCTCGTCGGTGGCCTTCTCGACCTCGTCACCGGCCTCTTCCATGGTCTGGTCGATCTGCTCGCCGGCCTTCTCCGCCGGCCCGTCGTTGTCCGAGCAGCCGGCCAATGTGAGGCCAAGGGCCATCATCAGGGCGATCAATGCATTTCTGGTAGTCATTGCGCGTTCTCCTTATTGTCGATTGTCCGGACGTATCCGGCGTGGTTTAGCCATCGGGGCCGATGGCGGCGTGGCCGACAGCGGGCCGGTCGCCATCGCACCTGACGGGCTTTGAGCCCCCGGGGCGACACAAGTTTCAAATCCGGTCGATCTCGCCCATCACCGACCACGCCCGAGCTCGGCAGCCTGATCGGTGTTCAGCCGGGCGTGGCAGGCGCGCCTCGCTGAAAGGGTTGGTGTCAGAAGGACTTGCCGCGTAATGCTCGCAACAGGGCACGGGCCTGTTTGGCGGGCTTGTGGTGCGGATTGAGTTCGCGTTCAGCGCGTTGTTGCTCGGCGACCAGGCGGCGTTTTTCCAGGCTCTCGGGCGTCTCGCGGTACAGGGCCTGGGCCTCGCTCGCCGGGCCTCGCTTCGGGTTGAGACCCTCGACGTCGACCACGAAACGCATTCCCGACTTGGTGATCGTCACCCGATCACCCGGGCGGACGGCCTTGCCGCGCTTGCTTACGCCCTGACCGTTGATCTCGACCTTGCCTCCATCGATGGCCACCGAGGCCAGCTGGCGCGTCTTGAAAAAGCGCGCGGCCCAGAGCCAAGTGTCCAGACGCTGGCTGTCGGGTGTGATGCGGTCGGCAGCGGTGGTTTTTTTCGGGGGATGTTTTTTCAAGTCAGGGGCGACAATGCACTAGGATTGGGTACCTGTTGAACTCGCCGGACCGCGTCCGGCCCGAGGATTCTTTCGATGTGGAGGCATCATGCAACTCGAACTGATCAGCTTCAAGCTCTGTCCCTTCGTCCAGCGTTCGGTGATCACGCTCCGGCACAAGGGGGTGCCCTTCGATACCACCTTCATCCAGCTCGACGATCCGCCGCCGTGGTTTGCCGGGGTCTCGCCGCTGGGCAAGGTGCCGGTCCTGAAGGTTGACGAGACGGTGCTGTTCGAATCGGCAGTGATCAACGAATTCCTCGACGAGTCCTTCGGTGAGCGGATGCTGGCGGACGATCCCCTTGAACGCGCCCAGCAGCGAGGCTGGATCGAGATGGGATCGGCGGCGTTGTTCGCGATGTTCGGTACGATCTCGGCGCCGGAAGAGGCGGGCAGCACGGCCAAGCGCAACGAGCTTGCTACGCTACTGGGACACCTTGAGCGCCAACTGGCCAAGGCGCCGCCGGCCCCCTTCTTCTCCGGCGAGGCGCTATCGCTGGTCGACACGTCCTTCGCCCCGCTGTTCCAGCGCTTGTTCGCCCTGCCGACCTCGATCGTCGACTGGGACGCGCTGCCCACGGTCAGGGCATGGGCCGAGCGCTTGGTCGATGTGCCGGTGGTTCGCGACTCGTTGCCTGACGGGTTCGACGAGCTGTTCCCCATGATGCTGAGAAAGATGAACGGCTGGTATGCCCGGGAGCATCTCGCCGCCTGACCGCCAGGTGTCGTGGAGACTGTCCCGTGCAGACGGTCCCTACCCGCGCTCGAGCCGTTGGCTGACCCAGCTGCCGGCACCGGCGCCGAGCACGATGCCGGCACCCACCCAGAGGGCGAAACCCTTGCCCTCACCGATCATTGCCAGTGCCGTGCCGGGGCAGACCCCGGTACCGGCCCAGCCGAGTCCGAACAGGACCGCGCCGGTCACAAGACCACGCTTGAACGGCTTGTGCTGGATGGTGATCGGCTGGCCGGTATTGCGCGCCCGCCACTGCAGGCGCCAGGCGATCCAGGTGAGCGCAGCCCCCAGGCACACGGCGGTGACGATCACCCACAACAGCCGCAGGTCCTCAAACAGCAGCAGATCGCTGATGATCGCCGGGCTGGTGGCGCCGGCACGGCTCAGGAGAAAGCCGAAGCCGATGCCGAAGGCCAGGAAGAGAACGTTGCGCCGATTGAGCACGGTTCAGACCCCCAGTGCCCAGGCGGCGAGTTGGGCGGTGCCCACGGCTACCGCGAAGAAGACCGCCGATGCCACGATGCTGGCCGGCGCGCCCATGGCGACCCCGGCGATGGTGTGGCCCGAGGTGCAGCCGCCGGCCAGCCGCGATCCCAGCCCGATCAACACGCCGCCGAACAGCCACCAGAGTGCCGAGCCGACCGTGGAGTCGGGTACCAGGGCCGTGTAGAAGCGGCCGAACTCGGCGGCCGTGCCTTGCCAGGCCGGCGTGGCGTCGGTCAGGGCGGCGAGCAGGCCTCCGAGCACGATGCCCAGCAGGAAGACGATCCGCCAGTCGCCGCCGCGGTCACGACGTCCCCCCGGTCGCAGGCAGGTGGCCAGGTTCGCAAAGCCGGTCGAGCAGGACAGCGGTTGGTCGACCATCCAGCGTTGGGCGAAGGCGAGCAGCGCGATTAGCGCGCCAACCAGGACCGGGAGCCAGAGCGGGGCGAAAAACGCGTCGGTCACTGTGTAGAGCAAGTCCATGATCCGGTGCCTTCAAGCATGGCGTCGCGCCCCGCTGCGGGGCGCTGTCCGCGAAAATCGTTCGCACGGACGCTAGTCGCCGGATGTCGGGGCCGAGAGGTGCCGCCGTTCCTGAACGGTGGCGGGACAGTGGGGAGGTTGATTCCACCCAATGCCTGGCATCGCGTCGTGCAACCTTCACGGTAACTATCCATCGCCACCGGCGCCAGCAGATGTTTTTCTAAGCCCATAACAAGACACCCCCGCGGTAGGCGGGGGTGTGTGTCGATTGCGGGTCGATCTGCGGGTCCCTGTGGGGTCTGCTCGCCGGTTCGGTTCACCTCGAGCGATGAATTGACGCGATCATTCCCGGCGCTGGGTGCCTTCAAGCTTTTCGGGCAAGGTGATGTTGAGTTCGAACAGTTCGTACTGCTCGTTGTGTTCCACCTCGAACTTGACCGCGTCGTCCTCGACGTGGACGTACTTGCGAATGACCTCCAGGATCTCTTTCTGCATCTCCGGCAGGTAGGTCGGCGCCCGGTGTTGTCCCTGGGCGCGTTCGTGGGCGATCAGGATCTGCAGGCGCTCCTTTGCCATCTTGGCCGAAGGATCCTGGGTGCGGTTGCGAAAGATATCGAGCAATCCCATGGCTTAACTCCGACCGAACAGGCGACCGAGAAAGCCCTTTTTCTCGATCTCGATGAAGCGCATCGGGCGTTCCTCGCCCAGCAGACGGGCGACGGCGTCCTCGTAGGCCTGGCCGGCGTCCGTGGTCTTGTCCAGGTTTACCGGTCGGCCGGCGTTGGAGGCCTGCAGGACGGCGTTGGACTCGGGAATCACGCCCAGTAAGGGCACGGCGAGAATCTCCATCATGTCTTCTACCGAGAGCATCTCGCCGGTACCGACCCGGTCCGGGGCGTAGCGGGTGATCAGCAGGTGTTCCTTGATCGCGGTCTCGCCTTCCTTCGCCCGGCGCGACTTGCTCGCGAGGATGCCCAGCATCCGGTCGGAGTCGCGCACCGATGAGATCTCCGGGTTGGAGACCACGATGGCCTCGTCGGCAAAATACATGGCGAGCTGGGCGCCACGCTCGATGCCGGCCGGCGAGTCGCAGACGATGTACTCGAAGCCTTCCTCGCGCAGGTCATCGAGCACCTTGCCGACCCCGTCTTCGGACAGGGCGTCCTTGTCCTTGGTCTGGGAGGCGGGCAGCACGTAGAGGTTGTCGACCTCCTTGTGACGGATCAGTGCCTGGTTGAGGCCCGCCTCGCCATGAATGACGTTGACGATGTCGTAGACGACTCGCCGCTCCACACCCATGATCAGGTCTAGGTTGCGCAGACCGACGTCGAAGTCGATCACGACGGTCTTCTTGCCGGCCATGGCCAGCCCGCTCGAAATGGCCGCGCTGGTCGTCGTTTTGCCAACGCCGCCCTTACCGGAAGTTACCACCAGGACTTTGGACACGGATTGTCTCCCTACTCGCGAAAGAATAATGACGTTTTTCTCGCCTGCCGGGCGTGCCCGGCAGGTCCCGGATCGTCAGGTCGGCCGGACTGTGCCACAAAGCCATGCCTTTCCCAACGATCCCGCTTGCCCGTTGGCGCTTGGCCTCAGTCGAACGCCTGCACCGCCAGCTGGCCGTCTCGGAGTTCGACCACGACGCGCTTGCCCCAGGCCGGGTGTTGCGCCAGTTGCTCGCCGTCGAGGAACGTGCCGCAGATCGCGATGATCTCCGGCTCGAATGATTCGCAGAAAATGCGTGCTTGCGCCTGGTTTCCGGCGCCGGCCGCCGCGGTGCCCTTGAGCGCACCGTGGATGTAGACCGAGCCGTCGGCCACCACGCGCGCGCCGGCGCCGACCGTGTTCATCACCACCATGTCCTGCCCCTGGGCGTAGAGTTCGGTGCCCGAGCGAACCGGGTGGCGCAGGACCATCGGCGCGACCGGGCCGGGCGGTGGTTCCGGTCTGGCGGGCGGTTCCGGAGCGGGCTCGGGCTCTTCCGGCCTGGATGGGGGCGCCTTGGCTGCCGGCGCCGGCTCGGTCGCTGACGTTTCGCCGGCCGCTCCGGTCTGGTCGTCGAACACCGGCAGCTCGGCGCCACGTGCCTGGGTCTTTTGCTGGTCGTTGCCGTGCACCACGCCCACCGGCTCGAGCCGGTAGTTGCGCAACAGGCTCACCAGGGCCGGGAAGTCGATCCACTTGCCGCTGTCAGCAATGGCGGCCAGGTCGATCACGCAGGGTTCGCGCGCATCGCCGACGCCCGGGTTGCCGAATCGTTCGCTCAAGCTGCGGGTGAGCTTGAGCAGGTGCGTCTCGTAAAGATGGACGTGGGTGAGCGCCAGCGAGCGCTGATCGATGTCGAGGGCCGCGGAGCCGGTCCGGTCAGCCTTGCGAGTGGTGGCGGTCATTTGAGGCTCGGAACTCATCCTGATCGTTGTGGGAATGGCGGCGACTGGGCCGTCACAGGCGGCACAGAGCCAGGCGGAATTCGATGTCTTCATGGACCTGACGCGGGTGCCCGTTCTCGCGATCGAGCGTCATGAAGCGCACGGTAAAGCGATGCTTTCCGGCGCTGATCTCCGGGTAGCAGACGGTGTCCTCGTCGACGAGTACGCGCAGGAGCTGATAGGGGGTCGCGCTCTCGATGCTCTGCTGGAGAAATCCATCCTCCGCGGTGACGGACATGGTGTCGACGCTGTTGCGAATCAGGTCGATCACCATTTCGTTGGCGTGGCGAATGTCAGTGAACGGCTCGAGCCAGACGTCGATGTCTTCGCGCCGTTCCTCCGGCGACAAGCCGAGCCAGTAATGCAGGCCGGCAATGTCGAACTCGCACAAGGCGCCGGGAATCGAGGCCCGTTGCCGGACGGCGTTGAGGAGTTCGTGGTTCTTGAGGTGTGCACCGGGTTGGGCGTGATAGGCATGCAGCGCCTTGATCAGGCCTTCCTGCTTTTCCAGCAAGGCGTTGAGCTTCTCGCGATCGACGCCCGGGGTGTCGGGCACCTTCATCAGCCGCGCCTGTTGCCGCTCGAGCTCCTTGATCAGCTCGCGCTTGATGTCGATGCGCGAGAGCACGTCGGCGGCCTCGAGCAGCAATAGCACGGTGCAGAGCGTATCGTCGCGCGACGGGCTCTGCAGGTGGTGATCGATGCGCGAGAACAGGTGATCGAGCCTGAGACAGGCACGGATCCGTTCGTTCAGCGGTTGCTCGAAGGTTTTCAGGGGTACGTTCCGATCCATTGAATGCCGATGCAGGTCGAGGGTGAGTCGGCCGTCTCGCGTTGGGGACGCTGCACGAATGCGGTGCTATACCGGTGTCGCGGGGCTTGGGCTGGGCATCCGTGGCGTTGCCGTCTCTGGGAAAGACTTTCACTTTCCGCATCGGACGGTCGCCTTGGGCTTACCCATAGGCCTGTCTGAAATCTGCCCCGTTCGAGCCGCGTTTTCCCTCGCCATTCTCTGCCTGCCCGCGGCAGAACTCAACTCCCGCGGGACGACGGGCCGTGGGACGGTCAGCCCGGCTCGTACCCCAAAATCGGCGCGAGCCATCGCTCGGCTTCCTTGCGGCCCCAGCCCTTGCGGCGAGCGTAGTCGTCCACCTGATCGGGGCCGATCCGGCCGACGCCGAAATAGCGAGCCTCCGGGTGAGCGAGATACCATCCGGAGACCGCCGCCCCCGGATGCATGGCGTACGAGTCGGTCAATGCCATTCCGATTCGCTCGGGGGCCAGGAGTTCCCACAAATGTCCCTTCTCGGTGTGATCCGGGCAGGCAGGGTAGCCCGGGGCGGGGCGGATGCCCTGGTATTTCTCGGCGATCAGCTCGTCGTTGGAGAGCGTCTCGTCGGCGGCATAGCCCCAGAACTCCTTGCGCACCCGCTCGTGCAGCCGCTCGGCGAAGGCTTCGGCCAGTCGGTCGGCCAGCGATTGCAGCAGGATGGCGTGGTAGTCGTCGTTCGCCTCCTCGAAGCGCTTGACGTGCGGCTCGATGCCGTGGCCCGTCGTGACCGCGAACCCGCCGATCCAGTCCTTGACCTTGCTGCCCGTCGGTGCAACGAAGTCGGCCAGGCACTGGTTGGGTTTGCCCCCGCTGCGCGGCATTTGCTGGCGGATGTGATGCAGGGTGGTCTTTACGCCTTGGCGCGATTCGTCGGTGAACAGACGGATGTCGTCGTCGATCGACGCGGCCGGCCAGAAGCCGTAGACGGCCTTGGCCGTCAGCCACTTCTCGTCGAGGATCTGCTTGAGCATTGCCCGGCCGTCCTCGTAGAGCTTGCGGGCCTCGGTGCCCACTTTCTCGTCGTCGAGGATCGCCGGGAACTTGCCGAACAGCTGCCAGCTCTGGAAGAACGGCGTCCAGTCGATGCGCTCGACGATTTCCTCGAGTGGGTAGTCCTCGATCACATGCACGCCGGGCTCGCGCGGCGCAACCGGGCTGTAGTCCTCGAAATCGACGCGCTGGCGGTTGTCGCGAGCCTGCTGGATCGAGACCCGCTTGGTTTCCTTCTGGTTGGCCTTGCGGCGAGCGACCACCTTGTCGTACTCGCCCTCGACTTCCTCGACGAAGGCCTGCTTGTTCTTGCCCAGGAGCTTGGAAGCCACGCCTACGGCACGCGAGGCGTCGAGTACATGGATGACCGGATGTTCGTAGGCGGGATTGACCTTGATCGCGGTGTGCAGCTTGGATGTCGTTGCCCCGCCAATCATCAGCGGGATATCGAAACCCTGGCGCTGCATTTCCGCGGCAACGTTGACCATCTCGTCGAGCGAGGGGGTGATCAGGCCGGACAGGCCGATCAGGTCGGCGTTTTCCTCGCGGGCCGTGTCGAGGATCTTCTGTGCCGGCACCATCACGCCGAGATCGATGATCTCGAAGCCGTTGCATTGCAGCACCACGCCGACAATGTTCTTGCCGATGTCGTGGACATCGCCCTTGACGGTGGCCATCACGATCTTCCCGGCCGACTGGATCTCGCAGGATTCCTCTTGCATGAACGGCAGCAGGTGGGCGACAGCCTTCTTCATCACGCGGGCGGACTTGACCACCTGCGGCAGGAACATCTTGCCGTCGCCGAACAGGTCGCCGACGACGTTCATGCCGTCCATCAAGGGGCCCTCGATCACGTGCAGCGGCAGCTCGGCGTTCTGGCGGGCCGCCTCGGTGTCCTCGATCACGTACTCGTCGATGCCCTTGACAAGCGAGTGCTCGAGGCGCTTTTCCACCGGCCACTCGCGCCAGGCGAGATCCGGCCCGCTGGACTTCTCGCCGCCGGAGTCGCGGAACTTGTCGGCGATCTCCAGCATGCGGTCGGTGGCATCACTGCGGCGATTCTGCACGATGTCCTCGACCGCCTCGCGCAGCTCGTCGGGGATTTCGTCGACTACCGTGAGCTGGCCGGCGTTGACGATCCCCATGTCCATGCCGGCGCGCGTGGCGTGGTAGAGGAACACGCTGTGGATTGCCTCGCGCACCGGTTCGTTGCCGCGGAATGAGAACGAGACGTTCGAGACCCCGCCCGAGACCAGCGCGTGGGGCAGGTTCTCCTTGATCCAGCGTGTGCCCTCGATGAAGTCGACCGCGTAGTTGTTGTGCTCCTCGATGCCGGTGGCGATCGCGAAGATGTTCGGGTCGAAGATGATGTCC
>JAFGUH010000110.1 GCA_016938615.1 Halothiobacillaceae bacterium | reverse complement strand
GGTGATGGATTGTTCGGCTTCATCGTCGTTGATCACGTCGTCACCGGCGATGGTGCCGATGGTGATCGTGGCGGAGGCCTCGGTGTCGAGGGTGGCCGCGTTGGTGTCGGTCGCGTCGTTACCGACCTGATCGCTGACGGTGGCGGTGGCGGTGAGTTCACCATCGGACAGGGAACTCAGGTCCTCAACCACCTGGTAGCTGCCATCGGACTGGACGATCGCAGTGGTGGTGACGGTGTTCTCGCCGTCGGTCACCTCAATGGCGACTGTCTGACCCGGCTCGACGTTGGTCGTGGTGCCGTAGATCAGGCTCTCGAAGACGGACTGGCCGTTCTGGTCATCGAGATTGACGGTGATGGACGGGGTGGTTTCTTCCGGCGCGGTCGGTGCGGCCGGCTCGTCGGCCGCTTGCGTCTCTGCCAGGCCGGTGACGCCCGGCGTCGGCTCGTTGGGCACGCGTGTCGGGCCGGCGAAGTCGAAGGCCAGCGGGTCGATCTGCTCGACGATGCGGGTGACCTCGACGATGGTCCGGCCGCCGCCGTCGCTGCCACCGGTCGTGCCGGCGGCCGGGTCTTCCAGTTCCTCGAGGATGTCGCCGTCGCCTTCGAGCAGCGCCAGCACTTCCTCGACACCCGGGTCGGTGACCACCTGTTCATCGCTGCTCGGTTCGGCGTCGGCGAGCATCTCGGTCGAGATCAGTAACGACTGGCCACCGGCCAACTGGACGGTCTCACCGTTGTCGAACTCGAGTTCGACCCGCGCGCCTTGCGCGGTGACTACCGTCTCGCCGGCGTATACGGCATCACCCGCTTGCAGCAGGCGCAGTTCGCCGTCCTCCGACCGTGCCCAGACATCCCCGTCAACGTTCTGAACAACCGCGATGATCTCTGCCATGACCGTTTCTCCCTGTTGGCTCGAGCCCACCTTGAGCGAACCCTCGAGCATGCAAATCTGATGTTGTATCGGGAGTCTCGGACGGGAGGGGGCGCGCGTCTATTGGCCGAAGGTCCAATGCCGTGTTTGCCGCCGTCCCAGGGGGTGACGCGGAGCGCCGACACGGGCAGGGGCAAGCGGAAGCGGTTATCTCGGCAGTCGGTCCTGGAATGACTCGATGCGATGCCTGAGCGTGTCGCGGTCGCTCTCGGATTCGAGGTGGTCAAGGACGAAGCGCGCGGTGCGGACGACCACGCCCCAGCGTGGGCGCTTGGGGAGGGTCTCGGGCTTGAGGTACCTGTCGAGCGTACGCGTCTTCTTGGCGGAGCCGTCCAGCGTCACGGTCCAAAGGCGGCTTTTCTCGGCCAGCTCGGCCCTGCCGGTGCCCGTTTGAGCGTGCCAGAGGGTGACCGCGCAATCGAGCAGTTGGACCAGCGACATGCGCGGATCGTCGTCCCCGTGATCGCTGGCAACAACCGCTTGCTCTTGAAGTGCCCAGCGCATTTGTTCGTTCTCGTGCACGCGCAGATGCGCCTCGACCCGGGCGAGCATTTCCCGTCGCCAGAATGGCTTGGAGAGATGGTCGTTCGCGCCAGCTTCCAATCCCTCGATCACGTCCTCCGGGCGGGTACGGGCCGTGATCAGGATGATCGGCAGCGTGTTGGCGTCGAATTCCTCGCGCAGTCGTCGGCAGACGGTCAGGCCACTCATGTCGGGCATCATCACGTCCAGCAAAACCATTTCGATGCGGTGGGAGCCGATGACGTCGAGTGCCTCGGTGCCGGAATGCGCCAGCAGCGTTCGATACCCGGCCTGGTAGAGCTGCTCCTGGAGCACGACCGCAGCGATGGGGTCGTCGTCCACCACCAGGATGGTGGTCGGGCCTCGGTCGTTCGGCGCGGCCTCGGACTCGGGCGCTTGCCCGAGTAATGGGGTCTGCCGGGCGGATCGGGCGACTCGCGGTGGAGTGGCACGGCTGTCGTGCTCGCTCACGGGCAGTCGGAAGCGGATCGTGGTGCCACGACCGGGTTGGCTCCGCAATTCGAGCTCGCTCTGGTGCCGTTCGAGCAGGGCGCGGCTGATGGCAAGGCCCAGGCCGAAGCCGCCCCGACCGTCGAGGCTCGAGTCGTGGCCCTGCTCGTAGGGCCGCTGCATGCGGTCAAGTGCGTCGGCGGCAATGCCGATGCCGGTATCCTGCACAGTGAAGCAGACTTGACCTCCCTCGCGACGAGCGCTCACCCGGATGTGGCCCTTGTCCGTGAACTTGATCGCGTTGCCGATCAGGTTGAACAGCACCTGGTAAAGCCGATCGGCGTCAGCGAGGATCGGGGGCAGGGCATCGTCAAGCCGGGATTCGAGCACCACGGGGCGCGCGCCGATCAAGGGCTGAGCCGTGGCCATCACCCGTTCGACCAGCGGGGCGATGGCCGTTGGCTGGAGCCGAATCGGCAATTCGCCGTGCTTGAGCTGGGTGAAGGAAATCGTATCGTCGACCAGCCGGGCCAGCCGTCGGCCGCTTTGAATGATCAGGTCCAGGCCGTGTCGGATTTTGGCATCGTCGCTTGGCAAGGACTCGGCGACCCCGATCATGGCGTGCAGCGGGGTGCGCAACTCGTGCGATGTGTTGGCGAGGAACTCGTCCTTGAGCCGGTTCGCCCGCCGAAGCGCCGTTTCCAGGCGTTGGCTGCGCTCGAAGGCGCGGGCATTGCGCCGGGCGAGCGCCAAACTGTGCAGGCCCATCGCGGCGAGTACGCCCACGCTGGCGATCGCGTCGCGAATGCCGGCCTCGTTGAACCAGTAGATCTGTACCGCCGCGGTCACGGCCACGATCCCGCTACCCAGCAGGATCAGTCCGGCATCCGGCCGGTTGTTCCGGACGGCCTGCATGAGCGCGAGCAGTGCCAGGGCCAGCAGTGCGACGATCACGTAGAGCAACCAGCCGATCGCCATGCTTCGTGTCAGGCCCGGTGCGACCACCGCGATCAGCACGTAGACGATCACCGGCACGGCGACCCAGCGGGACAGTCTGGGCGGCAGCTCGTTCGGGAACAGTGCGGACAGGAACCACAGGTAACTGGCGCCGGCGGCGAGCGCCGAAAAGCCGTCCAGCGGCCGGGCTAGAGCGATCGGGACATGAAGCCCCATCGCCTCGAGCAATTGCGCGGAGAGCATGGTTTGCAGTGACCAGAACATCACCGTCAGGCCGAAAAACAGGTAGGTACGTTCACCGCGGCGAATCAGGAAAAGGATCAGCTGCGAGAGCCCGATGAGCATCAGCCCACCGGCCAGGGCGCTGGTGCTGATCAGCTCCGTGGCCAACAGCCGGTTAACGGTCTCGGGGGTGCCGACCTGGATTGCCCGCGGTACGCCCGCCACGCGGGAACTGAAATTACTGACATGGAGCAGCAGTTCCAGGTGTTGATCCGGGTGATCGATCCAGACCTGGCGTTCACCGTAGTCGGGTCGGGCCTCGGCAGGGGAGGTTGCGGGTCGGCCAACTTGCGCGACGAGATCGCCGTTCATGTAAAAGCGGTAGGCGGAATAAACCAGCGGGATGCGCAGCATCAGGCTGTCGGGGCGATTCGTCCCGAGATCGAGCGTCAATCGGTAGCTGGCATGGCCTGTCGGCGGGAGGGTCTCGCCGCCGAGCTCGATCTGCGTCCAACTGCTGGGCAAGCGGATCTCGGCATCGGCCGGGGGAAAGCGGGCCTCGGAAGGCGAAAGGAACGTTTGCCAGTGAAATGCCCAGGGGCCTTGGATCTCGTGTAGGGCGTCCTCCTCGACGTCGAGGGAGGCGGCGTGAACCGCGCCTGCGCCGGGAGACAGGGCCCAGGCGCACAGCAGCAGGCAGAGAGTGAGTAGGGGTCGGACCGAACGGGCCACGCGCATGGAGGGCATCCCTGTCGTTTCGAGCGCCATGTGGGCTTGCGTTGGTTATACGGCGAACCGAGTTCACGGTCCAGCGAATCGCGTGGCGGTTGACCCGGTAGTTAGGAATCGACGTCGATCCGGCCGATCCAGAAAGGTGTGCACCCAAGGCCGGCCACTATGGCCCGTCGAGCCGCTCGTTATCAATACGCGTAGAGCGATATCCGGTTCTTGAGCAGGCATTTTCCAAAGGTCGCCTCCCGGGACGGAACGGGCGGATCGAGACCCAGCCTCCGGCGCCGCCCGGCCAGTCCTCCGGTCACTGTGGCGTGATTACGGCTCTTCCGCGGAGGGGATCATCTCTGTGTGTCCGAGCCCCAGCGCCTCGTGGAGACGTCTGCCTGCGGTTGATCCCGGCCTTCGCGGATCGCTGCGTGACCTGCCGACCACGCCCGCGTAATATGCCTCGATCCTAATATCCCGCCAGCCGAACGCAAACCGCCGTCACCCCATTATGGAGACGGCGCCGCGGCGCCGGTCGGGGAGGATCGGGCGAAAAGGTGGCGAGGTGCATTTCTTGGGCCGCCGCCTGTGTTCGTGGCGAGTTTCGGTCGGAGAGGTCGATGGAACGCGGGCAGAAAACAACCGGAATGGCGAGGCGCATGGGGGCGGGTTTGGCCCCCCGTGTCAGGGGCGCGTGCGTGCCGGGGTTCGATGCGGGCAGCGCGTCGTGAGGCTCGGTACCCGCTTTGCCTGGATCGCGGTCGGTCTGGTGCTGGGCACGACCGGTGCCATCTGGTACGTGTTCGATCGCGTCGCGACCGGGGTGGTGGAGCAATGGGGCACCCGGGTCGCCGAGGTGCAGGTGCGCTACGACAGTGCTCGCCTGCTTCAGCCGCTCGAGCGCGAGATCGCGCTGACACGGCAGCTGGCCGACTCTCCCGTCATTCAGGCGCTCGCTCGCCACCCGGAGGACCCGGAGATCGCGTCCGACGCCAAGGCGGAGATGGAGCGTTTTCGCCGCAACTTCGGTGCACAGAACTACTTTGTGGCGCTGCGGAGCAACGGGGCGTATTACTTCAACAACGCCGAGGACACCTACGGCGAGACGCCGCTGCGCTATCACCTCTCGTCGGACGATCCCGACGATGCCTGGTTCTACCGCCTGGTCGAGCAGCGGCGTGATTTCCATCTGAACGTCAACCCGGTCAGCGAAGATGGCGTGGTCGAGATCTGGATCGACACGCTGATGCGCGACTCGATGGATGGAGAGATTTTGGGCGTGGTCGGCACGGGCATGGAGCTCGACACCATGCTCGCCGAGACGGCGGCGATCGAGCAGCCCGGCGTCACGACCCTTTTCGTCGACTACCGTGGTGCGATCCAGTTGCATCGGGATCGTGACCTGCTCGAATACTCGAGCCTGGTAAGGCCCGAGGGGCGGAAAAGCCGCCTGGACGGGCTGATGGATGACGATTCGAGTCGCGAGCGCATCGCGCATCTGCTCGGCGCGGCCGAGGCGGCGCCGGGGAGCGTGCAAACCGATTTCCTCACCGTCGATGGACAGCGCCGCCTTGCGGGTGTGGCCTGGTTGCCGCGGCTGCAATGGTACGAGGTGACCCTGCTCGACCTGGACCAAGTCCTGCCAATCTCGCGGTTCGTGCCGCTGCTGATCATCGTGTTGATCGCACTGGTCGCCAGCATCCTCCTGTTGCACGATGCCATGCGTCGCTTGCTGCTCCGCCCCATCAGCGCGCTGGAATCGGCGATGCAGTCGCTGAAGACCGGTCGCTACACGCGGGGCGAACTGCCCGCTGCCAGCGGCGAAATGGCCCGGCTGGTCAGGCACTTCAGCGACATGGCCGACACCATTCAGGCTCATACGCGCGAACTCGAAGAGCGGGTGACGTCCCGCACCGCCGAGCTCAATCGTCTGGCGCGAGTCGATCCGCTCACCGATCTGCTCAATCGGCGGGGGATGCAGGAGGCACTCGAGCAGGCTCGCGATCGCGCGCAGCGTGAGGGGAATCGTCTGAGCCTTCTGTGGATCGATGTCGACGAGTTCAAGCAGATCAACGACGCGCATGGTCACGACACCGGGGACGCGGCATTGCGACAGATCGGCTGTTGCCTGCAGGAGGAGTTGCGCCGGTACGACGTGGCCGGTCGCTGGGGTGGCGACGAGTTTCTGGTCATGCTTTACCCCGCCACCGACGAGCACACCGAGCGTGTCGCCAAGCGACTGGTAAGCCGCGTGTCCGGATGCGTTTTCGCGGCCGGGGAGCCGGTGACAGTCAGCGTCGGCGGTTACTGTGTCCAGGGCGAAGAGCCGCTGTCGCGGATACTCCGGTGCGCCGATCGCGCCCTGTACCGCGCCAAGCTGTCAGGGCGGAATCGTAGCCACCTTGCGCCGGCCCCGACGGGTCGCGGGTCCGGTTGCTCAGACGAACCATCCCGCCAACCCCGGCAGCAGCGAGACGATCGCGACCGTGCCGAGCGTGAGCCTCAAGCGGAAGAACCACTGCCGAATCCACCCGCGGCTTCGGGCGACCCGGTCGATCAGGAACATCAGGGCAAAGCCGATCGCGAGCAGGCCGGTAGCCGCCGTCGGCGGCATCGATAGCGCCGCCCACGCCCACAACGTGGGCAGTACGCTCAACCAGATCGCGACATGCTGTTGGCGATCGAGCCCGACGCCCCAGTAAATCCCACCAAGGAAACTGAGCAAGAGTGCCGCGTAGGCCTGCTGCACACCGAGTGCTACGGTCGCCCACTCCGGCTGCCAGACGATCACGCCCAACGGCGCGACCAACGGAACCAGTCCGGCGTAGCCAGCCAGGCGGGCATGGAAGGCGAGCATCTGTTCCTTCGAGCGGTGGGTCACCATGGCAACGAGTCTCCATCGAACGACCAGAAGCGACCGCTGTGTTCCGGGGCAAGTTGCGCGATCACATCCAGCAGATACGCCGCGGTCGTCTCGGGAGAGAATAGCTGACCGGCCGGGACTCGTGCCTGAAACGGTTTGGATAGCGGCGTGTCCGTGGTGCCCGGGTGAAGGGCGGCGACGGCCGCCGATGGCAGTTCGCGTCGCCACTCCACGGCCAGCGTGCGCAACGCCATGTTCAGGGCCGCCTTGCTCGCGCGATAGCTGTACCACCCCCCGATCCGGTTTTCGCCGATCGAACCGAGCCGCGCGGATATGACGGCGAAAACGCCGGCAGACGACCGTTTGAGATGAGGACGGAAATGCTTGGCCAGCAACAGGCTGGGCAGGGCGTTGACCTCCATCGCCCGCAAGAATTGGTCGCGGCTGATCTCCCGCGAATGCTTCTCCGGCCCCGCCCCGTGCCCATGCAGCCAGCCGACGGCGTTGATCAGCCAGTCGAGCGTCTCGATGCCTTCGGCCAGCGATTGAATCGACGCCTCGTCGGTCACATCGACCTGCCACCACGTCACCCCGTCAAGGGGGGCGGGCGCTTGGTGATGCCAAGTGGCGTGAACGGCATCGACCGCCTCATCGTGCCGCAATGCCTCGACCAGCGCCCGTCCAATGCCGCCTTGCCCACCGACGACCAGCACATGTCGTCCCATTCAATTCTCCCCCGGCAACGAGCAACCGCGCTTGCAGCGGCGGCGATGGCGCCGGTCGGCAAAGGCATCGTATAGGCGAGCGACCAGCGGTCGGAGTAGCCACCAGCCCAGCGCGCGGCCCAGCCAGCGATACCGGGGCAGATGACGCCAGATCAACAGAAAGGCCGGCAGTCCAACCGCCCAGTCGCCCGAGGCCTCACGCGCATGCAGCCGCCGCATGGCCGACTCCCGGTCGAGACCGGCCGCCGCGAGCGATGTCACATCCCGGCTTGCATCGACCCACCGGATCGCCTCGGCGCCCGGCTGACGGCGGTAGTGGCGAATCTCACGGGCGCAAAGAGGGCAGGAGCCATCGAAAAAAACGGCCGGTCGAGACGTATCGGCGTGCTGGTCGGTCATGATCGGATCACTTGCCTTTCGGGAGCGATGCCAAGCCTAGACCGTCGCCCCGGACCGTGCCCGCGACGTTTCCAACCGGAGTCATCGAGATCAGCCGGTGTCGATTGCCCCGACTCGACGTCCCAGTCGGACGACAGCAAGAAAACCCACACACGAAAAAGCCCGGCGAGCCTGATGCTGCCGGGCCTTCGATATTGGTAGGCGCGATTGGATTCGAACCAACGACCCCCACCATGTCAAGGTGGTGCTCTAACCAACTGAGCTACGCGCCTGTCGTTCAG
>JAFGUH010000109.1 GCA_016938615.1 Halothiobacillaceae bacterium | reverse complement strand
GGTCGACCTGCACGCGATCACCGTGCGCCAGGACCCGGCCGAGTTCCGCTCGCGCTGCTACGACTTTTTGGCCCTGTATCTCGCCTGCGGGCTCGACCCGGACAAGAGCACCCTGTTCGTCCAGTCGCACGTCCCGGCGCACGCCGAGCTCGGCTGGGTGCTCAACTGCTACACCTACATGGGCGAGCTCGAGCGCATGACCCAGTTCAAGGACAAGTCGCAGCGCCACCAGGCCAACATCAACGCCGGCCTGTTCGATTATCCCGTGCTGATGGCCGCCGACATCCTGCTCTACCAGGCCACGCACGTGCCGGTCGGCGCCGATCAGAAACAGCACCTCGAGCTCACCCGCGATCTGGCCATGCGCTTCAACAAGCTCTACGGCGATATCTTCACCGTGCCCGAGCCGTTCATCCCCAAGGCGGGCGCGCGCGTGATGTCGCTGCAGGACCCGACCGCGAAGATGTCGAAGTCCGACCCGAGCGAGTCGAGCTACGTGGCACTGCTCGACGAGCCGAAAAAGATTCTCAAGAAGTTCAAGAAGGCGGTGACCGACTCGGACATGGAGATCCGCTTCGATCCGGAGAACAAGCCGGGCGTGTCGAATCTCATGACGCTTTTGTCGATCTTCGGCGACGAGTCGATCGAGTCGATCGAGGGCCGCCTGGCCGGTGAGGGTTACGGCAAGCTCAAGGTCGAGACCGGCGAGGCGGTGATCGCGCATCTTGAGCCGATCACGGCCCGCTACCGCGAGATCCGCGCCGACGAGGCGGGGCTGGATGCCATCCTCGCCAAGGGTGCCGAGCGCGCGGCCGAGCGGGCCCGGCCGACGCTCCAGCGCGCCTTCGATGCACTCGGCTTTCTGCCGCGCCCGGACATCCTCGGCTGATCGCCCCGGACTGAACCATGTCGACCACCGCCCCGCAGCTCATTCGCCCCGTCGTCGATCCAGCCCTCGTTCGGGCCTGGTCGGTGGAGAGCATTCAGGCCCACGAACAGGCGTTGTTCGCCGGTGGGGTGGATGCCTATGGGCTGATGGAGCGGGCTGGCGAGGCGGCCTTCGACGAGCTGCGGCGTCGCTGGCCCGAGGCGAAGCGACTGACGGTGCTGGTCGGTCCGGGGCAGAACGGCGGCGATGGGCTGGTGATCGCCCGGCTGGCCCATCAGGCCGGTCTCGAGGTGAGTTTGCTGGGCTGGCAGCAGCCCGAATTCCACGGCAGTGCCGCGCACGCCTGGGCCGCACTGCGGGAGGTCTGGCCGGCGATCGAGGTGGCTGCGGTGCCCGAGGCTGTGACCAACGCGCTCGAGCGGGCCGACGTCGTCGTCGATGCCCTGTTCGGCATTGGCCTGTCGCGGCCGATCGGCGGCAACGCGGCCGAGTTCCTCGAGCGGGTGGGACGGCAACTCGACGACACGGATGAGCGCCCGGGTGTGCTGGCCGTGGACCTGCCCTCCGGCGTGAATGCCGACAGCGGCGTGCTCGACCCGCTGACATTGCCCGCCGACGTCACCGTGACCTTCCTCGGCATCAAGCGGGGGCTGACCACCGGCCCGGCGCTGGCGGCCTGCGGGGAACGGGTGCTGGCCGAGCTGGGTCATCCCCTGACCAATCGCGCTGGCGGCGTGGCATTGCTGGCCGGCGGGCTGTGCCTCGGGTCTCGTCCCCGTGACGGCCACAAGGGCAGCTTCGGCACGGTGCTGATTGTCGCCGGCAATCGCGGCATGCCCGGCGCGGCCCGGCTCGCTGCCGAAGCCGCGCTGCGTGCCGGGGCCGGCAAGGTGATCGTCGCCACCCACCCGGCGCATGCCGCCACCCTCAATGTCGGCCGTCCCGAGCTGATCGTCCACGGCATCGAGAACGCCCGCGATCTGCTGCGACTGGCGGGCGAGGCGACCAGCGTGGTGGTCGGTCCCGGCCTGGGGCGTGACGGCTGGGCCGTCGAGACGTGGCGCGCATTGCGTGACTGCCCGCTGCCGCTGGTGGTGGACGCCGATGCGCTGCGGCTGCTGGGTTCGCAGTCGCTCGAGGGGCGGGAGGCGGTGGTCACCCCGCACCCGGGCGAGGCGGCAATGATGCTCGAGTGCGCCACGGCGGAAATCAATGCCGATCGCCTCACCTCGGCACGCACCCTGTCGGATCGGTTCGGCTGTGCGGTGGTGCTCAAGGGTGCCGGTAGCGTGTTGACCGACGGCGAGCATCTGGCCGTGTGCCAGCGTGGTACTGCCGCCCTTGCGACTGCCGGGAGCGGTGACGTGCTGTCCGGCGTGCTGGGCGCCTTCCTCGGCATGGGGATGGCGCGCTTGACGGCGATGGAGGCAGCGGTCTGCGTGCATGCCGAGGCAGGCGAGCTCGAGGCGCTGGATCACGGCGAGTGGGGCATGGCTGCCGGCGAGCTGTGCGATTCTATCCGTGCGGTTATCAACGGCCGGTCGGCCCCGGTGGGCGGTTGGCGACTGGCATCGTCGTTTTCGGGTGAGGGTGATGATGGCGAAGCGTGAAGACCGGTTCGAGGCAAAAGGCCTCGATCAGGCCGCGGTCGAGTCGCTGGCTGCTCGACTGGCGACGCTGGCGCCATCGGCGGGCATCCTGTCGCTGCGCGGCGACCTCGGTGCCGGCAAGTCGACCTTCGCGCGGGCCTTCCTGCGCTCGCTCGGTGTTACCGGCACCATTCGCAGCCCCACCTACACCCTGGTCGAGCCCTATGACGTCGAGGCGCCGGCCGGTGGTCCCGCTCGGGTTTTGCATCTTGATCTTTATCGCCTTGCCGATCCCGAGGAACTCGACTACCTCGGGGTTCGCGACGAACTCGATGACGCCTTGCTGCTGATCGAATGGCTCGGGCAGGCACAGGGCGAACTTGTCGCCGACCTTGAGCTGTCGCTGGCTGGGGAGGCTCGGCGACCGCAGCACCGTGACATCGTGCTGCGGGCCCTGAGGCCACTTGGCCGGCGATGGATGACGCGCCTCGGTCGCTCCTGATGTCGGTTTCTCCTCCTGCCGTGGTGTTTTTTCAACACGGTCCAAACCACATCATCTAGTGGTTTTTCGTCTTATCTGGCGCCACATTTGGTAAATGCAGTTCGTGTATCGGGTTTAGGAAAGCGCTCTATCCTCTTGCATTTGTTGAAAAAATTCCCTTTTGGCTCACACTGTAGTGGCCGTGTGATGAAACACGATCTTGGGGCGTGTTGCCAGAGGTGGAACATGAACAAGCGAATCCAGCCTGCTCCTGATGCGCTCGCCCGATTGGACGGCGAGCGCCGACGCTTCCTGCGATCGGCGATTGCCGGCGGGGTCGCCGCCGTTGGCTTGCCGTTCGCCGGCTCGGCGCTGGCGGCTCGATCGGTCGCGGTCTCGCGCGTGGAGGCCGGTCGCCACAAGGGATTCACCCGCTACGTCTTCTCGATCTCCTCGCCGGTCGATTTCGAAACCCTGCTGCTCGACAATCCGGCGCGCGCGGTGATCGACGTGCGTTCCACGCGGTTGAACGACGTATCGATGCCGGCGACCCCGGATTCGCCGGTGGTCAAAGGACTGCGGGTGGGCGTGCGCAACGGGCACGATCTGCGACTGGTGTTCGACCTCAAGAAGCGCACCCGGCCGCAGATCATCATTCTCCCGCCCACCGACGGCGGTGCCTACCGGCTCGTGGTCGACCTGCCCCACGGGGGCGGCGAGCGGACCGTGATCGCCGAACGACCCGACGTGCCCCAGCAGGAATCAGCTGCCCGTGCCGGTTCCGGCGCGTTCCGTGATCTCGTGGTCGCGATCGATCCCGGTCACGGGGGCAAGGATCCCGGCGCGATCGGCCGCCGCGGAACCCGTGAGAAGGACATCGTGCTCAACATCGGCCTGCAATTGCGTGACCTGATCGCCGCAACCCCCGGCCTTACGCCCGTGATGACTCGCGAGGACGACCGCTTCATTCCCCTGCGTCAACGCACCGAGATCGCGCGGCGGCACCAGGCGGACCTGTTCATTTCCGTGCATGCCGATGCCTTCCGTCTCTCCTCGGCGAAGGGCGCGTCGGTCTATTGCCTGAGCCAGAACGGGGCGAGCTCCGAGGCCGCGCGCTGGCTGGCGGCCAAGGAAAACAGTGCAGACTTTGTCGGCGGGGCGTCCCTGGCCGACCACGACCGGGACGTGGCCTCGGTGTTGCTCGACCTGGCGCAGACCAAGACGCTGGAGTCGAGCCTCGATTTCGCCGATCGTGTCCTCAAGCGCATCGACAGCGTGGCCGAGTTGCACAAGGAGTCGGTGCAACAGGCCGGTTTCGCGGTGCTCAAGTCGCCGGACATCCCGTCGATCCTGGTCGAGAGCGCCTTCATCAGCAATCCGCATGAAGAAAAGCGCCTGCGCAGCTCCTGGTATCAGCGCAAGATCGCCGAATCGATCCTCGAGGGCGTGAATAGTTACTACACGGCCCATGCGCCGCAAGGCACCCGTTACGCAATGCTCTGAGGCCGAGTCGGCCTTCTCCTTGTCTTGAGCTGAGACACGGGGTGACAATGGCGGCTTTGCACGGAGCCCCATGGCCGAAATCCGCCAACTGCCCCAGTCCCTGGTCAACCAGATCGCCGCCGGCGAGGTGGTGGAGCGGCCGGCCAGCGTGGTCAAGGAACTGGTGGAGAACGCGCTGGATGCCGGAGCGGACCGTATCGAGGTGCAAGTGGTCGCCGGTGGGGTCAAGCAGCTCTCGGTGCGGGACAACGGCCACGGTATGTCGCCCGAGGAGATACCGCTGGCGATAGCCCCACACGCCACCTCCAAGATCCGTGATCTCGACGACCTCGAGGCCGTCGCCAGCTTCGGCTTTCGCGGCGAGGCGCTGGCCAGCATCCAGTCCATTGCCCGTTTGCGCCTTGTCTCTCGCACCACCGACATCGACCACGGCTGGGAACTGGCGCCGGGCGTATGCGACGAGCCGCGCCCCACGCCGGCGAAACCCGGCACGCTGGTCGACGTGCGCGATCTGTTCTTCAACGTGCCCGCCCGGCGCAAGTTCCTGCGCACCGAGCGCACCGAGTTCGGCCATGTCGACCAGTTGCTCCGCAAGCTTGCCCTGGCCAACCCGGCCGTGGCCTTCCGTCTCAGTCACAACGACAAGGCCGTGCTGGACCTGCCGGCGGTGGATGCCGATGCCATCGAGGAACGCATTGCCAAGGTGCTTGGGCGCGGCTTTCTCGAGCAGGCTCGCGAGATCGACTCGGGGGCCTCGGGTCTGGCCCTGACTGGGTGGGTCGCGAGCCCTCATTACGCGCGCGCTTCGACCGACCAGCAATTGTTCTTCGTCAACGGGCGAGTGGTGCGAGATCGACTGCTCGCCCACGCGGTGCGCCGCGCCTACAGCGACGTGCTCCATCACGGTCGACACCCCGCCTACGTGCTCTCCCTGCGACTCGACCCCGCGGCGGTGGACGTCAACGTTCACCCGACCAAGGCGGAGGTGCGCTTTCGGGACGCCCGCGGGGTGCACGACTTCCTCTTCCAAACGGTTCATCGGGCATTGGCTGCCCCCGGCGGATCGCAGGTTGCGGTGGAGCGATTGCCGGCGAACCAAGCCCATGCGCCGGACGGTGAGCGCTCGATGCCATCGTCCGTCGGCGGGTCGGGCGGCTCGCCCGGATTCGGGGGGCGGGCCTCGCAGGGCTATCTATCGTTACTCGTCCAGAGTCGGCAGGAACCGGCAGGCGTGCCCGGCGTCGCCGAGCCCCTGCCGACAGACGAGGACATCCCGCCGCTGGGCTACGCCGTCGACCACCTCGGCGAGATCTACATCCTGGCGCGCAATCGCGACGGGCTGGTGATCGTCGACGCCCATGCCGCCGCCGAACGGGTCACCTACGAACGGCTCAAGACGATTTACCGCCAGCGGGGACTGTCCGGCGCACCGTTGCTGTTGCCGGTGGACTTTTGCGTGTCGCCGGCCGAGGCCGAAGCCTTCGAGACCTGGCAGGACGCATTCGCCGCTGCCGGCGTGGTGGTCGACCGGATCGGGCCGGAACGGGTGCGCGTGCGCGAGGTGCCGGCGATGCTGCGCGAGGCGGACATCGAGACACTGGTGCGCGAGATGCTCGCTGAACTGCGACGAGTGCCCATGGCCGAGGACACCGTGCCGCGCGCTATCGTCGACGAGCGCATCGACGAGATCCTGTCGACCATGGCCTGCCACGGCTCGGTACGCGCCAACCGCCGCCTGACGGTCGCGGAGATGAACGCGCTGCTGCGCGACATGGAGCGGACCGAGCGCTCGGATCAGTGCAACCACGGCCGGCCTACCTGGCGGACGCTGTCGATCGACGAACTCGACCGCTGGTTCATGCGGGGGCAGTGATGGCGCACGCCCCGTCGCCGCAGCTGCCGATCGTCGCCATCGCCGGGCCGACGGCCTCCGGCAAGACCACGCTCGCCATGCGGCTGGCCGACCGCCTGCCGGTGTCGATCATCTCGGTCGACTCGGTGATGATCTATCGCGGCATGGACATCGGCTCGGCCAAGCCGTCGCCCGAGCTCCTGGCCCGCTACCCGCACGCGCTGGTCGACATCTGCGACCCGGCCGAGGCCTACAGTGTCGAGCGCTTTTCCCGCGATGCGCTCGGGGCGATCGCCGCGGCGCGGTCGGCCGGGCGGGTGCCGCTGCTCGTCGGCGGGACGATGATGTATTTCCAGGCATTGCTGCGCGGACTCTCGCGTCTGCCGCCGACCGAGACGGCCGTGCGCGAGGCCGTCCGCGAAGAGGCCGAGCGAGTCGGCTGGCCGGTGATGCACGCGCAGCTCGCCGAGGTCGATCCCGAGGCCGCTGCCCGCATCCACGCCACTGACCCCCAGCGGATCGGCCGGGCGCTGGAGGTCCATCGCGCCACCGGCCAGAGCCTGACCGAGTGGCAGCGCCGCCACCCGCCGGTCTCGCCGCTGGCCGACGAGGCCCTGCTGGCGATCGCGCTATGGCCGCCGAGCACGGCGCATACCCGCCAGGCGGTCGCCGAACGCTTCGATGTGATGCTCGCCGCGGGTCTGCTCGGCGAGGTCGAGGCGCTCTACCAGCGGGGCGATCTGCATGCCGGCATGCCGGCCGTGCGAGCGGTCGGTTATCGGCAGGCCTGGTCGTATCTGGCCGGCGAGATCGAACGGACGACGATGCGCGAGCGCGCGATAACCGCGACGCGCCAGCTCGCCAAGCGCCAGCGCACCTGGCTTCGTGGGACAAACGAATGGCAGGCGATGGATGCCGAGTCACCGGATGCGGTGGAGAGGCGCATACTGAACTTTGTCGAGGCGGGGCGATCATGAAGTTGGAAGTCTCGACCGGGTCAGGTGCGCATGCTCGAAGCGGGGCGCTACACTAGTGAGCCTCCCCGGCTTGAGAGAGGGCGTGAGAGAGGCTCCATGCCGTTCCGGCAACCTTTCGGGCGATCCGGGATTGAAAACCTCCGGCTCGCCCCCACGTCGACTGGTCGGGTCAGGCGTCCGTGCCGCCGGGTCGGGGTCGCCATAGTCGACAGGCCGCCGAGAACGGCCGACTGGCCGAGGGTATCGGCCGGATGAATCACAACGAGGAAGAACCATGGCCAAAAGCCAGTCACTGCAAGAACCGTTTCTCAACACGCTGCGTCGCGAGCACATCCCCGTGTCGATCTACCTGCGTAACGGCATCAAGCTCCAGGGGCAGATTGACTCGTTCGACAACTTCGTGGTCCTGCTGAAGAACAACGTCAGCCAACTGGTGTACAAGCATGCCATCAGCACGATCGTGCCGACGCGGCCGGTCAATATCGACCCGGAGCCAAAGGCCCACGAGAGCGGGGCTGACGAATAACCTCGATGGAGTTCTTCGAACGCCATCAGGGCGGTGAACGGGCGGTGCTGCTGCATGTCGAGCGGCGCGCCGTGGATTCCAACGAGGACTTGTTCGAGTTCCGCGAGCTGGCGCATTCGGCCGGGGCCGAGGTGCTTGCCGAAAGCGCGGTCAATCGCCAGACGCCCGACCCGCGGCTCTTCATCGGCAAGGGCAAGGCCGAAGAACTCGCCGAGATGGTCGCCGCGCACGAGGCGGAACTGGTCATGGTCAACGCGCAGCTCTCGCCCTCCCAGGAGCGCAACCTCGAGGCGCTGCTCAAGTGCCGGGTGCTTGACCGGACCGGCCTGATACTCGACATCTTCGCCCAGCGCGCCCGTTCCCACGAGGGCAAGCTCCAGGTGGAGCTCGCGCAGCTCAATCACCTGGCCACCCGCCTGGTACGCGGCTGGACGCACCTCGAACGCCAGCGTGGCGGCTCGATCGGCCTGCGCGGACCGGGCGAGACCCAGCTCGAGATGGACCGCCGCCTGCTCGGCGGTCGTATCAAGCAGCTCAAGGAACGCATCGCCCGCGTGCGCCGGCAGCGGGCCGAGGGCCGCAAGGGGCGCCAGCAGTCCGACGTGCCGACCGTGGCCCTGGTCGGCTACACCAATGCCGGCAAGTCGACCCTGTTCAATGCGCTGACCGTGGCCGAGGCCTTCGCCGCCGACCAGCTGTTCGCCACGCTCGACACCACCCTCCGGCGTGTCGAGATGACGCCGCAACTGACGGTGGTGTTCGCCGACACGGTCGGTTTCATTCGGCATCTGCCGCACGAGCTGGTCTCGGCGTTCCACTCCACCCTCGAGGAGACGCTGGAGGCCGACCTGCTGCTGCACGTTGTCGACGCCGCCTCGCCCGAGCGCGACCGGCAGATCGAGGACGTCGAGGCGGTGCTCGAGGAGATCGGCGCAGGCAAGTTGCCCATGCTGACCGTGATGAACAAGATCGACCGGATCGAGGATGGCGTGGTGCGGGTCGACCGTGACGCGTCCGGTGCGCCATCCCGCGTCTGGGTCTCCGCAAAGACGGGGCGCGGGCTCGACGCGCTGCGCGATGCCCTCGGCGAGCGGGTCGAGCCGAGCACCGTGACCCGACACCTGTTCATCCCCATGGCTGACGGTCGCTTGTATGCCTTGCTGCAAGGCGAGGGCGGCGTGGTCGACGAGGCGGTCGACGAACGCGGCTGGGACATCGAGGTCGTCCTGCCCGTCGCGCGGTGGGGGCAACTGCTGAAGAAGGAGCCGGCGCTGGGTGACATGGTTCTCGATCCGCCCGCCGGCGCTACGCCGGAACCGTTCCAGCGGGTACTGGCCGAGCGCGGCGACCACCACTGACTCGCCGCGACCGTGCGGTTGCCTCGTCGGGCGCCGGGCACTACACTCTGGCGCTGCCTTGGGAAACTCTGCATGAATGCCATACCGCTGAAGCGCGTCTTGAGCCGGGCAGATGCAAGGCGCTCGTCCGCCGCGGAAGAGTTATTCTCTTTCCAAGGACGACAACGCGGCAGGTGCCCGGCTCAAGGCGCGCCCTGCGGGGCCTGGCGAGTCGTCCGTGCTCCGCGTTGCGTCGTCTTGACGTGGGCACCGGCACGCCGGCGACGACGCGCCTTGATCACGAACGACTCGCCAAGCCTTCAGTGGCATGGCATTCGTGCAGAGTTTCCCTTGCGCGTCCGCCCGCTCGACGCGGCCGGCGCCATTCGAAATCGAATACCCATCTCCGTCGGGCTCCCCGGCGGTCATCACTGGAGATGCCCATGGCCTGGAATGAGCCGGGTGGCGGTAAGGATCCTTGGTCGAACCCTCGCGGCCGGGGCAAACCGCCCAATATTGACGATGCCCTCGGGCGCCTGAAAGACCGCTTCGGTGGCGGTGGGGGCGGCATGGGCAGTGCCGGTGGATCCAAGGGGATCCTCGCGATCCTCGGCATCGTCTTGGTCGGCTGGCTGATCTCGGGCATCTACATCGTCGACGAGGGCGAGCGCGGCATCGTGCTGACCTTTGGCGAGTACACCAGCACGGCCAATCCGGGCCCACACTGGCATCCTCCATACCCGATCTCGGACGTGATCACGGTCAACGTCGACCAGTATCGCGACCGCGAGTTGAGCATGTCCGTGCTCACAAACGACGAGAATATCGTCGAGGTCGACCTGGCGAGCCAATTCACCGTGCGTGATCCGTACTCCTTCCTGTTCAACGTGCGCGACCCCAATGGCACGCTCCAGGACGTCATGCAGAGTGCGACACGCGAAGTGATCGGTTCGAGCCAGATGGACTACGTGCTGACCGACGGCCGGGTGGAAATCGTCGACGCGGTCCGCACCCGCATGCAGGAACTGCTGGATTCCTACAAGACCGGCCTGAACGTCCGCTCGGTCAACCTGCAGGACGTGCAGCCGCCCGAGCCGGTGCAGCCGGCCTTCGAAGACGCCATCCGGGCACGCGAGGACGAGCAGCGCTACATCAACGAGGCCCTGGCCTATGCCAACCAGGTCGTGCCGCGGGCCCGCGGTGACGCCGCGCAGATCCTCGAACAGGCCAAGGGTTATCGTTCGCGCGTGGTCAACAAGGCGCAGGGTCAGACCGCCCGGTTTGACGCGTTGCTGGAGTCCTATCGCATCGCGCCGTCGATCATCCGCGAGCGCATGTACCTCGAGACACTGGGTGAGATTTACGCCAAGGGCAACAAGATCGTGGTCGACCCGGCGAACGCCAACAACATCCTGAACCTGCCCGCGGTCAACAAGGACAGGATCGTTCAGGACCCCGCCAGCAGCGCGCCGCTGGCCGTGCCCTCGCTGACAACCGGCCAGGGCTTGGGCGGTGACTCGTCGAGCACGTCCTCCAACAACAACCGTTCCGGTCTGCGCACGAGGGGGTCCGAATGAACTGGGTGACACGTCTGCTGCTGCCGCTGATCGTCGTGGTCGTTTTTCTGTACGCGACGGCGACCTTCCAGGTGCGCGAATACCAGGAGGGCGTGAAGTTCCGCCTGGGTGAAATCATCCAGACCGATTTCGAGCCCGGGCTGCATTTCAAGTTTCCGTTCGTCAACTCGGTGCGGCTGTTCGACACGCGCATTCTCTCGCTGTCGACGCCGCCGGAGCGGTTCCTGACCAGCGAAAAGAAGAACCTGATTGTCGACTACTACATCAAGTGGCGTATCACCGATCCGTCGAACTTCTACCGCGCGACCGGCGGCCAGGAAGGCGTGGCGGAAAGCCGTCTGGGCCAGATCGTCAAGGACAGCATGAAGAGCCAGATCTCCAGCCGTACCATTTCCGAAGTGGTTTCCGGGGATCGCGACCTGTTCATGCGTAACGTGATCGATACGACCAACAAGGATATCGAGGGTCTGGGGCTGGCAATCGTCGACGTGCGCATCATGCGCATCGAATTGCCGCAGGAAGTGCGCGAGTCGGTCTACTCGCGGATGGAAAAGGAGCGTTCCACCGTGGCCAAGGCGATCCGCTCGCGCGGTGAAGAGCAGGCCAAGCGCATCACCTCCGATGCCGATCGTCAACGCGTCGTTCTCATCTCCGAGGCCGAGCGCGAAGCCGACCAGATCCGAGGCGAGGGTGACGCCAAGGCGGCCAGGATTTATGCCCAGAGCTACGGTCAAGACAGGGAGTTCTTCTCCTTCTACCGCAGCATTCAGGCCTACGATCAGGTGTTCGCCAACGGTAGCGACACCTTCGTGCTCAATCCGGCCAGCCCGTTCTTCCGCTACTTCCAGTCACCGGATGGCGAAGGCGCGTCGAGCGCCGATAGCGGAGCCAACGAAGTGGGCGGCTCGAGCGACGGGACCTTGCCGGCGCGCTAAGGCCAAGGGGAGTCGGCATGATGGACGACTTGCTGCGCGTGCTTGGGCTGGTGCTGATCATCGAGGCCCTGTTGCCGTTCATCAGTCCGCGGACCTATCGGCAGGCAGTGGCGCAGATTGCCCTGACGCCGGACTCGCGCATGCGGGGAGTGGCGTTGGTGGTCCTGCTGCTCGGTCTCGGACTCTGGGTCTGGGGCTGACCCGGCACGAATCGCGAGGAAAGAACCCCAGCCCGGGCTGGGGTTTTTTGTGTGCCGCGTTTACACTACGCGGGTTTTGCCCGTGTCCTGGAAGTCGACCCGACCGGGGGCGGCGCCTTTATCCACGAATCACTCGATACCCTGCAACCGCATGAGCAATCAGTCCCCCTGGATACTTCCGGCCGGCATCGACGAGGTCCTGCCGTCTCAGGCGCGCCGAATCGAGCGCGTTCGCACCCGCATGCTCGACACATTCGATCGCTGGGGCTACGAGCTCGTGGTGCCACCGATGGTCGAATTCATCGACACTCTCCTGGTCGGCACGGGGGCGGATCTCGATCTCGACACGCTCAAGGTGACCGACGGCCTGTCCGGCCGCCAACTGGGCGTGCGCGCCGACATGACGCCTCAGGTCGCGCGGATGGACGCCCATAGCCTGCCGCCGGTCGAGGAGCGCCGTCTGTGTTACATCGGCACGGTGATCCGTGCCAAGACCGATGGGCTGGGCGGGTCGCGCGCGCCGATGCAGGTCGGCGCCGAGTTGTTCGGTAGCGATGCGCCCGAGGCGGACGTCGAGGTGATCTCGCTGATGACCGAGGCGCTGGCGGTCGGCGGGTGTCGGCAGATGACACTCGATCTCGGCCACGTCGGCGTTTTCCGTTCGTTGGTACGAGCAGCCGGACTGGACGAGGCCCGCGAGGACCAGCTGCGTGACGCGCTGACTCGTAAGGCCGTCCCCGAGATCCGCGAGACGCTCGCCGGTTGGTCGCTGGGCAAAAGGATCACGGGTGCGATCGAAGCGCTTTGCAGCCTGCACGGCCCTTGGAAAGAGACTCTCGCGAAGGCGAATCGGCTGTTGGTGGACCTGCTGGACGGAGAGGGGCAAGCAGCGCTTGAACGCCTGGCAACCGTGGCGGAGGCAATCCAGGCGCGCGTGACCGGCGAGGTCTTGGTGGATCTTTCCGAGCTGCACGGCTACCACTACCAGACCGGACTCGTCTACGCCGCCTACTCGCCGCGCATGGGCCGCGAGATCGCTCGCGGTGGCCGATACGATGACATCGGGCGTGTCTTTGGTCGTTCGCGACCGGCACTGGGCTTCTCGCTCGATCTACGGGAACTGCTCGACGGCGAGGACGACGCGGCATCGCGGCAGACGGTCTACGCGCCGTCGCGCCTGAACGACGAGGCCCTCGACCGGGCGGTGGCCGACTGGCGCGGCAGGGGGTATCGCGTGATCACGACGAATTCGATTCCCGACGGCGCACCGCAACTGGTCGCCGTCGATGACGGACAAACACAAACTTGGCAGCTAACGGGTGAATTGGACCATGGGTAAGAGTGTGGTCGTCCTCGGGTCCCAGTGGGGCGACGAGGGCAAGGGCAAGGTCGTCGACCTGCTGACGGAGAACGTCGGCGCGGTCGTGCGCTTCCAGGGCGGGCACAACGCCGGTCACACCCTGGTGATCGACGGCGAGAAGACCGTCCTGCACCTGATTCCCTCGGGCATCCTGCGCGAAGGCGTCCAGTGCCTGATCGGCAACGGCGTGGTGCTGGCCCCGGATGCGCTGATCGAGGAGATCGAGCAGCTCGAGTCCCGTGGCGTGCCGGCCTCCGATCGCCTGATGCTCTCCGAGGCCTGCCCGCTGATCCTCCCGCATCACGTCGCGCTGGACAAGGCACGCGAGCACGCCCGGGGTGAGCAGAAGATCGGCACCACCGGCCGCGGCATCGGTCCGGCCTACGAGGACAAGGTGGCGCGGCGCGGCATCCGTCTCGAGGACATCTTCCACCGTGAGCGTCTGGCCGCGAAGCTCGGCGAGGTGCTCGATTACCACAATTTCGTGCTGCGGCAGTACTTCGGCGCCGAGCCGATCGACTTCCAGCAGACGCTCGACCGCCTGCTGGCCCAGGCCGAGATCCTCGCGCCGATGGTCGGCGACGTGCCGGGTACGCTCGCGCAGATGCGTGCTCAAGGCCGCAACCTGATGTTCGAGGGTGCCCAGGGCACGCTGCTGGACATCGACCACGGCACCTACCCGTACGTGACTTCCTCGAACACCACCGCCGGCGGCGCGTCGACCGGCAGCGGCGTGGGGCCGCTGGAGCTCGATTACGTGCTCGGCATCACCAAGGCCTACACCACGCGTGTCGGCGGTGGGCCGTTCCCGACCGAGCTGGAGAACGAGGTTGGCGAGCGCTTGGCCAAGCGTGGTCACGAGTTCGGCTCGACCACCGGCCGGGCCCGGCGTTGTGGCTGGTTCGATGCCGTGGCCCTGCGCCGCGCCACTCAGATCAACAGTTTTTCCGGCCTGTGCCTGACCAAGCTCGACGTGCTCGACGGCATGGAAGAGGTGCGCATCTGTATCGGTTACGAGATCGACGGTCAGCGCATCGAGAGCGCGCCGTTCTCGGCCGATACGTACGCGCGCTGCGAGCCGATCTACGAAACCATGCCGGGCTGGCAGGAGACCACGGTTGGCGTCAAGGACGTCAATGCGCTGCCGCAGGCAGCTCGCGACTACATCAGCCGGATCGAGGAGCTGACCGGCGTGCCAGTGGACCTGATTTCCACCGGCCCCGACCGCGAGGAAACCATCGTTCTGCGGGACCCATACGACGCCTGAGCGTCGAATTTCACCGCGTCCGGATCAGCCCGCCGGAAAATCGGTGGGTCGCAGGTCTTTATTTCTGCGCAAAAATCCGTAAAATCGCGCCACTTGAATTTCCCTCGGTGCATTGCCGAGGCTGCGAGATCGGTCAGCTGGTTGACCGGCGTCACCGACGACGCAGTCTGGCAGTCACTATCCAACAGGAATCGTTAAGCGTTATGGTCAAGATTCGTCTGGCTCGTACTGGTGCCAAAAAGAAGCCCTTCTACCACGTCGTCGTCACCGACAAGCGCAACGCGCGCGATGCCGGGTCGTACGTCGAGCGCATCGGGTTCTTCAACCCGGTTGCCCGTGGTCAGGAAGAGCGCCTGCGCCTGGACCTGGATCGCGTTGCCTTCTGGCAGGAGCGCGGTGCACAGACCAGCGAGCGAGTCGCTTCCCTGGTCCGCGAGAGCAAGAAGCAGGCGACGGCCGCCGCCGAGTAAGGCGTGACGGTGTCGGCGGGACCGGTCGACCCGGTCGTCATCGCCCAGCTTGGTCGCCCGTACGGCATCAAGGGCTGGGTGTGGCTGCAGGTTTTCACCCGGCCGGTCGGCAACATCGAGCGCTACCGAGATGTTTACCTGCGGGACGACCGCGGTCAGGTCCAACCGGCGCGCATCGACAAGCTGACGGTGCACCCCAAGGGGGTGACCGCCAAGTTCGACGGGGTCGAGGACCGGAGTGATGTCGAACGACTAGGCCGCGCTGAGATCCTGGTGGGGCGCGAGGCGCTGCCGCCGGCCGGCCCGGACGAGTTTTACTGGCGCGACCTGATCGGTTGTGAGGTCGTGCATGTGTCGGGGCAGTCGTTCGGCCAGGTGCGGGGTATGCTGGAGACCGGCGCGAACGACGTGCTGGTGGTTGACGGTGATCGGGAAAGGCTGATTCCTTTCCTCACCGACGAGGTGATCCGGGACGTCGATATCGGTGCCAGGCGTCTCGAGGTCGACTGGGATCCCGATTTCTGATGCGGATTTCGGTGGTGACCCTGTTCCCCGAGCTGGTGGACGCGGGAAACCGCTGCGGCATGGTCCGCGCCGCGATCGAGAAAGGGCGCCTGACCGTGGCGGGCTACAATCCGCGCGACTGGTCGGCGGACCGCAATCGGCGGGTCGATGACCGTCCCTTCGGGGGCGGGCCGGGCATGTTGCTGCAGCCCGGTCCGACCAGCGGCGCGGTAGACGCCGCCGTTGACGATGCCGGCGCGAAGCCGCCGCTGGTCGTGGCGTTCTCGCCGCAGGGACAGCGGCTCGATCGGCATGTGATCGCCGACTGGGCCGAGAGGGAACAGCCATTGGTGCTGGTCTGTGGCCGCTACGAGGGCTTCGACCAGCGGATACTCGATTCCCGGGTGGATGTCGAGTATTCCCTCGGTGACCTGGTGCTCTCCGGGGGAGAGCTGGTGGCGATGGTGGTGGTCGATGCCATCGCCCGACGCCTGCCGGACGTGGTCGGGGACGCCCAGTCGGTGGTTGAGGATTCGTTCGAAGCCGACCGGCTGGATCACCCGCACTACACGCGGCCACCGGAATGGGAGGGCCGCGGCGTGCCGGCGGTGCTCTCGAGTGGCGATCACCGGCGGATTGCCGAGTGGCGCGCCGAGCAGGCCCTGCTGACCACGGCCCGGCGACGACCGGACCTATTTGTGCAACACGGGCCGTCCGCCACCGAGCGGGCGGCACTGGAAAAACACTGGCTCGCGGGATGCGATGAGATCCCGGGTGGCCAACAGACACGCGTTTGATAACAGGTGGCGGAAAATGAACGAGATCATCAAGCAAATCGAAGCCGAGCAAATGACCCGCGAGGTGCCGGCGTTCGGTCCCGGCGACACGGTTTCCGTCGACGTCCGGGTAAAGGAGGGCGATCGTGAGCGCCTGCAGGCGTTCGAGGGTGTCGTGATCGCCATGCGCAACCGCGGCCTGAATTCGGCATTCACCCTCCGCAAGTTCTCGTACGGCGAGGGCCTGGAGCGTGTCTTCCAGACCTACAGCCCGCAGATCGCCTCGATCACGGTCAAGCGTCGCGGTGACGTTCGTCGCGCCAAGCTGTATTACCTCCGTGGTCGTACCGGCAAGGCCGCTCGTATCCGCGAGCGCCTGGGCTGAACGCTGCCCACCGACGGGACCAAAACCCCCGCACCGCTGGTGACGGGGGTTTTGCTTTTTCCGGGTGCTGGTTTTTGTCGATGAGGTGTTGCTGAGGTGCGGATGTGAGCAGGGACTGGATCGTCGGCATCGACGGCTGCCCCGGGGGCTGGGTGGCCGTCGGCTGCCCGGAATGCTCCGCTCCGGCCCAGTCGGTTCGGGCCGTCGTGGCATCGGACCTCGCGCGCGTGCTGTCCGTATTCGGCGATATCCGGCTTGCGGGCATCGACATGCCGATCGGTCTGTCGGACGACGCGCCGCGTGACTGCGATCGGATGGCACGAGAGCGACTTGGCGCGCGCCGCTCGTCGGTGTTTGCCGCCCCGCTGCGCCCGGCGTTGGCCGCGACCACGCATGCCGAGGCATCCTCCCTGTCCCGACAGGCGAACGGGAAAGGCATCTCGGCGCAGGCGTGGCAGTTGTTTCGCCGGGTGCGCGAAGTGGACAGCCTGCTTGGCGAGGACGCCACCCGGCGCGAGCAATTGGTGGAGGTGCACCCCGAGCTATCCTTTCTCGCCATGAACGCGGGAAAGCCTCTCCCGGCATCCAAGCACCGCATTGATGGCATTTACCGTCGTCGTGCCCTCGTGACCGACGCGTTTGGCGCGGCTGTGATCGAGTCGGTGGTGACTCATCTCGCCGGGTCACGGGTCAAGGAGGATGACATGCTCGATGCCTTCGCCGTGTTCTGGAGTACGCAGCGACGGGTGGGTGGCAGGGCCGAATGCCTGCCGGCCAACCCACCGCTGGATGCCTCCGGTCTGCCCATGCGTATTGTCTATTGAGTCGGTCCGTCCTGGACTTGAAATCCTCGCGGTCGTCCTTATCTCGCTCGCGTCAACGGTGACCGCCTGGCCGGCCCGTTCCACGAATTCAAATCGAGCGACAACACGGAGATCCGCTTTCATGAGTCAAGCCCAGACGCATGCGTTCCAGACCGAGGTGAAGCAGCTGCTTCGCCTGATGATCCACTCGCTGTACTCCAACCCGGAGGTCTTCCTCCGTGAGCTGATCTCGAATGCCTCGGATGCCTGCGACAAGCTGCGTTTCGAGGCCCTTGCCGACGACGGCCTCTACGAGGACGACAAGGACCTGCGCGTGCGGGTGTCCTTCGATAGCGAGGCCAAGACCGTCACCATCGACGACAACGGCATCGGCATGAACCACGAAGAGGTGGTCGAGCACATCGGCACCATCGCCCACTCGGGTACCAAGGCCTTCCTCGAGCAGCTCGAGGCGGGCAAGAAGCAGGATCTCCAGCAGATCGGCCAGTTCGGCGTGGGCTTCTACTCGGCCTTCATCGTCGCCGACCACGTCGAACTGACCACCCGCCGCGCCGGTGTCGGCGCCGAACACGGCGTGCGCTGGACTTCCAACGGCGAGGGCGAGTACACCATCGAGACCCTCGACAAGCCCGAACGCGGCACCCGCATCGTGCTGCACCTGCGTGAGGACCAGCAGGAATTCGCCGACGACTTCCGCCTGCGCTCGGTGATCCGCAAGTACTCGGATCACATCAACTTCCCGGTCCAGATGTGGGTGCCGCCGAAGACCGAGAAGGACGAGGACGGCAACGAGACCGAGATCCCGGGGCGCTGGGAGACGGTCAACGATGCCAACGCGCTGTGGACCCGACCGAAGAGCGAGATCACGGACGAGGAATACACCGAGTTCTACAAGCACGTCTCGCACGACTGGGAGCCGCCGCTGACCTGGGCGCACAACCAGGTCGAGGGCAAGGTCGAGTACACCTCCTTGCTCTACATCCCCAAGCGCGCGCCGTTCGACCTGTTCGAGCCCGAGCAGAGCCATGGCGTGAAGCTGTACGTCAAGCGCGTGTTCATCATGGACGACGCCGACAAGCTGATGCCGCGCTACCTGCGCTTCGTGCGCGGCGTGATCGACTCGGCCGACCTGCCGCTGAACGTCTCGCGCGAGATCCTGCAGTCCAACCGCGTGCTCGACACCATCCGTTCCGGTTCGGTCAAGCGCGTGCTCTCGCTGCTCGAGAAGATGGCCAAGAACGAGCCGGAGAAGTACGCCGAGTTCTGGCAGACCTTCGGTCGCGTATTGAAGGAGGGCGTCGGCGAGGACGTCGCCAACAAGGAGAAGATTGCCGGTCTGCTGCGTTTTGCCTCCACGAAAGGCCAGGACGACGGCGCGAGTAGCGAGGAGACGGTCTCGCTCGCCGACTACATCGAGCGCATGCCCGAGGACCAGGACGAGATCTACTACATCATCGCCGACTCCTACCAGGCCGCACTCGCCTCGCCGCACCTGGAGATCTTCCGCAAGAAGGGCATCGAGGTGCTGCTGCTCTCCGATCGCGTCGACGAGTGGGTCATGGCGCACCTGACCGAATTCGACGGCAAGACCCTGAAGTCGGTCACCAAGGCCAAGGTGGACGTCGACGAGGAAGACGAGGACGAGTCCGAAGAGGAGAAGCAGGAGCACGAGGCGCTGATCAAGCGGCTCAAGGACACCCTGGGTGAGGAGGTGAAGGACGTGCGTCGTTCGCGTCGCCTGGTCGACTCGCCGGCGTGTCTCGTCACCGATGAGGGTGATGTCAGCCTGCACCTGCAGCGCATCCTCGAGCAGGCCGGTCAGGCGATGCCTGAGACCAAGCCGATCCTCGAGATCAATCCGGACCACCGCCTGCTCAAGCAGGCCGAGGGCGAGTCCGACGAGGCGCGCTTCGCCGACATCGCGCACGTCCTCTACGGGCAGGCAATGCTGGCCGAGGGCGGCAAGCTGGCCGATTCGGCCGATTTCGTCAGCCGCCTGAACCGGCTTTTGGCCTGACGGTCTGCGCGACCAAGATCGTGCGGACACCCGACTCTTCCGGCGCTTCCGGGCGGTCTTTTCCGGTAGCCGGGATGTGTCGACCGAACCGGGTCCAAGTCGACCCGCGCGTTGCGGGAGGCGGGGAGAGGTTCGTAAAGGCGGGCGGCACCTCTACCAACGTCGTGTTTTTCTGCATCCGTTAGCGTGCGATAATCCCCAGATTCACCGGCTTGGGTTCTTCGATCTTGGTTCAGCAACGCACACTCCGAAACACCATCCGCGCTACGGGGATCGGCCTGCACACGGGCGAGCAGGTCCGACTGACGTTGCGACCGGCTGCCGTGGACAGCGGCATCGTCTTCAACCGCGTCGACCTCGGCAACGACGCCAGCATCCCGGGGCATGCCTTCAACGTGGGGGAGACCCAGCTGTCCACCACGCTCGTCAAGGACGGGGTCAAGATCAGTACCGTCGAACACCTGATGTCGGCGCTGGCCGGTCTGGGGATCGACAACTGCGTGGTCGAGATCGACGGCCCGGAAATGCCAATCATGGACGGAAGTGCGAGTCCGTTCGTCTTCCTGATCCAGTCGGCGGGTATCGAGGAACAGGACGCTCACAAGCGCTTCATCCGCATCCTTGAGCCGGTCGAGGTGGTCGACGGTGACCGCTGGGTGCGCTTCGACCCGCACGAGGGCTTCCGCGTCGCCATGTCGATCGACTTCAATCATCCCGTCCTCGACAAGTCCGCCCGGCTCGCCGAGATCGACTTCTCCTCGACCTCCTTCGTCAAGGAAGTCGCCCGGGCGCGCACCTTCGGCTTCATGAGCGATCTGGAGATGATGCGCTCGCGTAACCTGGCGCTGGGCGGCTCGGTCGACAACGCGATCGTGGTGGGCGAGGAGCACATCCTCAACGAGGACGGGCTGCGCTATGGCGACGAGTTCGTCAAGCACAAGATCCTCGATGCCATCGGCGACCTTTACCTGCTCGGCTGCAGCGTGATCGGCAGCTTTACCGGCCACAAGTCGGGTCATGCGCTGAACAACCAGTTGCTGCGGACGCTCCTCGCGCAGGAAACGGCCTACGAAACCGTGACCTTCGAAAACGAGGAACCGCCGCCCGTGTCGTTTTCCCGACCGGCGGCTCAGATCGCCGACTAGGTAGCCTCAGCACGAATGCCTTGCCACTCGGGCTGAGCGAGTCGTTCGTGATCAAGGCGCGCTCCAGCGGCTTGGCATTCGTGCTGAGGTTCTCTAGGCTTGCCCGCCCCCGTCTGAATGCCGATCGATCGACGCTCGCGTTGCGCGGGGCGACAGCCGACGTTCGCCGGCTTGCCGGACGAACCGTCAATCCAGGGAGTGGACAACCGGCCTGTCTTCGGCAAGACTGTCGGGCGCCTTCGGCCCACGAGTCGAGTCGGTTGCCGGCCATGGAGGCCGGCGTGATCAACACAACACAGGGAGACGTGTTCATGGGCTACATCAGCCGCATCGGTGGCCTTCTGGGCCTGCGGAAAACGGTCGACCGTCGTCGCGAACGGCGCTGGGAGGCTTCGCGCGGCCTGCGCGTCCTGGTCATCGACGACTCGCGCACCGTGGTAAAGATCTTGAGCCGCATGCTCGGACAGAACGAGTTCGAGCCGATCGGCGCCGGTGACGCTGAGGAGGGCCTGCAACTGGCCCGTCAATATCCGCCGGATTTGATCTTTCTCGATATCATCCTGCCGGGCATGAACGGCTTCGCTGCCTTGCGGCGCTTGCGCCAGCACCCGGTGACTGCGGATATTCCGGTGATCATGATCAGCGGCGACGAGAAGTCGATGGCGAAGATGGTGCTAGACCGGCTGGGGTCGGATGACTTCATGAAGAAGCCGTTCGGGCGCGCCGAGGTGTTCACGCGGATCGAGCGGCTCGTGCAGGACGGCCGCTTGCCGGAACGCCGCAATTCGATCCCCTTCGACTGGCGCGCCGTCTGACCCTCCGTACCGGCGTTGGAGTGCCACGGACACCAGGTCACCTGGACGCCATCCAAACGGGCGCGGACGGGCAGGCCCGCGGGGCTGGCGACCCGCCCGTGTCCCTGGGGTGTTGCCATCAAGACCCGCCTGACGGCTTGCTGGCAACGACGCCCCTTGATCACTAGCGGCTCGTCAGGCCGCGGTGGCAGAGGGGGGCAGGCCGGGTCTGCCCCGGCGCGGCGAGCGGTTTCAGTCGGTGTCGGTTCGGGTGTCTGGGTCGAGCAGTCGGGCGAGCCGGTCGAGCGATCGGGCCAGCGCTGGGTCGGCGTGAGTCGCCGCCAGACAGCCGAGGGCTCGACTGCCTGTGGATGACCGAGGCCGCTCCCGAGTGGGCGACGAATGGCCTCTTTTGGGACGTTCGGTGACCACGCGTACGCGCACGGCGGCTGGCCGGGGGGCGTTCGGGTGATCGTCCAGCGCCCGGTGCAGCCGAGCTAGCAGGTCGTTCGCCTCGAACCGAAGGCGGCTGGCCATCGCGGCGCTGCCGACACCGAGCGTGAGTACCCGGTCGTCGACGTTGAGCACCTGGACAGATTGCCCGCTGCGCCCCGGGACCAGCCCATCGACGATCGACTGGTAGGCCCGGATCAAGGCGACTCGATCGAGAATCCCTGCCAGAACGGGGTTTCGGCGGTAGTGTTCCAGCTTCATGGCGCGGCCCTCGTACGGCGTGCGTGCCGGGTTTTGCCACCCGGTGCGGTGCCTATCATTATCCATGCATCTGCCGTAAGATTCAGCGCATTTACTTCCATTGCCGCGCCGCCTGCGCGCGGGTCTCGCTTTCACGGGAATGTCATGATTGGATCGCTTGCAGCCAAGGTTTTCGGTACGCGCAATGATCGCGAGATCAAGAAGCTGGGGAAACGCGTCACGGAAATCAACGCCCTCGAGGAGGCAACGCAGGCCCTGACCGACGAGGAAATCAAGGGACGCACCGAGGAATTCCACCAGCGCTGGAGCGATGGCGAGAGTCTCGACTCGTTGCTACCCGAGGCCTTCGCCGTCTGCCGCGAGATGAGCCGCCGCGTGATGGGCATGCGCCACTTCGACGTCCAGTTGATTGGCGGCATGGTCCTGCACCAGGGCAAGGTGGCCGAGATGAAGACCGGCGAGGGCAAGACCCTGGTCGCTACCCTGGCCGTCTACCTCAATGCAATCACGAGACAGGGCGTGCACGTGGTTACGGTCAACGACTACCTCGCCAAGCGTGACGCGGAGTGGATGGGCCGGGTCTACACCGCCCTAGGCCTGACGGTGGGCACGGTGGTGCCGGGCATGGATGCACGTGCCAAGCGTGACGCTTATCACTGCGACGTTACCTACGCGACCAACAACGAGTTGGGCTTCGATTACCTGCGCGACAACATGGCTTTCTCGAGCGAGCAGGTGATGCAGCGCGAGCCGAAGTTCGCGATCGTCGACGAGGTCGACTCGATCCTGATCGACGAGGCGCGCACTCCGCTGATCATCTCCGGCCCCGCGGCCGATTCCTCGGCGACCTACCACACGATCAACGGCCTGATCCCCGAGCTCAAGCGCCAGGCGCGCGAGGAGCCCAAGGACGACGAGCCGCCGCTCACCGACGAGGAGATCGGCGATTTCACCGTCGACGAAAAGAACAAGCAGGTCTTCCTGACCGAGCGCGGTTTCGACAAGGCCGAGAGCCTGCTGGTCCAGGCCGGTTTGCTGGAGGAAGGCGAGTCGCTCTACGACTCGCACAACATCATGCTGCTCTCGCATCTGACCGCGGCCCTGCGGGCGCATGCGATCTATCGACGCAACGTCGACTACATCGTCAAGGGCGACGACGTGATCATCGTTGACGAGTTCACCGGCCGTACGCTCGCCGGCCGGCGTTGGTCGGAGGGCTTGCACCAGGCCGTCGAGGCGAAGGAGGGCGTGACGATCAAGCCCGAAAACCAGACGCTTGCCTCGATCACCTTCCAGAACTACTTCCGCCTGTACCCGAAGCTCGCCGGCATGACCGGTACGGCCGAGACCGAGGCCCGCGAGCTGGGCGAGATCTACGGCCTGGACGTGATCCAGATCCCGACCAACCGCCCGATCCAGCGCACCGATCACGGTGACCTCGTCTTCCTCACCGCCGAGGAGAAGTTCGAAGCGATCACCAAGGACGTGCAGGCGGCGCGCGATCGCGGCCAGCCCACCCTGGTGGGAACGGCCTCGATCGAGGCCTCCGAGCTGGTCTCCGATGCGCTCGAGAAGGCCGGCATCCCGCACAACGTGCTCAACGCCAAGAATCACATGAGCGAGGCCGAGATCATCGCCGAAGCCGGGCGCCCCGGCGCGGTTACCATCGCGACCAACATGGCCGGACGCGGCACGGATATCGTGCTGGGCGGCAATCTCGAGCAGGAGATCCTGGCGCTGGGTCCGGACGTAGGCGAGGAGGAAAAGCGCCGCGTCGAAACCGAGTGGGAGGAGCGTCACCGCCGGGTGATCGAGTCGGGGGGGCTGCACGTCGTGGGCACAGAACGCCACGAATCGCGTCGGATCGACAACCAGCTGCGTGGTCGCGCCGGTCGCCAGGGGGATCCGGGTTCGACCCGCTTCTTCCTCTCGCTCGAGGACAGCCTGATGCGGGTATTCGCCTCCGATCGCGTCTCCGGGCTGATGAAGAAGCTCGGCATGCGCTCCGGCGAGGCGATCGAACACCCCTGGGTCTCTCGCGCGATCGAGAACGCCCAGCGCAAGGTCGAGGGCCACAACTTCGACATGCGCAAGCACCTGCTCGACTACGACAACGTCGCCAACGAGCAGCGCAAGGTCATCTACGAGCAGCGCCACGCGGTCATGGCAACCACCGACACCCGGCCGATCATCGAGTCGATGCGCCGCGAGGTGCTTGCCGACCGCTTCCGCCGTTTCGTGCCGCATGGTGCGCTCGAGGAGATGTGGGACATCGATGGGCTCACCGCCCATCTCAAGGAGGACTTCGGTCTCGACTTCCCTCTGCAGCAGTGGTTGGACGAGGACGACGAGCTCACCGACGAGACCCTGATTGACAAGATCATCGACACCGCGCAGCGGCACTATGAGGCCAAGGAGAAGCTGGTCGGCGAGGACAATCTGCGCCAGTTCGAGAAGGGCGTGCTGCTGCAGGTGCTCGACGCGCAGTGGAAGGAGCACCTCGCGGCGATGGACTACCTGCGCCAGAGCATCGGTCTGCGCGGCTATGCGCAGAAGAACCCCACGCAGGAGTACAAGCGTGAGGCGTTCGAGATGTTCGGCAAGATGATCGACGACATGAACTACGAGATCATCCGCACGCTGACCCGGCTGCAGATCGCCGCACCCGAAGGCATGGAGCAGGATCAGATCAACGAGATGCTCGACGAGCTGGTCGACAACCCGCGCGTCGATCCGAGCCAGTTGCGCACGCGGCACGAATCGGTATCAACCTTCGCCGATGCCGAGGAGGAAGCGCCGGCCGATCGTCCCTCCGGCCCGGGGAGCCCGGGGGACGAAGAGGCACCGACGCGCCCGGTTCGACGCGAGACCCCCAAAATCGGCCGAAACGACCCCTGCCACTGCGGCTCGGGCAAGAAGTTCAAGCATTGCTGCGGCAAGCTCTGACCGGGCTTTTCCCGTAGCCACCGCGTCCGTCCTGGGAGACAGGGAATGAAACGTCTGATTTTTGCCGTGGCGGTCGTCCTGGTCGCCATCGCCGCCGCACCGCTAGTCACCGGGCTGGTCATGGAACGTACGCTCTCGCAGGTCGGGCCGTTCCCCGGTACACGAGGGACCCTGAGCCTGGAGGTCACGGACTACCAGCGTGGCTACCTCGAATCCCATGCTGAATCCGCCCTGCTACTGCGGTTGCCCGAGCGTGAACCGCTGCGCCTGACGCTCACCCATCGCATCGACCACTGGCCGGGTCTCGATGGACGCTATGCGACAGTACACACGCGCTGGGAGCCGGCGGACTCGGCGTCCAGAGCGACACTGGCCGAACTGTTCGGCGACGGGGCCGACCTCACACTGAGCACCGCGCTCTACCCGACCGGCGGCTCTCGCACGACCGGGCGCGTGCCCGCCATCGAGCGGGAGGGAATGGAGTTCACCGGCGCGGACCTGGTGCTGGAGACATCCACGGACGGCGGGTTCGACTACCGCTTCGAGACCGACCGCTTCGCGCTGGACGATCAGGCGGTCGGGGTCGATCCCGGTACCCGCCTGACCACTCAAGGACTGCGACTGGCGGCATCCGGCCAGGTTGCCGATGACGGGTTCGTCTGGGATGGCCAGGGGCGGCTGTCGCTCGACCGCTTGCAGGTCGTAGAGGCCGATCGTCGCAGCTCGGCCGAGGATCTGAGCCTGGCCTTCGAGTCCGCTCGCGAGGGCGACCTGTTTCGCTTTGCCGTCGATTACCAGGCCGGCGCGGCCACTGTCGATGACGAATCCCTGACCGACGCGCGCCTGCGGGTGGCCATCGAGCGTCTCGACGCCGAGGCCGTTCGCACCGTTATCCAGCGTCTCGAGGAAATTCGGGAACATGCACCCCAGACATCCCGGGCAGCCCAGAGGGCCGACATCGAAGGGGCGGTCGGCCGGGTGATGCAAGAGGCCTTGCCGGCGTTGCTGAGTCGGGGGCCGCGGATTTCGATCGATCCGCTCAAGGCCACCACCCCCGAGGGTGATGCCGAAATGGCCGTGTCGGTCGAGCTGCCGGCCGATGTCATCAAGGGCGAACCCAATCCGATGATGTGGATGGCCCTGGTCAGTGCCATGGCGGTGGAGGGAAGGCTGACGATGCCGCTCGCCTTGCTGGAAAAGCAGGTTGCGGCCCAAGGCGACCCCGGTCGCGCCGGCGACATCAAGGCGCAGCTTGCGCCTCTGGTCGAACAGGGCTGGGTCACGGTGGAAGACGGCGTGGTCAAGACCACCCTCGACTTCCGCCAGGGCAACCTCGAACTGAACGGCACTCCCGCCAACCAGTTATTGAACATGGCGCTCGGCGCCACCACTGGACAATAGGAGAGGGACTGGCATGAGCGTCGGTTTGACCGCCCCCGACTCACTGCACCCCATTCCGGGCATCCGCATCGGTATAGCCCAGGCCAGCGTGCGAAAGGCCAATCGCGACGATCTCGCGGTGATGCTGCTGCCCGAGGGGGCGACCATGGCGGGCGTGTTCACCCAGAACCGCTATTGCGCCGCGCCGGTCATCATGTGCCGCGAGCGGCGAGAGAGTGACGTCGCCCCGAGGGCGCTGGTGATCAACACCGGCAATGCCAACGCCGGTACGGGCGCCGACGGCATGGCGCGTGCCGAGTCCGTCTGTCACGCGCTGGCCGGACGCCTGGGCTGCGACGATCGGGCCGTCTGGCCGTTCTCCACTGGCGTGATCATGGAGACGCTGCCCTCCGAGAAGATCATCGACGCGCTGCCCCAGGCGGTGGCCGAGGCGGCCGAGGACAACTGGCTGCGCGCCGCCTCGGCGATCATGACCACCGACACCATCCCGAAGGGGCGTTCGCTGACCCGCGTGATCGGTGGGGCGTCCGTGACGATCACCGGTATCGCCAAGGGCTCGGGGATGATTCACCCGAACATGGCCACCATGCTCGGCTACATGGGGATTGATGCCCGGGTGCCGAAGGCGGTGCTGCAGTCGATCCTCGACGAGGTGACCGAGGAGAGCTTCAATCGGGTGACCGTCGACGGCGACACCTCGACCAACGATGCCTTCATGCTGATCGCCAATGGTCGGGAGGGCAGCCTCGAGGTCACCGGTATCGACGACCCGAACTACGCACCGCTGCGGGACGCGGCCGCCGAGGTGGCCGTGTTCCTCGCCCAGGCCCTGGCGCGTGACGGCGAAGGGGCGACCAAGTTCGTCACCATCGAGGTCAGCGGCGGGCGCGACCGGGCCGAGTGCCGGCTGGTGGGCAAGGCGGTCGCGCACAGCCCGCTGGTCAAGACCGCGCTGTTCGCCTCCGACCCCAACCTCGGGCGCATCCTCGCCGCGGTCGGTTATGCCGGCATTGACGACCTGGACGTCGGCAACGTCAGTCTCTGGTTGGGCGACGTGCGCGTGGTGGTCGACGGCGGGCGTGACCCCGAGTACGTCGAGGCTGAGGCGGCTGCCGTGATGGCCGAACCCGAGATCACCATGCGTATCGATCTCGGTCGCGGCACGGCGGTGGACCAGGTCTGGACCTGCGATTTCTCCTACGACTACGTCAAGATCAACGCCGAGTACCGTTCCTGATCGTTATGAGCCGGCCACGGACCGACATCGTCCTCGGCCTGCTGCGCGAGTTCGACGGCCGCGTCTGGACCGAAGTCCGCCCCGAGGGGAAGCACCTGGCCGGTACCCGCGCGTTTCCCGGTGGTAAGCGCCGGTCGGGGGAGACCCTGCGCGTCGCGCTGGAGCGGGAACTGGCCGAGGAGACCGGCATCCGCGTGCGTCGGGCGCGTCGGCTGATTACCCTTGACTGGGATTATCCGGATCGGCACCTGCGGTTGATCGGTTTCGAGGTGACCGACTGGGAGGGGCATCCTCACCCGGTCGAGGGGCAGACGCTCGTGGCGGAGCCGCTCGACCGCGCCACGCGCGGTGATTGGCTGGCAGCAATGCCGCCGGCCAATCGAGGCATGGTCAATGCCCTGCTGCTGCCCCGCTGCCTAGCGATCACGCCGCCCATTGGCGTCGCCGGAACGGGTGCCTGGCAGGTGGAGGTGGAATCGCGGCTGAACGCCTTGCCCGCGCCGATGCTGGTCAATTTACGTCCCGGTCCGGCGCTCGAGGCAGGCGAGGTGTCCTGGCCGAGATTGGCCCGGGTGGCGCAGGCGGCCGGTCATTGGCCGGTGGTCAATCCGCCCGGAGAACGGCCCTGGCCCGAGGGGCTCGACCCGCGCGTCGGGCTGCACCTCAATCATGCCCGGCTGATGTCGATTTCCGCCCAGAAGGTGCGCGGCGCCCAGCTGTGCGGCCACCTGGTGACCGCGGCCGTACATGACCGGGCGACACTCGACCGGGCGAATGAACTGGGTGCCGATCTTGTCACCGTTTCGCCGCTGCGAGCGACCGCGACGCATCCGGACGTGCCGGGCATCGGCTGGGCGGCCTTCGCCGACCTGGCCGAGTCGGCCTCGATGCCAGTCTACGCGCTGGGCGGCGTGAGCCGGGCTGACCTGCCACGTATCTGGCGCCGCGGTGGGTTCGGCGTAGCCGGGATCTCGGCGTTCTGGTGACTCTGAGGGGAGAAGGCGAATGAGCATGAAACAGGCGAAATGGCTGGTCGCGACGATGCTGATCCTGGGCGCGTTGACCTACCTGTGGGGACGGGCGCCAGGCAAGCTGTCCACCGATGTGCCGATGACCGGGGCGTTGACCCAGGTCGAGGCTCCGGCGGATTGTCATTTGAAGGGCGAGGGCTGCACGGTCGCGATCAACGGGCTGGGCGATTTTCGTGTCACCCTGCCCGATCCGGTCGTTCCGCTCGAGAAAACCCGGCTCGTCGTCGTGCCGCAAGGCAAGGCGGGTGAGTCGGTCGGCGCAGTTCGGGTGGATTTCGAGATGGTGGGCATGGACATGGGCAACAATGCCTACCGGCTCGAACGGCTGGCGGACGGGACGTACCGCGCCGACATAATCCTGCCGGGCTGCACCTCGGACCGGACCGACTGGATGGCGAATCTGAGTATTCATTCCACCCAGGGGGCGTACCTGGTTCGATTGCCGTTCGCGCTGGACCGCTCGCGTTCCCCAGGCGGTTGAACGGGGCGTCAGTCACCCGGCTTCAGTCGGCGTAGAAGGACGTAGAGTGCACCGGTGCCTCCGTCGTGCGGTGGCGCCGAACAGAAGGCGACCACGTCGTCGCGCTGAGGCAACCAGCGGTTGAGCAGGGATTTCAACACCGGCTGGGCGTCCGTCGACCGATAGCCCTTGCCGTGGACGATACGCACGCAACGGCGCAGCTCGCCGCGTTCGCTGCGTAGGAAAGCGCCTACCTCGTGGCGGGTTTGATCGACGGTCAGGCCGTGAAGGTCGAGTGAGGCCGAGACGCTATAGCCGCCGCGTTTGAGCTTCCGCAGGATCGTTTTCTGCACGCCTGGGCGGAGGTACTGAACCTGCTCCCCCTGTTCCGGGGCCTCGGCCAGGTCGCTGAAGGCGACCTCGTCCACCAGTTGGTCGAAGCCAGGCTCGCGGCGAGGGCGGGCACTGGGCCGGGGACGCACGGGCTCTACCCGCTCGTCCTCGACCGGGTCGACCGGGCCGACGGCATCGAGAAAGAGGGCGCGATCTTCGGGGGCGATGCGTGACTCGTCGCTCATGGGCGCATCATAGCCCCCTTGCCTGGTGCGCCGCCACGACACGGGCTGAATTGCCGCCCCGCAGGCGGTATCCTTGCGACCGCCAACTGCGTCCGGTACGTATCGAATAAGGTCAGGCCTAGGCCTGGTCCGGCTCGGGCCCGCGCTCTGATCCGTTCTCGGGCCGGGCGTTATGGCCCGACCCGGACACCGATACCGCGGCCGTACAAGGCCCACGACATCAACACGAGCACGGCATGCATATTCTCCTGAGCAACGACGACGGCTATCTCTCCCCGGGGCTGAACCGGCTCGCCGAGCGCCTCGCGCGTGTCGCCACGGTAACCATCGTGGCACCCGATCGTGATCGCAGCGGCGCGTCCAACAGCCTGACGCTCTCGCGACCGCTGCGCCCGCGCCAACTCGAAGACCGGCTCTGGGTGATCGACGGCACGCCGTCGGACTGTGTCCACCTGGGCATAAAGGGTTTGCTGCCGACGATGCCCGACCTGGTCGTCTCTGGCATCAATCACGGCGCCAATCTCGGCGACGACGTGCTCTACTCGGGCACCGTGGCCGCGGCGAGCGAGGGTCGGGCATTGGGCCTGCCCGCGATCGCGGTCTCCTGCCAGGCGTTCGCCCCCGAGCACCTTGGCTCCGCGGCGCACTGGGTCGAGTGGCTGATTCGGCGGCTCGACAATCACCCGCTGCCGGCCTACAGCCTCCTCAATGTCAATGTCCCCGACGCCCCTCTCGATCGGATTCGCGGCGTGCGGGCGACACGCCTCGGACGACGGCATCCCTCCGGCCAGCTGGTGCGTGACACCGACCCGCGTGGTCGCGAGATCATCTGGATCGGGGCGGCCGGCGAGGCCGAGGATGCCGGTGATGGCACGGATTTCCAGGCCCTGGCCGAAGGTTGGGTCTCGGTGACGCCGATCCATTTCGACATGACGCGCCACGAGACCATGCCGGCCCTGCAACGGTGGCTGGCCTGAGGTCGGTGTCATGATTCAGCGGAACTATCACTGGGCGCGGCAGACGATGCTCGATCGGCTAGTGACCCAGGGCATCCGTTCCGAGGCGGTGCTCGAGGCGATGGCCGAGGTGCCTCGAGAGGCCTTCGTCGACGAGGTGCAGAGCGTGCGGGCCTACGAGGACTGCTCCCTGCCGATCGGGCAGGGGCAGACCCTTTCCCAGCCATATATCGTCGCCCGGATGACCGAACTGGTGACGGCCGGCCAGAGCCGGCTCAGGCGAGTGCTCGAGGTCGGTACCGGTTCGGGTTACCAGGCCGCCGTGCTTGCCCAAATGTGTCAGTCGGTTTTCACCGTCGAGCGAATCGGCGCGTTTCTCGACCAGGCCAAGGCCCGACACCGGGCGCTGGGTCTGCTCAACATTCGTTACATGCATCGGGACGGCTTCAAGGGCTGGCCCTCGCAGGCGCCGTTCGAGGGTATCGTCGTGACGGCCGCCCCCGATGCCGTCCCGGCGGAACTCAAGGCGCAGTTGGCGATCGGCGGTCGGCTCGTGATTCCGGTCGGGGCCCAGGGGATCGGCCAGAAGCTGACGGTGATCACCCGGCTCGACGATACCGAATACCAGACACGCTGGTACGATCTCGTCTCGTTCGTTCCATTACTGCCAGGGTCGCTTGCGTGACCGGTGGTCCCTTCCCGTTGGCGTGAGGTGCGCATGAGGCTGTTCGGCTCGCTCTACGACCGTGTCCTGGCCTGGTCCGCCCATCGTCGCGCCCCGGTCGTGCTTGGGGTGTTGAGCTTCGCGGAGTCGTCGGTCTTTCCCGTGCCGCCGGACGTCATGCTGATGCCAATGACCCTGGCCCGTCCGCGTTGCTGGTGGGGCTTTGCGCTGATCGCGACGGCCGGGAGCGTGCTCGGCGGCGTGCTGGGGTATCTGATCGGGCTCTGGGCGATCGAGTCGATCCAGCCCTGGCTGGCCTCGTCGCACTACGCGGCCGGCTTCGAGCGCGCCCGGGACTGGTTCGGCGCCTGGGGCTTCTGGGCAGTGCTGGTCGCCGGCTTTTCGCCGATTCCCTACAAGGTATTCACTATCGCCGCGGGCGCGATGACCATGAACCCACTGGGATTCGTGGTCGCCTCTTTCATCGGTCGGGGCGCCCGCTTCTTCCTCGTCTCGGGCCTGGTTGCCTGGGCCGGTCCGCGAGTTGCGCCCACGCTGCGCCGCTACATCGAATGGCTGGGTTGGTTGCTCGTGGTGCTTTTGCTCGTCGCCATCGGCCTCTGGCAGACGATGTAGGCCATGGGTGCTCGCCCCGTCCATGATCGCGCGATCGCGCCGCACGGATCGGGACTCCTGGCGGCGGGCTTCTTGGTGGCGTTCCTGCTGCTCGGTTGCAGCAGCTCACCCGATTATCGTGGCTGGGAAGGTGGTCAGCCGGTCTACTACGTCAAGGGCGGTGACACCCTCTACTCGATCGCCGTGGCCAACGACCTCGATTGGCAACGACTGGCCCGTTGGAACGGAATTGATAACCCCCGTCAGCTGAAGATTGGGCAGCGGCTGCGGCTCAACCCGCCGGGATCGTCTGCCCCGCCACGGGCCGTCGCCTCGGCCCCGGCTCATGCCACCCGTCCCTCCGCGCCTTCGCTCGACGACAGCGGTTCTCGCCCGCCGGCAGCTTCCTCGCCCGTCGACTGGCACTGGCCCCTGCGGGGGCGGGTGTTGCATCGGTTCCCGGAGGGTTCCCCGGCCCAGAAGGGCATGATCCTCGGTGCGCGTGTCGATACGGCAGTCAAGGCGGCGGCCGACGGAAAGGTGGTCTACTCCGGCGACGGTCTGCCCGGCTACGGCAATCTGGTGATCGTCAAGCACAACGCCGAGTGGTTGTCCGCTTATGCGTACAACAAGAGTCTGTCAGTGGTCGAGGGCGACCGGGTGCGCCAGGGCGAGACCATCGCCCTTGTCGGGCCGATCGATCACCGTCGTCCCGACAAGGGCGGGCATCTCCTCTTCCAGATACGCCGACAGGGCAAGCCGGTCGACCCGGAGCGTTACCTGCCTTGAGGCACTGTGGCCCGACGGCGCTCGTCGGCGGGCTTGCGTTTGGTCGGCAGCGTCGCCGCGTAACTTGCCTTGGGCGATGTGTTGACCTTGCCAGCTGCCCCACCTTGTTTTTGCCGTTTGTTGAGCGGTTGTGGTCTCTCCGCCGGTGCCTGATGGCGGCCGGCCACCGGGTTGAAAAATCGTGGCGTCGCGCCCACGTCCAGGCCTGAGGGACGCAATCGAGAGGGGATCTGCTTCTCGCGTCTCAGGTTTGTATAGGATTTGTATATGATAAATGGGCGCTAGCACAATCTCCCCGCCTATCAGGCACGTTTCCGGGGTTAAGATCCGATTAAATCGAATCTGTCATGTGGTTTTATTCGATAAATAGGGGATTGATCCCCTTTCTGTACTGTGCAAAAGTTGTACACAGATGGTTTCGGTAATAGCGCAAACAAGCGAGGGATACGACATGGCCCAGTCAATCGTTCACGGTAGCAGCAACCAGGTCGAGCCCGGCAGAATCGACGAATTGGCCGCCGGACAGGTCGACCCGTCGGTTGCCCCTCGCGCTGCGCGCAGTGGGGGCGAGCCGGAGGCGGCGGCCTTCGCCAGGCACTTCAACGTTGCGGACTCCGAATCGCCGGACCCGGTTCGGCTTTATCTGAGGGACGTCGAGACGGAACGTCTACTGACCCCCCAGCAGGAGGTCGATTACGCGCGTCGAGCCCAGGCGGGCGAGGAGTGGGCGCGTCAGAAGATGATCGTCTGCAACCTGCGTTTGGTAATCAAGCTTGCCCGGCGCTACATCAATCGCGGTCTGGACCTTCTCGACCTGATCGAGGAAGGAAATCTCGGCCTGATGCGGGCGGTCGAGAAGTTCGATCCCGAGCGTGGGTTCCGTTTTTCGACCTACGCCACCTGGTGGATCCGCCAGACCATCGAGCGTGCGCTGATGAACCAGGCTCGCACGGTGCGGCTACCGGTACACGTGGTCAAGGAAGTGCACTCCTACAACCGGGCCGCCCGAAAGATCGCCCAGAGCCAGAACGGCGACGTGCGGCCCGAGCAGATCGCCGAGCACCTCGATAAGCCGGTCGAGGACGTGCTGAAGGTCATGTCGTACAACGAACGCGAGTCGTCCTTCGACAGCCCGCTCAAGGGCGACGGCGAGTTTTCATTGCTCGACATGGTCCCGGACGACAACAGCCAGCTCCCCGAGGACGAATTGCAGGACGACGGGGTCTTGCAACTGCTCGATCGACTGATCGACAAGCTCGAGGGCAAGCAGCGAGAAGTACTGATGCGCCGGTTTGGGCTGCGCGGTCACGAGCCTGCCACGCTTGAACAGGTGGGACGCCTGCTCGGCTGCACACGCGAGCGCGTGCGTCAGATTCAGCTCGAGGCCGTGCGCCGTCTCAAGCAGTTCGCGGCGAGTGAGGGCGTAACTGCCGACGTGGTGTTCAACGAATAGTCCGACAAACCGGGATCAACGCCCACAGGCCCCCTCCATCCGCATCGGCTCATGTCAGAGTAGATCCTGCGAAAGTGAGGCGACACCGTAGACAGCCCGTGCAGGTCTCGCGAGGCCTGCCTACACGTTGTCCCCGACTTTTTGTCCCCGACTTTCGCCCGGGAGGCGTTGCAGTTGACGCCAGGAAAAACGACTTGGTCATTCAGCCGGCGAAATCCACTGAATTCTGCAGCGCTCACACCCAGTGACCTCGTTGGGCACACCCGGCGCCGGGGCCGATAGACTATCGAGTCGTCCGGGGAATAGTTGGACCCGCTCGGTGGTGGTGGCAAACTGTGTATCCCGGTCCTGGTGGCCGGGATTTCGTTTTGCCACCACTCAGGGACTTCGCATGGCCGACCTGACGACCGCATTCGACATCTGCGCCGAGGACCGCATTCCGGTACTGCTGCATCGTGTCGACCAACTCTGGCGCCAGTTGCTCGATCTCGAACTCGCTCACCATGGACTCAGCCAAGCGAAGTGGCGCACTATGGCGATCCTTTCGCTCTACCCCGAGGGTCTTATCCAGTCGGAGTTGGCCGAGGAGTTGGGCATCGAAGGGCCGTCGCTGGTTGCCATGGTCGATCGCCTGTCGCGAGACGAATGGGTCGAGCGTGTCCAGTGCGGTAGCGATCGTCGTTGCAAGATCATTCGCCTGACCGAGCGCGCCCTGCCGTTGATCGATGAATTGCGGACCGGTGCCGAGAAGCTCTACGCGCGGACGTTCGCCGAGGTCGACGTGCCCGGCGTGGATATCGCGGACGTCGAACGTTTCATGGTGGCGCTGCGTGACCGTCTCCACGACAACCTGCCGGAACGCAAGCGTCAGCAACGGCGACGCACCCTGGAACGATTCACCGCGCCCGGCTGACGCGTGTCCCGCTTGGGCACCCTTGGTGCGAACCGATGGTGCCTCTGCGGGCGGGTTTGTCCGCACCCTGGTTATCGGTCTCGCCAAGCCCGAGTCATCACGCCGGTCTTCCCTTCCAGCCGGCGCCAAGATCGCGAACCATCCCCGGTTCCGTGCCGTCATCGAACCGTGCGGTACGTCATGGAACGCAACAGGCCCCATCCATCGCCGGGGCCTGTTGCCCTTGTGTCGCGCCGTACGGGTTAGCCGTTGGCGTTGCCTTCCTGCTGCTGTCGGGCGCGATTCATCAGGAATTCTGCAAGCAAGGTCACGGGTCGACCCGTCGCGCCCTTGGCTTCGCCGGTCTTCCAGGCGGTGCCAGCGATGTCGAGGTGGGCCCAGTTGTGCTCCTTGACGAAGCGGGACAGGAAGGCGGCGGCGGTGATCGTGCCCCCCTCTCGTCCCCCGATGTTCGCCATGTCGGCGAAATTGCTCTTGAGCAGGTCCTGGTACTCGTCCCAGAGTGGCAGCTGCCAGGCACGGTCGCCGGTGGTTTCCCCCGCCTTGAGCAGCTCGCGGGCGAGGGGCTCGTGGTTGGCCAGCAACCCGCTGGGATGGCGGCCGAGCGCGATGATGCAGGCCCCGGTCAGCGTGGCGATGTCGATGATCGCCGCCGGCTTGTAGCGCGAGGCGTAGGTGAGGGCGTCGCAGAGGATCAGCCGGCCCTCGGCATCGGTGTTCAAGACCTCGATCGTCTGTCCGGACATGCTGCGAATCACGTCTCCCGGCTTGAGGGCCGCCCCATCGGGCATGTTCTCGACGGTGGGCACGATGCCGACCACGTTGATGGGCAGCTGCATCTCGGCCACCGCCGACATCACACCGATGGTGGCCGCCGCGCCGCCCATGTCGAACTTCATCTGATCCATGTCGGGACCGGGCTTGATAGAGATGCCGCCCGAGTCGAACGTCACCCCCTTGCCCACCAGGACGATCGGCGGGGTGTCGGCCTCCGCGCCCATGTGCTCCATGACGATCATCTTCGGCGGCTCGCTGCTGCCCTTCGCTACCGCGAGCAGGGCGTTCATGCCCAGGGCCTCCATGCGCGACTGGTCCAGCACTTCGACAGCGAGATGCATATGGGTTTCGGTCATCTTGCGCACGTGCTCGGCCATCGTGGTCGGCGTGAGCAGGTTCCCGGGCATGTTGGCGAGGTTCTTCGCCATGCGCATCCCGTTGCTGATTGCGGTGGCCTCGCGCACGTAGCGTTCGGCCTCCATCAACTCGCGGCGGGTCGGCAGGATGAACGTGACCTTGCGCAGCGGGCGACGTGGCCCCAGGTCGCGTTCGCTCTTGAGCTCGTCGAAGCGGTAGAGCGCGTCGTCGATCGCCACGATGCTCTGGCGAAGCACTTGCTCCATGCTGCTGCCGCGCACGTCGATTTCCGAGAGATGGCTGACGCACTCGGCCGTGCCGCGGTGGCGTAGGGCCTCGATCGCGACGCGCGTTGCCTTGACCAGCCCGCGCGTGTCGAGTTCGCGCTCCTTGCCCAGGCCGACCAGCATGACGCGGTCGGCCTGGATGTTGGGCACCCCATGCAGGAGCAGGGTGTCACCCAGTTCGCCGTCCATGTCTCCGCGTCGGGTGATCGCGGAGATGAAGCCGTCACTGACCCGGTCGATGGTCTCCGCGGCCTCCGAGAGCCGACGGGATTCGAAGACGCCGACGATCAGGCAGGCGGTGCGCTGCTTTTCCGGCGCGCCGCTCTTTACCGAGAATTCGAGCACGGTGGTATTCCTCGTTCAAGCTGTACATGGGGGCAGGCCCCGGCTCTCCGGCCGGGCACCGCGTTGCGTCATGCCGGCAGTCTATGGAACCTCTGCGCGAATATCCAACACCGCCGGCCCGGGTTCGGCTCATCGAAAACCCCGGCGCCGGGCATCCAGGTGGACCGGGCCTCCGTGGTCCGACCCAGGGCAGGTTCGTTAAGGAACCTCTGCACGAATATCCAATGCCTCTGGCTTACCGGCTTGTTCGTCATCAAGGCGCCGATCCGAAGGCGGGCTCATTGCCCGGCGAGGTTCGGGAACACCGATGACGGACAAGCCGGTAAGCCCCGCAGGGCGGGCCGCCAGGCGCCCACCTGCGGCGTCGCGGGGTTCGTCCGTGAACCCCGCCCTTCGGGCCGCCTTACGTCG
>JAFGUH010000108.1 GCA_016938615.1 Halothiobacillaceae bacterium | reverse complement strand
GAGTCCTCTCCTGGGCACCAAGCATACAGTTCGACAATGAAGGCCGGTTGCTCCGTGAGCAACCGGCCTTCTTGTTTTGCCTCATCCGTTTCTCGACGCCCGGTTTTAGGACCGCGCCGAGTCAGGGATTGCCCTCGAACCTCCCATAGGGAACGTGTCGCAGGCTTGCATTTCCCCGGCGGAGTCTTGGCGCCCAGACCTCGGCCCGTGTCGATCAGGTGCCGTGGCGATGCTTGAGCTCGTCGAGTTTATCAAGCGCCAGCGTGGCGCCCTCTTCCCGCAATTCAGCCTCGATCATGTCGAAACTCTCCCGGTCCCCGACGTCGAGGAAAGCCTCGGCCAGGCTGACACGGGTGTCTACGTCGGCAGCGTTACCTTCCTCCAGGTCCGCGATTTCACGGGGCGCCTCAGCCTCCGGCTCGGCTCCCGGTTCGGGCGTTAACTCGAGGTCAAGTCCAGGGTCGAGCGTGGTCGGGTCGGAGTGACGCTCGCCGAGTTCTGGGTCCTGGGCGTCCTGGTCGGCTTCGGGGGATTCTTCGCCGGGCAACGCAAGCTCGATGTCATCGGCTCGATGCCCCGAATCTGCGTCCATCGGCGCCTCGGGCGGTGTAGTCCCCTGCCCTGGATTTTCGTCGCTTGACGTTTCTTCGCTCGGTGTTTCCAGGGCAAAGGAATCGTCGAACTCCATGAGATTGTCGTCCGAGGCGTGTGATTCCCTCTGGGGTTCCGGTGTGGCGAGCATGTCGTCGACGTCGTCGTCCCAGGCGATATCGCCGTCATCATCGACCGGTCCGGATTGCGCTTGTCGGTCCTCTGCCTGCAGTCCTGTCTCCCACGACTCGGAGGTCTTCGACGAGACGTTCGTGGCTGTCACGTCGTCACCGGCTGGCCCGGTGACCGTCAAGCGATCGATCGCGGCCAGAATTTCCGGGTGCCCCGGGTGCTCATTCAGACTTTCCCGCAGGAGTTCCAGCGCTTGATGGGTCAGGTTGAACGATTCGAGCACACGGGCCTCTTCGAGCACCATGGCCGGGCTCATCGAGTCGTCACCGGTTGCATCGGCCCCAGAAAGTTCGTCCCTCACCTCGTCGCGACCATCGGTGGCCGGGATATCGAGCGCCTCGACGCCGGTCGCCATGCCAAGTGCGCCCGATCGGCTGGCCGCCATGGAGACCTCATGAGGGTCTACCCGAGGTTCAGTGCCGTTGGTGGCGGTCATCGGCGTCGCGAGGGCCGGTTCGTCTTCGCGGCGAGACCGACGCAGGCCAAGCGCGATTAGCAGGGCTAGGATCAGCAATCCCATACCACCAACGAGGAACTTGCCCCACTGAAGCCAGAAGCTGTTGCGCAGCGCCTCGGCCTGTTCGGCTTCCTGGCGTGCCTGTGCCACGGTCTCCTTGAGCTCGGCGATGGTGGTGTCCCGCGTTTCCACGGCGACTTTTACCGACTCCACTTCCTTTTTCAAGGATTCGAGTTGCCCGGTGAGGGCCTGGTTTTCCGCCCTCGCCGATTCCAGTTCTTCCTGGGTCAGGGCGGCCTCCCGCTCTGTTTGCGCACCCGTAGCCGGCGCGGCGTCGCCGATTGCCGGCAATGGGTTGGTCCGAGTCAGTGGAGCGATTCCCTCCGACACCTCCTGGTCTGCCTCGCGATCGGTGTTCCCGTTCGCCCCCTCCTCCGTCGGGGTGAGGAGTTCGAGGGCCGGCGCCTGGGCAGAGGCTTGGTCAGTGGCCCCCTGTGTCGGCTCCCGAGCAGCGCTCGCGTTGGAGTCGGATGTGGGCGACGGGACGTTGAGTGTGGCGCCGGCCATCATCGCGTTGCCGTTGCCGTTGGCAAACGCCTGCGGGTTGGCGTCGATGATTGCCTGCATGACCGCACGCAGGTCGTCGCCCTCCCGAACGTAATCGCGGGCGATGCCCGAGAGTGTGTCCCCCAATTCGACCTTGCGGGTCGCGTCCAACTCGATATCCGACGCTGGCGCGACGCGCTGCCAGTCCGGGGCTGCGGCGGACGTCAGGGAGGCGACGGTCCCGGATGCCGTGTCAGGTGCGGCGCTAGGCTCTGCCGCGGTGGCGGCGCTCGGCGGATCGAGAAGCAGGTTGTAGGAACGGATCATCCGCCCTTGCGGCGACTCGATCTGAAGCAGGAAGCTGAGTATCGGGTCGCGAATCGGGCGATTGGATCCGATGCGCACATACTCTTGGCCACCGTCCGACTCGATCGTGAATGTGAGGTTGCCCGTCAGGTTTGACAATGGCACACCGGCGTCGCGGTAAAACGACGCCGGTGCAAGCTGAACGGTGATCTCGTCGAGTGGTTCGTCACTCGTTCGCATGAGGGGAACGCGAGCCTCCAATGGCTCGCTCAGGTACGACTGCACCTGGGCTTGACCCAAGGTGGCGGCCTGGCCGATCAACGGGCTTCCGGCTCCGAGAATACCCGCAATCACCAAACTCAACTTCCGCATGTCATTGACTCCTTGCTCGGGTCGACGGCGCCAGAGGCGTTCCCATCTAAGTGTCCCGATTTCTTCCTGTGGTCCCTGTCGAGCCTGAATTGTGCCACAGATCAGAGGTGGTCACGCACCAGACATTCGGCGATCTGCACACTGTTCAACGCCGCACCTTTGCGGACGTTGTCCGCTACCACCCAGAGGTTCAGCCCTCGATCGTGAGAGATGTCTTCTCGGATACGGCCGACGTAGACCGGGTCGTGACTCGCGCCTTCGGTGACGGCGGTCGGGTAGCCACCGTCACGTCGGGTGTCGAGCACCTCGATGCCCTCGGCGTTCTCGAACAGCTCCCAGGCCTGTTCGGCGGTGATCTTGTCGCGGGTCTCGATGTGGACCGCTTCCGAGTGCCCGAAGAACACCGGCACGCGTACCGCGGTCGGGTTCACCAGGATCGATTCGTCCTCGAAGATCTTCCTGGTCTCCCAGACCATCTTCATCTCTTCCTTGGTGTAGCCGTTGTCCTGGAACACGTCGATTTGCGGCAGCGCGTTGAAAGCGATCTGCTTGGGATAGACGACGGCGTCGGCATCCTGGCCGTTGAGCTTGCGAGCGCTTTGCGTGGCCAGCTCTTCGATCGCCTCCTTGCCCGAGCCGGAAACCGCTTGGTAGGTCGCGACGTTGATGCGCAGGATTCCGACCGCGTCGTAGATCGGTTTCAATGCGACCAGCATCTGGATGGTCGAACAATTGGGGTTCGCGATGATGTTGCGCTGGGTGTAGCCCGCGATCGCGTGCGCGTTGACCTCTGGAACGATCAGGGGAACGTCGTCGTCATAACGGAACTCGGAGGTATTGTCGATGACGATGCAGCCCGCGGCGGCGGCCTTGGGTGCGTACTCGCGAGAAATCGCGCCACCCGGCGAGAACAACCCGATATGCACCTTGGAGAAATCGAACGTCGCGAGGTCTTCGACCGTCAAGTAGGTGTTGCCGAAGGCGACCTTCTTGCCCGCGGAGCGTTCGGACGCTAGTGCGTATACCTTGCCAACGGGGAACTTTCGTTCGGCCAGGATGGATAGCATGGTTTCGCCAACAGCGCCGGTGGCACCGACGACAGCAACGTCGACCGTCTTGCTCATGAAGATTTCTCCTTGGGGTTGGAAGTCTGGTGCAAATGGTGGGCGGGCCGCCGTTACCCGGCCGCGAGCCCGCTTTATGCAATGCCTCTAGCCTAGCGCATGACGCCGGGTGACCGAAGCCGGAATTGAATGGGTAAATCAGTTGCTCAGGGAAGGCCCGCACGAACCGATGACGTGTCTGGCTTGCGGGTTTGTTCGCAATCAAGCCGCCGGGCCTGAAGCGAGCTCGTTGCTCGTCGAGGGTAGGCTTGGCGGCGCGCGGCGAACCCGAAAGCCACGTCCGGGCGGGCTTACCAGGACCCATCTGCGGCGTTGCGGTCCTTGTAAAGGGCAACGACCGTTTACGGCGGACCGCATCTTGTATATCTGGTCCTTGGCAGGCCCGCAGAGATGCTATCGATTCGCGCCGGCCTTCCCAAGCGCGTTGGCGACGGCCTCACCGATCTCGGCGGTCGAGACCTGTCGCATGCCCGGCTGCATGATGTCCGGCGTGCGCAGCCCCTGATCGAGTACCGCCACGCAGGCGGCCTCGATCCGCTCAGCCAGATCGCCGCGGCCGAACGAGTAGCGCAGCAGCATGGCCGCCGAGAGGATGGTCGCCATGGGGTTGGCCACGCCCTGCCCGGCAATGTCGGGTGCCGAGCCGTGGCTGGGCTCGTAGAGACCCTGCCCCTTCTCGTTGAGCGAGGCCGACGGCAGCATGCCGATCGAACCGGAAAGCATCGAGGCCTGATCGGACAGGATGTCGCCGAACAGGTTTTCGGTGACGATCACGTCGAATTGCTTGGGCGCGCGCACCAGCTGCATCGCGGCGTTGTCGACGTACATGTGCGACAGCTCGACGTCCGGGTACTCGGCGGCCAGGCGGTTCATCACCTCGCGCCACAGCTCGGAGGTCTCCAGCACGTTGGCCTTGTCGACCGAGCAAAGGCGCTTGCCGCGCTTCTGCGCCGCCTCGAAGGCGACCCGACCGATGCGTTCGATCTCGCCCTCGTTGTAATGCATGGTGTTGAAGCCCTCGCGCTGGCCATCGACCTCGCGAATGCCGCGCGGCTGGCCGAAGTAGACCCCGCCGGTCAGCTCGCGCACGATCAGGATGTCCAGCCCCGAGACCACCTCGGGCTTGAGCGAGGAGGCATCGGCCAGGGCGCTGTAGAGCAGCGCCGGGCGCAGGTTGGCGAACAGGCCCAGTTCCTTGCGGATCGCCAGCAGGCCGCGCTCCGGGCGCAGCGGCCGGTCGAGCTCGTCGTACTGCGGGCTGCCGACGGCGCCCAGCAGAACGGCGTCCGCCTCGCTGGCCTGTTGGCGCGTGATCTCGGGGAACGGCTGGCCTTCGGCATCAAAGGCCGCCCCGCCGATCAGCCCATTGGTGAAGGACAGTTCGAGATCCGTGCCGGCGGTCACGGCCTTGAGAACGTTGACCGCCTGCTCGGTGATCTCCGGTCCGATGCCGTCACCCGGCAGCACGAGAATGTTCTTGCTTGTCACGGTGTTGCGTTTCCTTTCTTCAATGCGTTTGTTCGGTATTCAGCCGCCGACGTTGCTGCGCAGGTCATTGAACAACCACGGCGTCTTTTCCATCTGGGCGGTCTCGTAGGCCTTGATCTTTTCCGCGTGCTCGAGGGTCAGGGCGATGTCGTCGAGCCCCTCGATCAGGCAGTGCTTACGAAAGCGGTCGATCTCGAAGGCGTACTCGCTGCCGTCGGGCGCCTTGACCACCTGGTTAGGCAGGTCGATCTCGAGCTCAAGCCCCGGGTTGGCCGTGACGGCCTTGAAGATCGCGTCGACCTCTTTTTCCTTCAAAGCAATAGGAAGCAGCCCGTTCTTGAAGCTGTTGTTGAAGAAGATATCGGCAAACGACGGCGCGATCACGGCGCGGAAACCGAAGTCGGTCAATGCCCAGACGGCGTGTTCGCGCGAGGAACCACAGCCGAAGTTCTCTCGGGCCAACAGGATCGAGGCACGGTCGAACGGCGCCTGGTTCAGGACGAAATCCGGGTTCTTGCGCCGCTGGCTGTGATCCATGCCCGGTTCACCCGGGTCGAGGTAGCGCCAGTCATCGAAAGCGGTCGGGCCGAAGCCGGTGCGCTTGACCGACTTCAAGTACTGCTTGGGGATGATCGCGTCAGTGTCGACGTTCGAGCGGTCGAGAGGCGCGACGATTCCCTGGTGGGTGGTGAATGCCTGCATGTTTCTGTCTCCCTTACGCTTGACGAACGTCGACGAAGTGACCGGCAACCGCGGCCGCGGCGGCCATGGCCGGGCTGACGAGATGGGTCCGACCGCCCTGCCCCTGCCGGCCCTCGAAGTTGCGGTTCGAGGTCGAGGCGCAGCGCTCGCCCGGCTCGAGGCGATCGGCGTTCATCGCGAGACACATCGAGCAACCCGGCTCGCGCCACTCGAAGCCGGCCTCGAGGAAGACCTTGTCGAGGCCTTCCTTCTCGGCCTGCTCGCGCACGAGCCCGGAACCCGGCACGACCATCGCAAGCGTGACGTTGTCGGCTACATGACCGCCCTTGATCGCCGCGGCGGCGGCGCGCAAGTCCTCGATGCGTGCATTGGTGCATGAGCCGATGAACACCTTGTCGATCCGGATCTCGGTCATCGGGGTGTTCGGCTCGAGGCCCATGTATTTCAGCGCGTTGCGCATGCCTTCGGCCTTGACAGAATCCGTCTCGGCGGCCGGGTCCGGTACCCGGCCATTGACTGGCCCGACCATCTCGGGCGAGGTGCCCCAGCTGACCTGCGGCTCGATCTTGCTGCCATCGAGCGTGACCACCTTGTCGAACACCGCGTCCGGATCGGACTTGAGGGTGCGCCAGTATTCGGCCGCGCGCTCGAACATCTCGCCGGTGGGCGCGAACGGCTTGTCGCGGAAGTAGTCGACGGTTTTCTCGTCGACGGCCACCATGCCGGCACGAGCACCCGCCTCGATCGACATGTTGCACACGCTCATGCGGCCCTCGATCGAGAGCGATTCGATCGCCGAACCGGCAAACTCGATCGCGTATCCCGTCCCACCGGCAGTGCCGATCTTGCCGATGATCGCGAGCACGACGTCCTTGGCGGTCACCCCCGGGCCAAGCTCGCCATCGACTCGCACCTGCATGGTCTTGGTGCGCTTTTGCAGCAAGGTCTGGGTGGCCATGACGTGCTCGACCTCGGAGGTGCCGATGCCGAAGGCCAGCGCGCCGATCGCCCCGTGGGTCGAGGTATGCGAATCCCCACACACGACCGTGGCACCGGGGAGCGTGAAGCCCTCTTCCGGGCCGATGATGTGGACGATGCCCTGACGCAGGTCGGCCATCGGGAATTCCTGCACACCGAATTCCTGGCAGTTGCGGTCGAGCGTGCTGACCTGCTCGCGCGAGACCGGATCGACGATGCCACCGGCACGGTTGGTGGTCGGTACGTTGTGATCCGGCACGGCCAGCATCGCCCCGGTACGCCAAGGCTTGCGCCCGGCCAGGCGCAGACCCTCGAAGGCCTGCGGGCTGGTCACCTCGTGCACGAGGTGACGGTCGATGTACAAGAGCGCGGTGCCGTCATCCTGTTCGTGGACGACGTGCGCGTCGAAGAGCTTGTCGTAGAGTGTTTTTCCGGCCATCGCCTGTTCTCCGTATCAACTCGGCCGGTGTCAATCCCCGCCCGAGAGAAACCCAATTAATTCAGTGCATTATCGATATGTATTCGTCAAAATTCGAAAAATCCGTCATCCAGGCCCGAGGCCGGCGGATCGACGGCATGCGCGATCAGGTCGCGCAGCTTGACGACGCGCAAGACCCCGTGATGCGTCGAGGCGAGTACCACCGGCGGCGCAACCCCGGCCTCGAACGCCTCCAGCCAGCGCCAGGCGCAAACGCACCAGCGGTCGCCCGCGGTCAGGCCGGGAAACTCGAATGCCGGCACCGGCCGGCGCAGGTCGTTGCCCTGGGAAGCGGTGTAATCGAGGAAGGTGTCGTCGAGCTCGGTGCATACCCCATGCACCCCGGCGTCCTCGGTACCGACCCGGCACCGGCCGTCCCGGTAGAACCCGGTCATCGGGTCCGTCGAGCAGGTGGCCAGCGGCAACCCCAGCACGTTGAGTCCGTTTCGCATCATGGCTTGAGGATAGTCATCGGTTGATGATAACCAAAATGGTATTTCCGCATGAAATGCATTCCAATTGGTTATATTGTTGTCGTCATTGCGGACATGGAGATTGGAAATGAATCCGCTGCACCTCGACAGCCAACCCTTGCTGACCTTCCTCGCGGTTGCGGAGACAGGGTCGTTCTCAGCCGCCGCGAATCGGCTCCACGTCAGTCAGCCAGCGGTCTCCAAACGTCTCGCCCTGCTCGAGGAGCGCCTGGGGTTCGACCTGTTCGATCGAATCGGTCAGCGCGTGGTGCTTACCTACGGCGGCGAACGACTCCTGCCGGCGGTACGGGAACTGAAAAAATGCCTCGACGACGTCACCGTGGCTGCGGCGTTCGACGGTGCGGCCCACGGCGGTCGGCTCGCGCTTTCGCTCAGTCACTACGCCGGATTGCACCTGCTGCCCGGGGTACTGGAGCGATTCTCCGAACGATATCCCGAGGTCCTGTTGGACCTGAGCTTTCACGATTCGGAGCGCGCCATCGACAAGGTCGCGGCGGGCGAGACAGCGTTGGCCTTTGCCACCCTGCCACCGCGCCTCGATGAGCGCGTGCGCACGCGAGTGATCTGGGAAGAGGTGATGCAGCCCGTGGTCGCGCGCCGTCACTGCCAAGGTGGGCGCCCGCCGCCACTGGCCGAGATTGGCAAGCGATTGCCATTGATCCTGCCCGCCCAGGCCACCAGCACGCGTACGGCGATCGATCGTTGGCTCGACGACCGGCATCTGCTGCCACCGGCAGTCATCGAGATCAATCAACTTGACTCGATCGCCGTGCTCGCCGCCACCGGGGTTGGCTGGGCGGTGCTGCCACCGGTGCTTATCGGGGACGACCTGGTTTCATTGGAAGGCGAGGATTCGCCTTTGCCCCGTCGGCGGCTGGGCGAGATCACCCCGGCCGGTCGGGCTCCGCATCCCCTGGCCGAGTTTTTCGGCCAAATGGTCAATGAGCGGGTCGATGAGGGGGTCGATGAGGGGGTCGATGAGGGGGTCGAGCGCTCGCCCCCCGACTAAAGGCAATCCGGCGAATGACACTGCTGTTCTCTCTCGAGCGCCACCAGCCGCGTGCTTACCGCGCCGGCGAGCAGGACGAAGGCCAGCGCGAAGCCCAGACTCCCCGCGATCCCGAGCCACTGGTAGCTTGCACCGGACAGGACGGTGCCCAGCAGGCGGCCGCCGGCATTGGCCGCGTAGTAAAAGCCGACATTCTGCGAGGCCTTCACGTCTGGCGAATATCGCAGTACGAGGTAGGAATGGGTCGCCGAGTTGAGCGCGAAGACCACCCCGAAGAACGCCAATCCCAGCGTGATCGCCCAGCCGGAAGCCTGCCCCGAGGCCAGCATCAGCAGCAACGCGCCCAGCGGCAGGATCAGCAGGAAGCTCCAGAACACCGCGGTGCGGGCGCCAGGACCGTCACCCGGACCATGGCCAAGGCCATCACTCGCACCATCCCGGGCCAAGTCAACACCCGCGCGGCGTGACCCCAGCAACCAGGGAGCAAGCGCCTGGACCACGCCATAACCGATCACCCACAGGGCCAGGTAAGCGCCGACCCAGTGAAAATCCCAGCCGATCGAGACCAGGAACACCGGCAACGCCACGACGAACCAGACGTCGCGGGCACCGAACAGGAACAATCGCGCCCCGGCCAGCCAGTTGATCAGTGGCTCGCGGGAAAACATCTGGCGGAAACCGGGCTTCTCCTTGATGGCGCCGAAACCGCCGGGCAGCGTCAGGGTCATCGCCAATCCACCCACCAGCATTGCGGCGAGCAGGCCCATCGCTCCCTGAAAGCCCAGCGCGGCCAGCAGCACCGCCCCGAGGAAGAACCCCGCGCCCTTCAAGGCATTCTTCGAGCCGGTAATCCAGGCCACCCAGCGAAATAGCTGAGCGTCACCCTCGCGGGCCACCAGCTTGACTCCGGCCTTTGCCGACATCTTGTTGAGGTCCTTGGCGATGCCGGACAAGGCCTGGGCGAACATGACAAAGGCCACCGTCAGCCAGGCATCGGGGACGGTGAGCATCAACAGCGCGACGATCTGCAGGCTGGTGCCGAGCTGCATGGTGCGGTTCAGGCCGATGCGCGCCCCGAGCCATCCGCCCACCAGGTTGGTAACGATGCCGAAGAACTCGTAGAAGAGAAACAGCATCGCGATCGTGAACGGCGAGTAGCCGAGCTGGTAGAAATGCAGCACCACCAGCATGCGGATCGCCCCGTCGGTCAGGGTGAACAGCCAGTAGTTGCCGGTGATCGTGAGGTAGTGTCGCAGGGCCTGATTCATGATGACGGCTGCCGGGGCGCTTGTGGCACGGGTTTATTCGCCGCGACCGATCGGGTTCACTGGTCGCGGCCGACCAGGGCGACGAGCTCGACCAGTCGTTGGGCGTAGCCCCACTCGTTGTCGTACCAGGCCAGCACCTTGACCAGTTCGTCGTCGATGACCATGGTCGAAGGCGCATCGACGATCGACGAGCGCGGGTCGTTGCAATAGTCCACCGACACCAGCGGGCGGGTCTCGTAACCCAGGATTCCGGCGAGCGGGCCGCTCTCGGCCGCTGCGCGCAACAAGTCGTTGACCTCCTCGGCGTTGGTAACGCGCGCCGGTGTGAAGACGAAGTCGGTCAACGAGGCATTGAGCAACGGCACCCGGACGGCGAGCCCGTTGAGACGGCCGTCGAGCTCGGGGAAGATCGCGCCGATGGCCTTGGCCGACCCAGTGGTGGTCGGGGAAAGCGACATCGAGGAGGCCCGGGCACGACGCCAGTCCTTGTCCCCCCTGTCGACCACGACCTGGGTGTTGGTGAGATCGTGCATGGTGGTCATCGTGCCCCGCTTGATGCCCAGTCCCTCGTGCAACACCTTGACCACCGGTGCCAGGCAGTTGGTGGTGCAGGAGGCCGCGGTCACGACCGAGTGACGCGCCGGATCGTAGCGCTGATGATTCACACCCATCACGATGTTGGCCACCTCGGGGTGCTTGACCGGCGCGGCCACCACCACGCGAGACACGCCCTGCTCCAGGTGCGGCGTGATCTCGCCGAACTGGCGCCAGCGGCCGGTCGATTCGATCACGACATCGACGTTCGACGCGCGCCAGTCGATCGTCTCGATCCGCTCGCTGCTTGTGAAGCGGACCGAACGACCATCGACCGACAGTGTGTCGCCCTCCCCGCTTACCGGGCGCGCCCAGCGACCATGCACCGAATCGAACTCGGTCAGGTGCCCCATGCAGGCGGCATCGCCGGCAGTCTCGTTGACGTGGACGACCTCGAGACCGAGCTCGGGACGATCCGTCAATGCCCGCAATGCCAGGCGACCGATCCGACCCAATCCATTGATACCCACACGAATCATCGTGACAACCCCCGCGCAAGCCGTGAAAATCCGTGGAAACCGAAAAATCCGTGAAAACCGAACGCCCCTGCCTGCCTTGGGCACAACGCGAAAGGCCCCATCTCCGCACAGTGCGGAAAGCCTTCAATCGTACCGTCCCCACATGACAATTGGATAACAATCCCGTCCCTTCCGGCGCCCCGTCACGGGTCGGAAAGTTTTTCACAGAAACTGTGGATAACTATGTGGATGAACCCGAGAATTGCCGGTCGCGCAAGGTGGCGGACGGAATTGATCAATTTTTATCCACTTCCGCTGTCTGGTGGATAATTACATATATAACAATAGCTTGGGCGAACATGGTCGCTAAGGGACTGATTCTTCGTGCACGAAAAAGGCGCAACCGGGATTGCGCCTGCGCCGATGTGGAAAATAACCGCTGTCAACCCTTGACAGCAGGCCTGTTTATCAGTTCTTCGAGCCGATCAACTCGATCGCGTAGCCGTCCGGATCGGCCACGAACGCGATAACGGTCGTCCCGGCATTCATCGGGCCGGGTTCGCGCAGGATCTTGCCCCCTTTCTCCCGGATCCGTTCGGCGGCTGAGTAGACGTCCTCGACCTCGATCGCGATGTGTCCGTAGCCGTGGCCGAGGTCGTAGCGGTGATCACCCCAGTTATAGGTGAGCTCGAGAACGGCGGTCTCACTCTCTTCGCCGTAGCCGACGAACGCCAGGGTGAACTCGCCGGCCGGGTAGTCCTGCTGGCGAAGGAGTTTCATACCGAGTACGTCGGTGTAGAACGCGACCGATTTTTCCAGATCGCTGACGCGGATCATGGTATGCAGGATGCGCATGTTGTTTGCCTCCGGCTTGATGGGCGTTGCTGGGTGAGGCGCGCAACTGTAGCCGATTCACGCGCCCTTTGGGATGACCCGCTCCCGCCTCCTCCTCGTTCGAGTCTGGACGCGGGAGGCGGAACGACTGGATGCGCCCGCCTGGCGCCAGCAGTGTGCGCTAGGAAACCTCTGCGCGAATCAATCTGTTCAACGTGACGTCGAACGCCTCCGCCGTTGCGGGGCGCACCGATGCAAGGCGGATTGGGCGGCACGATGGCCGAGACTATCGTCGGACGCCTGATGCCCTGCCCTGTGCGCCCGTCACCATCAGCCTAGCTCCTGTCGACCCGGGGAGACGACGTTTGGCCCCTCGCCGATTCGTCGCCGGGGAAGGTGAACAAAACCGCGAATCCGGTCAGGGTAGTCCGCCAACCGCATGCCCTTGGCACGCGTGCGCATGGCAACGGCTTTTCACCGTGGGCCGCGGCTTGGACCGGCACAATTGGCGGTCGCGCTTTAGAAACGATCGATACCCCTAGTTGGCGCGGCTGCGCACGCGCCGCTCTCGCAGATAACGGGACAGCTCGTCGGGGCGATGGAGCAGGTAACCCTGCGCGAAATCCACGCCGATTCGGACAAGGCGCGCTCCGATTTCGTCGGTCTCTACCCATTCGCCCACCGTCTTTGCATGCATGACGCGGGCAACCGAGTGGATCGATTCCACGATCACTGTCGCCACGGGGTCGTGGGAGAGATCACGGACCAGGCGACCGTCGATTTTCACGATGTCAGGACGCAATCGACGCAGGAAGTCGAAGGAGAGCAAGCCGCTGCCGAAGTCGTCGAGCGCGATCTGGCAACCGAGGTCCCGCAGTGCCCCAACCAACTCGAGCGCCTGGTCGAAATTCGCGATCGCGGCCGTTTCGGTGATCTCGAAGCAGATCCAGCCCGGATGGACGTGGTTGCGTTCCAATTCCTGGCGCACGTAACGTGCCAGCTCGGCATCCTTGAGGGACTGTGCGGACAGGTTGATCGCGAGGCAAGCCGGGGGATTCCTGCCGGTGTCCCGATAGCCATTGAGCGTTTCGAGCGCGTTTCGGATCACCCAGCGATCCACGCGCGGCATGTAGTTGAATCGCTCGGCCAGTTCGATCATTGGCCCCGGCGATTCGAAGCCGCCCTCGCTGGATTCAAGCCGAAGCAACACCTCAAGCCAGGGCCCGCTCGACTCGCTCGAGACTGAGTGGATCTCCTGTGCGAACAAGGAGAAACGATTGTCCTGCAAAGCCTGTTTCAGGCGACTGAGCCTGGCGTAGTCCGCCTGGCGCAAGCGACGTTCGTTATCGTCCTCGTGATAGCCAACCAAGCGGTTGCCCCCGAGATCCTTGGCCAGCGTGCAGGCGGACTCGGCCTCTTCGAGGGCCGTCGTCCCATCGAGGCTCCCGTCGGCAGGCAACACCCGGCTACCGATGCTTGCCGTGACTTGAAGCGATAAGCCGGCCTCCTCCAGGCGAAACTCGCGAATCGCGACCAACAAGCGGTTGGGCCAGCTGTGTCGATCGGCGACCGAAGCGGCGCTGAGAAAGATACCGAACTCGTCGTCGCCCAATCGCCCGATCGGGGTTCGTGCCGGCAGGAGCACGCTGAAGTAGCTCGCGATCCGTCGGATGAGCGCGTCGCCCACCTGGTGCGAGCTGCCCTCGTTCACTAGCCGGAAATGATCAAGGTCCACCCATAGCAGGATGCCGCCATCGCCTCCTCGGCCCGACTCGCCACGCCGGTGTTGGTCGATCACTTCAATGAAACGGCGACGGTTCAACAGGCCGGTCATCTGGTCGTGGCTCGCCTGAAAACGAAGTTCCCGGTTCGCTTCCTCGAGTTCGGTGACGTCGGTCATGGATACCAGGACCTCGCCGATCGGCCCGCGGGCGAGGTTGTCCATCCGGACTGCATGCAGATCCAGGATGCGGCGAGGCTGTCCGTGGGCCAGGACAACCGAGTCACGGGCCACTCCCTCGCTAGCGAGACTTTCGTAAAGCCCGCCGAGCGAGAAGTCGTCCCGGTCGTCCCGAAGCAGCAGCGCGAACGCGTCCAGAAACGGCCTGCCGAGCGCCCGCTCGGGCGGCATGTCAGGTGTCAGCAGGCGATGGGCGGCGGAATTCATGAAATGGATACGACCCTCGGCATCCAGCGTGACCACCGCGTCGTGCATGGCATGAAGAGCAGCCCGTCGGACCCGTTCGCGCTCGGCTAGCTGCCGTCTGGCATGCCATTGCTGCCCCAGGAGCACTGCAAGCAGCAGGCTTACCCCGACCAGGACCGTCCACCAATGGTCGTGCAACCAGTCACCAAACGATTGAGGCGGCTTGAGCCACCGGTCGGCCAGTGGTTCCAGACCGTCGTAGCTGACCGGCTCGGACCAGCCGACCAGTCCGGCGGAGGTCAGGGGCGCCGATTCCCTCGGCAAGGCCAGGAGGGCCGCCGCCACCTGCTCGACAATGTCGGGATCGGTCTGTCGAGCGGCAGCGAACGGCCATTCCGGGACCAGGCGGGTCGAGAGGCGATAGGGGTAATTCGCGTCTCGAACGGGGTTGAGCACGGTAAAGGCGTCGGGATCGACCATGCCCGAGGCGATCGCGCGCTCGAGCACGTCGGCCCGCACGACCCCGGCATCGGCCCTGCCGGCGTCCACGGCACCGAGTACGTTGGTCATCGGCAAGCCGACGAACAGTGGCAGGATATCGTCCTGCACCGATAGCCCGGCGCGCTCGATCTCCTCCATGCCTAGTATCCAGGCCCCGAGGGCGTTGGGGGCGACGCCAGCGACGATTGCTCCTCGCAAGTCGCTCAACTCGTTGATGGTCTTACGGTCGCGACGACGCACGATGGCCGATCCGAATGACGTCAAGCCATCGTCCGTGGCGTCCACCACGCGCGTTGCCAGGGCTCGTAACTGGAACTGACGACGCATCTGCACGAACTGCAGGGGCTGTAGATGGACGAAATCCAGCTCGCCCTGTCGCAGGGCGCGGTCGACCTCCTGCAGGTAGAGCGGTCGGATCTCGAACCGGGTGCCCGGCACGTGCTGGCTGAGGTAGTCGGCCGTCGCGTTCCACCGACCCAGCGCCTCTTGCTTGCTGGTGATCGTGAGCACGCCAACCGTCACCAGCCGATCCTCGCTCGCCCAGGTCTGGTTTGCCTCAGCCGGTTTTGCTATCGCCTCGTTTATCCAGTCATCGCCGGCAACAACGACGTGACCGGCCAAGACGTGAACGACCAGCACAAGCAGCCCGATCAGGCGCCCAAAAAAAAGGCGGGGCCGCCTCACCGCCCCACCCCGTCGTGCCGAGCACGACGACCCTGTACCGCGAATGACGGCCTTGTCATCCTTGCTGCCCATTTCCATTCTTCCATGTGCTCTTGACGACCCGGCCAACGCGACGAGAGCAGGCCGTGAGCTCGCGTGTCGGTCGATGCACGGTTAACCGCGACGCCCCGCCTTCGCTGCGATGCGAAGCCGCAAGGCATTCAACTTGATGAACCCTTCCGCGTCGCGCTGATCGTACGCCCCGGCGTCGTCCTCGAAGGTGGCAATGGCCGGGTCGAACAGACTGTTTGCCGACTGGCGACCCGCCACGATCACGTTGCCCTTGTACAGACGCAGGCGAACCTCGCCATTGACGTTCGCCTGGGTCGCGTCGATGGCTTTCTGCAGCATTTCCCTCTCGGGCGCGAACCAGTAGCCGTTGTACACCAACTCGGCGTATTTGGGCATCAGTTCGTCTTTCATATGGGCCTCGCCACGGTCGAGCGTGAGCGATTCGAGCGCACGGCGCGCCTTGAACAGGATGGTGCCGCCCGGCGTCTCGTAGCAGCCGCGCGACTTCATGCCCACGTAGCGGTTCTCGACCATGTCCAGCCGGCCGATGCCGTTGGCCCCACCCAGCTTGTTGAGCTTCTCGAGCAACGTCGCCGGGGATAGCGTCTCGCCGTCAATCGAGACGGGGTCACCCTGCTCGAAACCGATGACGATTTCGGTGGCCTGGTCGGGCGCGTTCTCGGGGCTCACCGACCAGCGCCACATCGCCTCCTCCGGCTCCCACCACGGGTCCTCGAGGTTGCCGCCTTCGTAGGAGATGTGCAGCAGGTTGGCGTCCATCGAGTACGGGGACTTCTTGCCGGCGGAGGCAAAATCGACCGGGATGTCGCGGCTCTTGGCGTAGTTCATCAACTTCTCGCGGGAGTTCAGGTCCCACTCGCGCCAGGGCGCGATCACCTTGATTTCCGGGTTGAGGGCGTAGGCGTTGAGTTCGAAGCGGACCTGATCGTTGCCCTTGCCGGTCGCCCCGTGGGCGACGGCATCCGCCCCGGTCTCGCGGGCGATGTCGACCAGGCGCTTGGCGATCAGCGGCCGGGCGATCGAGGTGCCGAGCAGGTACTCGCCCTCGTAGATCGCATTGGCGCGGAACATCGGGAAAACATAGTCGCGCACGAAGGTTTCACGCACGTCGTCGATGTAGATTTCCTTGACCCCCATCTTCTCGGCCTTTTCGCGGGCCGGCTCGAGCTCCTCGCCCTGTCCTAGATCGGCCGTGAAGGTGACGACCTCGCAGTGGTAGGTCTCTTCGAGCCACTTGAGAATCACCGAGGTGTCCAGGCCACCGGAATAGGCCAGAACCACTTTGCCGAGCGTCTTGGGGGACGAGGGATTGGTCATCGGAACTCCTGAATGCGATGTGGATTTCGACGTGGTTGCCACGCATTGGCGCCATTATATAGACACCAGCGCGCCGTGACATGGGCTCGCCGCATTCGAATCGCAAGCGTTTCCGCGACGAGCCGCGCCTACCCACCATGGGTGGCGGTACGGGCAGTGGCGCGGGCGTTCGATCCATGCCCGCACATAGGAAATGTCCGCGGAATCACGCATAATGAGGCACAAATTTTGGTCCGGTGCGCGCATCGGCACCCCGGCCGACCCGGCTTGCCGGGGAGTGCTGTGGGTGTCGGCCGCATCCAACGACAGCTTTGAGGAGTGCTTGTGACCGATTACATCGATCAGGATCCGCAGGAAACCCGCGAATGGCTCGACGCGCTCGAGGCCGTGGTCAATTTCGAAGGCACGGAAAAGGCCCGGCACTTGATCGGTCACATGATCGAGCTGGCTCGTCAGCACGGCATCGACACCCCCTACGCCGCGACCACCCCATACATCAACACGATCCCGACGGAAAGCGAGGCGCAGTACCCGGGGGATCGACAAATCGAACAGCGTCTGCGCGCCCTGATCCGCTGGAACGCCATGGCGATCGTGGTGCGCGCCAACAAGGAGAACGCCGTCGGCGGTCACATCGCCTCCTACCAGTCGAGCGCGACCATGTACGAGGTCGGCCTGAACCATTTCTTCAAGGGGCACGATCATCCGGAAGGGGCCGACATGGTCTTCTTCCAGGGACACGTGGCCCCGGGGATGTATGCGCGGGCCTACCTCGAAGGGCGCATCACCGAGGAGCAGATGCTCAACTTCCGCCAGGAAGCGTCCAACGAGCAGGCGCTGAGCTCCTACCCCCACCCCTGGCTGATGCCCGATTTCTGGCAATTCCCGACCGTCTCGATGGGCCTCGGTCCGTTGATGGCGATCTACCAGGCGCGCTTCATGAAGTACATGGACGCGCGCGGCTTCGGCAAGGTCGGCAGCCGCAAGATCTATGCCTTCCTCGGTGACGGCGAGATGGACGAGCCCGAATCCCTAGGGGCGATCGGGTTGGCCGTGCGCGAAAAACTCGACAACCTGGTTTTCGTCGTCAACGCCAACCTGCAACGCCTCGACGGACCGGTGCGCGGGAACGGCAAGATCGTCCAGGAACTGGAAGGCAGCTTCCGTGGCGCCGGCTGGAACGTGCTCAAGGTGCTCTGGGGTCCGGGCTGGGACGAACTCCTGGCCCGCGACAAGTCCGGCAAACTGACACAGCTGATGATGGAAACCGTCGACGGCGAGTACCAGGCCTACAAGGCGAAGGATGGCGCCTATGTGCGCAAGCATTTCTTCGGCAAGTACCCGGAGACCGCCGAGCTGGTCAAGAACATGACCGACGACGAGATCTTCTCGCTCACCCGCGGCGGTCACAGCCCGCGAAAGATGTATGCGGCCTACAAGGCGGCCAACGAGTGCAAGGGCAAGCCGACCGTGATCATCGCGAAGACGGTCAAGGGCTACGGCATGGGCCCGTTCGGCGAGGGGGCAATGTCCGCTCACCAGCAGAAGAAGCTCGACAACGAAGGCCTCAAGTACTTCCGTGACCGCTTCGGCCTGCCGATCTCCGACGAGCAGCTCGAGAAGAACGTCCCGTTCTACAAGCCGGACGACAGCCATGAGCTGATCAAGTACATGAACGAGCGCCGCGCGGAACTGGGCGGCTACCTGCCCTCCCGGGTCGACCGCGCCGAATCGCTGCCGGCACCGGAGCTGTCCGCCTTCGACATGATCCTCAAGGGCACCGGCGAGCGCGAGATGTCCTCGACCATGCTCTTCGGTCGGATCCTCGCGATGATCCTGCGCGACAAGAAGCTCGGCAAGCGTGTCGTGCCGATCATCCCGGACGAGGCACGCACCTTCGGTCTCGAGGGCCTGTTTCGTCAGGTGGGCATCTACGACCCGGCCGGCCAGCTCTACGAGCCGGTCGACTCCGACCAGGTCGCCTGGTACAAGCAGGCAGCCAACGGTCAGGTGTTGCAGGAAGGCATCAACGAGGCCGGGTCGATGTCGTCCTGGCTGGCCGCGGCGACAGCCTACGCCAACTACGGCGAGGCGATGGTGCCCTTCTACATCTACTACTCGATGTTCGGCTACCAGCGCGTGGGTGACCTGGCTTGGCTGGCCGGCGACATCCGGGCGCGGGGTTTTTTGATCGGTGCAACCGCCGGTCGTACCACGCTCGAGGGCGAGGGCCTGCAGCACAACGACGGTCACAACATCATGATGTTCTCCGCCGTGCCGAGCTGCCGTGTCTATGAT
>JAFGUH010000107.1 GCA_016938615.1 Halothiobacillaceae bacterium | reverse complement strand
TCTTGATCGACTTGTACATCACCGGGTTGGTGAACATCGGCTCGTCGCCTTCGTTGTGACCGAAGCGGCGGTAGCAGAAGATGTCGAGGACCACGTCCTTGTGGAACTTCTGGCGGAACTCGATCGCGACGCGTGCGGCGTGCACGACAGCCTCCGGATCATCGCCGTTCACGTGGAAGATCGGGGCTTCCACCATCAGGGCGATATCGGTCGGGTAGGGCGAGGTGCGCGAGAAGTGCGGCGCTGTGGTGAAGCCGATCTGGTTGTTCACGACGATATGGATCGTGCCGCCGGTGCGGTGGCCGCGAATGCCCGAGAGCTGGAAGCACTCGGCCACGACGCCCTGGCCCGCGAAGGCCGCGTCGCCATGCAGCAGAACCGAGAGCACGCTCGAACGGGCTTCGTGATCGTGCAGCTGGTCCTGCTTGGCGCGCACCTTGCCGAGCGCGACCGGGTTCACCGCCTCGAGGTGCGAGGGGTTCGCGGTCAGCGACAGGTGGACCTTGTTGCCGTCGAACTCACGGTCGGCCGAGGCGCCGAGGTGGTATTTCACGTCGCCCGAGCCATCCACGTCCTCGGGCTTGAACGAGCCGCCCTGGAATTCGTGGAAGATCGCGCGATAGGGTTTTTGCAGCACGTTGGCGAGCACCGAGAGGCGGCCACGGTGGGGCATGCCGACCACGATCTCCTTGAGACCGAGCTGACCGCCCCGCTTGATGATCTGCTCCATCGCCGGGATCAGCGCTTCGCCGCCATCGAGGCCGAAACGCTTGGTGCCCATGTATTTGACGTGCAGGAATTTCTCGAACCCTTCCGCCTCGACGAGCTTGTTGAGGATCGCGCGGCGGCCGGTCTTGGTGAAGGTGATCTCCTTGCCGTAGCCCTCGATGCGCTCTTTCAGCCAGGCCGATTGCTCGGGGTCGGAGATGTGCATGTATTGCAGCGCGAAGGTGCCGCAATAGGTGCGCTTCACGATGTCCATGATCTGGCGCATCGAGGCGA
>JAFGUH010000106.1 GCA_016938615.1 Halothiobacillaceae bacterium | reverse complement strand
GCGAAGCGGTTGATGATGATGCCGCCGGCGTTGACGATGCCCGCGTGCATCAGCGCCGAGACCGGCGTCGGGCCGTCCATGGTGTAGGGCAGCCAGGTGTGCAGCGGGAACTGGGCGGACTTGGCGAAGGCCGAGATGGCGATCAGCCCGGCCGCGGTGATCGCTGCCGGGATCCCGAAGACCTCGACCGTCGGGTCGGCCATCAGGCGATCGAACAGGGTGGGGAAGTCCAGTGCGCCGTAGGCCTGGAACAGCAATACGGCGGCCAGCACCAGCGGCAGGTCGCCGATGCGGTAGGTGATGAAGGTCCAGAAGGCGTAGCGCTCGCCCGGCCGCGACTCGGTATTCTGGCCGAGCAGGAAGTACATCATCACGCTGACCATGTGCCAGGCGATCAGCAGGGTGATCAGGTCGCCGGCAGTGACGAACAGCAGGATCGAGGCGCTCATCAGGTCGAGCAGCATGAAAAAGCGCGCGTAGCCCGCTTCCTCGGTCATGTAGCGCACCGAGTAGATGCGCACGATCAGGCTGAAGCCCGCGACCACCAGCGCCATCGTCGCGCTCAGGGGGTCGAGGTACAGGCTGCCCCAGCTTGCGGTCAGCCCGATCCAGCCCGGCCCGTTGCCGCCCACGATGTAAACGACGATCTGCCAGAGGGCGACGACGAAGGTGACCACCCCGATGCCGACGCTCAGCCTAGCCACGCCCTTGCCGAGCCGGCCGGCAAGCAGATGCACCAGCAGGGCGGAGAGCACCGGCAACAACGGGATCAACCATTGCAGTTCGATCATGTCCTTACTCCATCATTCGCCGGCCGGGGCCAGCTCGCTGCAAAAAATCTCGACCCCGCCGGGCGGGAGTCCGGTTCTCGACCCGGCCGCTCGCTGGCCGCTTTCCGGTCAGCGCGTCATCGACAGGTACAGTGCCGGCAGTTTTTCCGGCAGCCGCGATACGTGGTCGAGCACCATGAAATTCTTCGGCCCGAATACCCTTGAAACGTAATCGTCGGCGTTGGGGTCGAGGGTCACGCAGAAGGTTTCCACCCCCTGGCGATGCAGTTCCTCGACCGCCTTCTTGGTGTCGTGTCGCAGGTACTGCGGGTCGCGCACATCGTTGTCCGAGGGTTCACCGTCGGAAAGCAGCAGCACCAGCTTGCGCTGACTCGGGCGTCGTTTCATCACCGAGCCGGCGTGGCGGAGAGCAGCGCCCATGCGCGTGGACAGTTGCCCCGTCATGCCGGCCAGGCGCGCCTTGGCCTTGTCGCCGTAGGGCTCGCCGAAGTCCTTGAAGCGGTAGTACTCGACGTCGTGGCGGCCGTTGGAATCGAAGCCGTGGATGGCGAAGGGGTCACCCACACGGTGAATCGCGTCGGCGAGCAGGGTGGCCGCCTCGCGCGCGAGATCGAGCACCGTGGTTTCATCCTCGCCCTTTCCGAGCACGTCGTTGGTCGACTCGGACAGGTCGATCAGGAGCATCACCGACAGATCGCGAATCTGCAGGCGCGTACGGATGCCGATGCGCGGGTCCGGGGTCTGGCCCATGCGGATGTCGATCATCGCGTTGACTGCGGCGTTGAGATCGATCTGGTCACCGTCCTCGACCTTCTTCTCGCGCACCACCCCCTGCGGCTGGATGCCCTCGATCAGGTACTTGAGGCGGCGGACCAGCGGCTTGTGCCGCTCGAGGATGGCATCGATGGTCTCGGGGTCGCCGTCGACCGGGCGCTTCTCGTTGATGGTGGTCCAGTACGGCCGTTCGAGCTGGGACATGTAGTCCCACTCGTGGTAATGCACCGGCGAGGCGGTGCGGTCGTCAGCGAAGATCTCCGAGTACGTGCGTCCGTCGTCGTCGTAGAGCTCGGTGCCCAGCACCCAGATCTCCGCGGCGTCCTCGGCGGAGATGTACTCGATATCGAGCGCGTTGAGCATCTCCATCAGCGTGACCTGGCGGCGCTTGTCCTCGAGGCCGTCTTCGCGCTGCACGTCCAGCGCCGATTCAGGCTTCTCGAACAGGAAGGTGTTGTCGTCGCGGTAGGGGATGCTGGGGACGTCCTGGCTCGGGCTGAAATGCAGACCCATGGCCTCGACCCGCTCGGCCAGGGCCAGCCCGGCACTGCGCACGCGCTCGTAGTCGTCCAGGTCCTCGCGAATCGTGGTTGCGGCCGTGCGGGCCTGCTCGACCAGCGGATGGTCGTCGCGGTAGTCCGGGTCGAGCAAGGCCAGTGCGAGGCGGTCGAGCAGCGGGCCGACCCGGTCCGGGTCGGTCTCCTCGTGACGGTTGACCGCGATCCGTGCGATGCGGGTCCACAGTGGCGCGAGCCCCGGGAAATCCTCGCCGGCCAGCGTCTCGACGCGCGCGTCCTCCATCAGGCCGATGAAGGTCTGCTGCAACTTGGAGGCGCCTTCGGATTCGGCATCGAAGCGCGAGTAGATCATGTGCGCGGCGGCGTGAGCGGCCGAGGCGCGGTAGAGGTTGACGCCATCGACGGAGGAGTCGTCGCGATCGACGTAGTCGTCGAAGGCGTCGGGCAGGTTGATGAATGGCCCTTCGATAAACGGCCGGTAACCCTGGCGGCTTTCGAAGTCTCCTGAGGTGGGGCGCAGCAGGAAGTTGCGGGCCCACAGGGCGCGCAGGTACATCACCAGTCGGCGCTGCACGTCGACGAACAAGGTGCCGCGTCGCTCCTTCTGCAGCACGGCCTCGGCATCGGGACTGGCGAGGCTGAAATAGCCCTCCAGGGCCTCGAAGTCCGTGCGGTGGGCGTTGATGCCCCAGGTCGCCCAGCGACGAAGCCCACCGAGGGTGAGTACCTCGAGGAGGTGGTCGAGCTGACCGAGCATCGGGCGCAGGGCACGCGGTGCCTGCGAAAGTATGTAATTGACCAGTGACAGGTACTGCTGGAACAGCGAGGCCTCGCCGAGGCGGTTCGCGGCGACCGGCGCGGTGGAGAACAGCAGGGTAAGTACCGCGGAACTGGTCTTGGAGAACATCTTGATCGACATCGAGAGCAACTCGAAGGCCGTGTCGACGCCCAGCTCCCGCGCCACCTGCGGGGTCGCCTCGATGTAGGCGAGCACGAGCTCCTCGCCTCGGCCCAGTGATTGCAGGCTGATGGCACCCTCAAGGTAGGCTTCGAGCGCGCGCGGCGAAAACACGCGCGAGGCATCGGTCCAATGGATCTCGAGGATCTCGCGCGCGTGCTCGCCCAGTTCGTCCAGGCGCGCCTGGTCTTCTAGCCGTGTGCTGCTCATGGGGTCGGTCGCCGTTTCGCGGGTGACATGGGAGGTCTCGAGGCCGGTTCATAGCGCCGGCCCCCGGTAAGGTCTGCAGGAACGCGGGATTTCGCCACTGTGGCGGGGCGTCCCTGCAGCCACATCGGCGGGGCGATCAGTCCGGCCAGACCCGGAGCGGATGCAACGGTTGCTTGCCCTGGCCCGGCGCCTGGGCCTTTTCGACCGGTTTCGCAGCACTCGAGGTCGAGCGGGTAGCCGGCTTGCGCGCTGGCGCACGGCGCGTAGTGGTGCTGCGCTTGGCAGCAGGTTTGCTGGCCGGCTTGGCGGCGGTCTTGGTCGCCGGCTTGGCCGTGGCCTTGGTGGTCGTCTTCGCGGCTGGCTTGGCAGGCGCGCTTGCCGGCTTGGATTCAGCCTGATTGCCGGGCTTTGCCGCCGTGCTCGCTTGAGCAGACTGGGATTGGGATTCGGACTTTACGCTGGCGCTCAGCTTGTCTTCCAACTTGCTCATGATGACGTTACCTCGTCAATGATGGTCTCGATTTCGTCCACCGCCGCGCGGCCGCGGCCGCCGAGTTGGTAGACGCTGACTCCCTCGACCACCGCCGTGCGGTAGGCCGCGCGACGACGGACAGCGGAAGGAAGGACGGGCAAGCCAAGGCCCGAAACGGCGTTCTGCATGGCCCGGGTCATGGCGCTGCGCGGTTCGGTCTGGTTGAGCACCAGGTACGCCGCAAGCCCGGTATTGCCATTCTCGCGGGCCTTGTTCACTGCCTCGACCGTGTCTGCACTCGCCCAAAGGTCGAGCGGGGAGGGCAGCACCGGAATCAGCACCTGGTGACTGTGCTCGAGGAGCGCAATCGTCACGTTCATGTCGAGCGAGGGCGGGCAGTCCACGATGACGTAATCGCAGTGCTCGCGGGCCTGCGCCAGATTCCGATGGACGTCGTCGTGGTCATCGAACAGGCGTGGCAGGCCGGACTTGGCCTCGCCCCAACCGGACCAGTGCCGCAGGGCGCCCTGCGGATCGGCGTCGACCAGTCCGACTTCCGCTCGCCTGGCCAGGCCGGAGGCCAGATTGATCGACAGCGTGGTCTTGCCACAGCCGCCCTTGAGATTGGCCAGTGCGATGACGTGTGCGGACATGGAATCGTTACCCCTCCCGGGTCTCTCCGGCCAGTTTGTCCGCCCTGCGCGCGAAGCGGACCTCGAGATCCCCCAGCGTTTCCTCCAGCGGCGAGACATTGACGCTCACGGTGGTGCGGTCGAATTGCAGGCTGGGGTGATAGCCCATTTCCTCGGAGGCCTCCGCAAGACGATCGAGGAAATCACGGGTCTGATCGTAATGCTCGAATTCAAAGCGGCGGATGAGCATCGGCGGACGTTTCTGCGTCTGCCAGCCCTCCGGCGAGATGTCGGTGGTGTCGGACATTGAGCGTTCTCCCTGGGAACTCGTGTGGCTTGACCGCGGAGCTGATCACTCAGCCGCCGAGCTGACGGGCGTGACCCATCTCCTGCTCGAGGAGGTAGGCGAAGAGCGCGCCGGTTTCATCCGGCTGGAAGCGCCGAAACCAGTGGGCGGACTCCTCGTAGAAACGCACCGTCTGCCATTCGTGGGCCCGGCTCAGCGCCAGTATCTCTTCCGGATCCCGCCCGGGGCGAACCGGATCGAGCGATAGCCCGGGCGGGGCGTAGCCCAACAGCAACATCTGTCGGGTCAGCAGGTCGGCGTGGCCCATTTCCTCGTCGGACAAACGGGTGAGGGTATCGGCCAGTCGCTGGTCACGCCAGAGCCCGGCAAGGCTCGCCCGGGTCATGTGTTGCTGCGCGGATTCCATTTCCAGTTGTAGGGCGCGTCCAAGCAGCCCGATCACACGCGAGTTCATTCGCATGCTCATTGCCAATCCCTCTCAAGCGGGCATCAGCCGTTTCACGACAAGGACGGGACACACCAGGAGGACTCGCTTTGCGACGGGTCCTTCGGCAGGATCGACTCGACCTCACCATGCACGCGGGCAATGATGTGGGCTGCGACCAGGCCGTCGCCGACTCGCTCGCATGCATCCGCCCCGGCGCGCACGGCGGCGTTGACGGCACCGGTCTCGCCGCGGACGAGCACGGTCACGTAGCCGCCTCCCACGAACGAGCGCCCGATCAGGCTCACGTCCGCGGCCTTGGTCATGGCATCGGCGGCCTCGATGGCGGGCACCAGCCCACGCGTCTCGATCATTCCCAGAGCGACACCAGTAGCCATCTCAATCCACCCTCAGGTCAGTCTATCCAGCAAGAGCCGTCGGTAATGCACTCCAAACGGCTCCTGCAATAAAAATTAGGGCAGCAGGCTGACCGCGCCCCGGGAATGCGCCCGGAGAAACGGCCGGATCATCCTGCTGGCAGTTGCCCGGAATTAGGCTTCCGGGGCTTTCGGCAGAATGTTCTCTACCTCGGAGTGGACGCGCGCGATGATGTGCGCCGCCACTAGGCCGTCACCGACGCGCTCACAGGCATCAGCGCCAGCACGTACGGCCGCGTTTACAGCGCCGGTCTCACCACGGACCAGTACGGTCACGTAGCCGCCGCCGACGAACTGACGACCAACGAGGCGAACTTCGGCAGCCTTGGTCATGGCATCAGCCGCTTCGATTGCCGGCACCAGGCCGCGCGTTTCAATCATTCCCAGTGCGATACCGGATACATCAGCCATTTGAGTTACTCCCAAGCTGTAGTTGAATCGGCCGGCGACGTCAGGCCGCCGACGCTACGTGAATCCGCCTTAGGCTTCCGGGGCTTTCGGCAGGATGTTTTCTACTTCGGAATGGACACGCGCGATGATGTGCGCAGCGACCAGGCCGTCACCAACACGCTCACAGGCGTCGGCGCCAGCACGAACGGCGGCGTTGACCGCGCCGGTCTCGCCACGGACCAGTACGGTCACGTAGCCGCCACCGACGAACTGACGACCCACGAGGCGAACCTCGGCGGCCTTGGTCATGGCGTCAGCCGCCTCGATTGCCGGCACCAGGCCGCGCGTTTCAATCATTCCCAGTGCGATACCGGATACATCAGCCATCTCGTCTCTCCTCTCGAACGACTTGTTTAAAACAAAAACCCTAGTTTCGGTTTGGATCCCAGTTATCGATGATCCCGATGATCGTCAGATCGGTCTGGATCTCGGGATCCGGGAGCGCCATCCTGGCGGCGGTGCCGCTGACGGTGACGACCCATTTCCCCTCTGGCACGCCCACCGGGTCGGCGCCAACATTGAGGGAGCCCGACTGATCGACGAGCACCCTCAAGGATGTGTGTTTCAGCCCCGGTACGCGGCGCGTGGCCACGAGATCGGAACGTACCTGCATGATCTCCATGTCACTCAGCGGACCATTGGTCGATGATGCCCACGATGGTCAGGTCGGACGGGTAGGACTT
>JAFGUH010000105.1 GCA_016938615.1 Halothiobacillaceae bacterium | reverse complement strand
TGCTCCATGACCCTGGTCCGTCCGATCACCGACGACCCGGACATGCGCGACACCCTCGACTCGGCCGTCAGCGCGTTCTTCTCGTAACGAGAACACGCCCGCCGAAACGAGAAACGCCCAGCCAATCGGCTGGGCGTTTTGCTATGTGTCCCCTCCCGGATGCTCAAGGCACGCAGAGCGGTATGGCATTCGTGCAGACCTTCCTTAACCGTCCTCGTGCAGGCGCCCCTCCACGTACTTGTGCAAAATACTGGAGACCAGCGTCTGGTAGGGAATGCCCTCGGCCAACGCCTTCTTTTGCAGCCCCCTCAGGTCCCTCGATGACAATCGGATGTTGATCCGAGCGTCTTTCCGGAAAGTCGCCTCGGCGTAGGCTTGGTGACGCTGCTTGATCTCGTCCGCCTGCTCGTCACGCTTTAGGGTGCCTGCTTCGAAGGCCTCGAGAACCTCGCGTTCTTCATCGTCCAATCGGTTCATATCAGACCTCACAAATACGTCTTCGTCGCCTTCCGGCTCGGGATCACGGTCTTCAGGAAGACCTCGTCTTCCGTCTCGACGAAGGGAACAAGGTAAGCGTAGCCCTCGATATCGACCACGTGAATCCTTTGCGCCGGATAGCGGGCCTGGTTCGGGTGATCGAATGTATCCAGAATCCCGCCGGCAGCAATGTGATAGACCACCTCTTCGAACGAAACGTTTCGCTCTTCCCGGAGCAACCGACTCCTCGACGGATTCCATGTCATCGTCTTCATGGCATGAACTGAGTAAAGCGTGTGCTCAATGTATTCACATCAGTGATTCGGCCGCAACGGACCGTTTTGTCCGAATGGCGAACCCGCTTCAGAACGAGCAACGCCCGGCTGGACAGCCGGGCGCTTCATTCCGTGATCCTCGGTCTCGGCCGAGAATCGATGGGGCGGATCAGCGGTTGCCGCTACGACCACCACCGCCGCGACGCCCTGCATTGCCGCGACCGCCACCCGGGCCACCACGGCCCTGGCCGCCGCCGGCTCCACCGCGACCGCCGCGCGGAGCGCCGCCACCCGGACGACCACCGCCGCCACGGCGACCGCCACCGGCGTTATTGCGGCCGTTCGGGATCGGCTCGGGCTTGGCGTTCGGGTCGGGCTCGAAGCCGGGCATGACGTGACGGGTGAGCTTCTGCTTGGTCAGGCGCTCGATGTCGGCCAAGAGCTTGTGCTCGTCGACGCAGACCAGCGAGACCGCCTCGCCGGACTCGCCCGCCCGACCGGTACGACCGATGCGGTGGACGTAGTCCTCGGCGACGTTCGGCAGCTCGAAGTTGACCACGTAGGGCAGCTGCGCGATGTCGATGCCGCGCGCGGCGATGTCGGTGGCCGCCAGCACGCGGATGCTGCCGTTCTTGAACGATTCGAGCGCCTTGGTGCGGGCCGTCTGGCTCTTGTTGCCGTGGATGGCCATGGCCGGGATGTCGCGCTTGGAGAGGTACTCGGCCAGGCGGTTGGCGCCGTGCTTGGTGCGGGTGAACACCAGCACCTGCTGCCAGTCCTGGTCGATCAGCAGCTCGGCGAGCAGCTCGCGCTTCTTGTCGCGATCGACCTCGTAGACCGACTGGCTGACCGCCTCGACGGTGGTATTGCGCGGCGTGACCGAGATTTCGGCCGGATTGTCGAGCAGCTTGCCCGCCAGCGCGCGGATCTCGTCGGAGAAGGTCGCGGAGAACAGCAGGTTCTGGCGCTGCTCCGGGACGATCTTGAGAATCTTCTTGATGTCGTGGATGAAGCCCATGTCGAGCATGCGGTCGGCTTCGTCCAGCACCAGGATCTCGACCTGGGAGAGATCGACGGTGCGCTGGCTTTGGTGATCGAGCAGACGACCCGGCGTGGCGACGAGGATGTCGACGCCCTTTTTCAGCTTGTCGATCTGCGGGTTGATGCCCACGCCGCCGAACATGACCATCGATTTCAATGGCAGATGGTGGCCGTAGTCGAGCACGCTCTGCTCGACCTGGGCGGCCAGTTCACGGGTCGGGGTGAGGATCAGGGCGCGGATCGGACGCTTGCCACCCTTGTGGCCACCTTCCGGGTGCGTCTCCATCAGGCGCTCGAGCAGCGGCAGGGTAAAGCCGGCGGTCTTGCCGGTACCGGTCTGAGCGGCCGCGAGCAGGTCGCCGCCGGACAATACGGCAGGAATGGCCTGGGCCTGGATCGGGGTGGGCTGGGTATAGCCGCGCTCTTCGATGGCGCGTTGGAGTTCCGGGCGAAGGCCCAGTTCTGAAAACAGCATGAATCATTTTCCTTGAAGGACGAGAACGCTCGGCGCATGGAGGCCATGGCGAAAATGGCGTCTCGAATGGCATGGCGTTTCCCGTCACACGACCCCGAGAGGGGGCGCACGCCAGTCGGCAAGGAAAACGCGGGGGTTGAGGGCATGTCGGCGACACACCGTCAGGGCATGAATCGGCAGGACTGGTCTAACCGAGGCGCGCAGCATACCACCTTTGCGGCGTGTTCATCCGACTATTTATCGTGCGGACGGACGGGCGGCATGCGCCGAATCGCTGCCGTCGACCCTTCGTCGGGTCGAGACACGGGCGACTATCCCGGGCGACTATCCCTGGCGGGACCAAGAAACGCCCCAAGGACGAACCACGGACGCCCAGCCTGAACGACCTGATAAACTCCCGGGCCCAGACCACGACGTAACGGCAGGTTCATGAGCAAGGCATCGCTTCAGGAACAATTACTCAAGGCCGGCCTCGGCAAGAAAGGCGGCAAGGGCGGCAAGCCGCCCAAGCAGAAGGCGTCCGCCTGGGGACGCGTCAGTCGGCATGACAAGGAGGCGAACACCAAGCCGCCCGCCGAGATCGAGGCGGCGAAGAAAGCGGCCGCCGAGAAGATCGAGCGCGAGCGCCAGCAGGCCCGGGAGGCCGGCAAGCGACAACGTGACGACGAGCAGCGTCGTGCCCGGCGCGCCGAGATTCGCCAGCTGATCCTCGACCATGCCGAGACGCTTCCCCGACAGGGCGAGCCATTCCACTTTGCCGCCGATGGCAGGGTACGAAGCCTGCCGGTCGATCCGCGCCTGCGCCGCGGGCTCGCCAGCCGGCGGCTGCGCCTGGCGATATGGGACAAGCGCTATTACCTCGTCTCCGCGCAGACCGCCGAAAAGATCGCCCAACGCGACCCGGACTTTCTCGTCGCCCTGCCCGACGGCGGCGAGATTCGCGACACGGCCTACACCGAGTTCACGGTGCCGGACGATATGGTCTGGTAAAGGGAGCTTGAAGCTGACAGCTGGGACCTGGAAGAGGTAACGCCCCCTCGCGCCTTTGGCTCAATGACCCAGACCCGCCTCGGCGACAAATCCGTGCATCTGTGGGAGCGGGCCTTGCCCGCGAATCGCGCCGACAGGCGCGAGTCCCAGTGTCCGATGGCCACTCGATCGAACCCTGCACGGCGGCGGAACGACGCCTTCGCGCGCATGGCGCGCTCCCACGGTGGCGATTTCTTCAACGCTGAGGAACGGAAGTTTCTTCCGGCTTCCGGCTTCAAGCTTCGGGCTGGTCGCCGACAAGATCACTATCTGCCAGCGCCCTACGCGCAGCCTCGTACCCCCTCTCGATCGCCTCATCGGCCCGTTCGAATTCGAGCAGGCCGATGTGCGAGAGCTTGGGGGAAATCAACAGTTCGGGCGGATCACCGGCCATGCGGCTTCTGGTGATGCGATCCTGCATGATATTGATCGAGCCGGCCATCACGTCGAGCATGCCAGGCGGGGTCTCGCTTGTATCCCGCTCGTCCAGCCAGCGGCCGACCCGTCCATCGAGGAGCCGCTCGTCGACGCCGTCGAACCATTTGCGAAGCCCGCTCTGGTTATCCGGGTCGTGCCGCGCCGCGCCACGCACGTCGCGAATGTGGCGCCCGACGAGGTCACTGTTGAGATTGACCGCGATCACCACGTCCGCGCCGAGCGCGCGGCACAACGACACCGGCACCGGGTCGGTCAGGCCGCCGTCGACCAGCCACCGACCTGCATTGCGCACTGGCGACATCAAGCCGGGCACCGCGATCGAGGCGCGCACCGCCTCCAGCAGGCTGCCCTCGCGGAGCCAGACCTCCCGGCCGGACTCGAGATCGGTCGCCGCGGCCGCGAACGGCACTCCCAGTGCCTCGATCTGTATGGGCCGTATCTGTTCTGCCAGCGAACGCATCAGGCTATCGCCCTCGATCAATCCGCCGCCAAAACGAATATCCAGCAGTCGCATGACATCAAGCGAGCGAATACCGCGCGCCCACTGCTCCAGGGCATCGAGCGAACCGCTGGCGTAGCCCGCCCCCACCATGGCCCCGATCGAACAGCCCACGACCACCGAGGGGCGCAGACCACCCTCTTCCAGGGCGCGTATCACACCGAAATGCGCCCAGCCGCGCGCCGCGCCACTGCCCAGCGCCAGGCCGATCGTCGGTGGTTTTCTTGCCTCGTCGCTCATCCTCAGTCCCTGTTGCCGACCCGTGACGACCCCCGCGAGGACGCGGCCCACACCCGTCAAGCGGGTCAACGCATGGTACACCGGCGGGGTGGGCCGAAGCCGCGCCCAAGGGCGTGCTAACGCTTCGACAGGCAATCGACTGGTGCCCCGACCGCGTCGAGCGATGTCGCGCCGCCCCTCAAGCCCGTATGGGCAGCCGCCAGATCGACTCGAACGACGTCTGATCCGCGGGATCTCCCGATAACCGGCAAGGGAATCAGGCATGGAATCGCTCTGCAGCATGGGCCGCGCATTCACTGGCACGCTCGTCCGACCCGTCGCGGGCCGGAAATGACAAGAGCGAGCAGCCCCGGCAGCCCCCACAAAGCGGGCCGCCAAGGCCCCATTTGCGGCGTTTCCACGTGGTTGAACCGAGGTCGCCATCCAGGGGCTGCTCCCTTGCCCCCGGAGCGCTGGCGGCCACGCCTTTGACACGATCGATTCGTGCAGAGGGTCTCTGATCGACTAGGCTTGGGTCACTGTTTCGCGTCGGGAGCCTTTGTGCTCTTCGGCCCGACCACCCTTCGAATACAACCAAAGGTTTCCCATGGAAAAGAACCCGGACAAAGGCTATGTCGCCCTACTCGGCTGGTCCCTGAACGCGGTGGAAGCCGCCGAGACCTTCGACCGCCGCTACGTCGTGGTGGCCCCCGACTGGGCCGAGGAATACTGCGAGCAACACGACATCCCCTACATCCCCTGGAACTTCGAGCGCCTGAATGACCGCTCGATGGAGATCGCCCACACCCTGAAAGAAAAGGGCGTGGACGTGGCGATCCCGCTCTACGAGGAGACGGTCGAATGGGCCGGGGCGATCAACTCCGTGCTCCTGGACAAGCCCAAGCTGTTCGGTCAGGCCATGCTGCTGCGCGACAAGGCACTGATGAAGCGTCGCGCGCAGCTCGGGGGCATTCGCGTGGGCATCTTCGAAGAGGCCCACGACAAGGAGGACGTGGTGCGCTTTCTCAAGCGGGTCAACCAGACCCTGCTCAAGCTCGACGGCGATCCCAACGACCCGATCCACCTCAAGGCCTTCGACAAGGCCGGCTGCCTGGGCCACCGCGTGATCCGCACGCCCGACGAGGTCGATACCATCCCGGACGAGGAATTCCCGGTCTTGATGGAATCCCACCTCGACGGCTGGGAGTTCGCGGTCGAGGCCTGGGTCCACAACGGCAAGATCCGCTTTCTCAACATCTCCGAGTACGTCACGCTGGGCTACTCGGTGTTCGTCCCGGCCACGCCGGAGCTTGAGAAGTACCGTGCCCAGATCACCGAGCAGATCGAGAAGCTGATCAAGACCTTCGACATCGATTTCGGCTTCATCCACCCGGAGTACTTCGTCACCAACGACGGCGAGATGTACTTCGGCGAGGTGGCCTACCGCCCGCCGGGCTTCAAGGTCTTCGAGCTACTAGAGCGGGCCTATGGCTTCAACGCCTACCAGGGCCTGATCCTGTCGTTCGACCCGAAGACCACCGAAGAGGAGATCACCGCGTTCTTCCCCAAGGAGGTCGTGGACGCCAAGGGCGTGGCCGGCTGCTTCGGCGTCTACCCGCGTCGGCGCGTGGTCAGCAAGCTGGAAATGCCGGAAGAAACCGAGAACCATCCCTACTTCGAATCGCACGAGCTTACCCCGCCGGTCGAGGAGACCGTCACCAAGCGCACCGCCTTCGGCACGCACTGGGGCCTGATCTACTTCTTCGGCGACGATCCACACACGATGCGCGATCTGCTCAAGCATCAAGAGGACCTGGACTTCTATGTATAATCCGACCGCAACTCCCGGGCACAAGGAGCCCAAGTGACCAGCGACGTCGGCGACCAATCGGGCGGGGATCTCCTGCCCGGCCTTCTCCAGCGGTTCGACGAGGCGCTCAGCGCCCTCGACGCCGCCCCCGAATTCTCGAAGCCTGCCCGGCTACGTCGGGTACTCGACGGCGCCAAGCGGATACTGCTCCAGCCCGGCGGGCCGGCCGCCATTGAGACCCGGGCACAAGCCATCGAGGCGGCGGGCACCTTCCTCGGCTCGGACTGGAACGCGCCCGAGACGCTGGTGCCGTCGCTTTCGGTTCACTCGCTGGGTAGCCCGGACGCCGACACCGTGGTAATCGAGGCGCTCAGCGACCTGCGGATGCTGGCAGTCGCGCGGGGCGACTACAGCCATCGCAGCCTCTCGGCGGAAAACGCGCACCACCACCTTACCCAGTTGCTGGCGATCAACCTCCAGCGACTCTTCATGGCGCCCACCGAGGCAGAACGCGAGAGCCAGGGACGGCTCGCCGACCTGGCACGCGGCCTGTTGACCCATCTGGCCGACCGCATCGGCTACGAGCACGTCATCGACGAGTTGATCGACGAGATCTGGCGCATCCTGCAACAGCGCCCGATCCAGACCGAGCCGGTCAAGCAGATGATCACCCAGATGGCGATTTGCCAGTCGAATCCAGCCATCGACCTGGGCACCAGCGGCCAAGGCGCCGACCGGCTGGTCAGCAGCCTGTTCGGCCCGACCCAGGCCTGCCGGGAAGACCCGGGGGTCGCGATCTATCAGGAACGACTGGAGAGCATGGACGGCGGTGCGCTGCAGAACGAAGCGACCGGCTTCGCTCGAGCGATGCACGACACCGGGCTGGTATCGCCGTATCACGCCGCGCTGATGCGTCATGTGATGACCCTGGGCGACCACCTCCTCTCCGAGACGATGGGGCTGTCGTCGACCGGTCGGGACTGCCTCCTCTGCTACAGCGAACTGACCCGAGCCCTGATCGACCAGGCCGTGACTCCGCATACGCCGCAGGCGGTCTACGGCCTGGCCCTGATGCTCGAACGCGGCATCCTTTACCAATCCCCCGTAGCCCCGGCCCTCTGGCGCCAGCTGAGTCTGCCGCTGTCGGCCTGGTCACGCGAGCGTCTCGCCATTGCCTTCGGCGAGGCCGTGCCGCCGCGCACCCGCCTGCTCGAAGGGGTGCTCTGCATGCTGGGACTGCCGCTGGGCATCGGCCAAGGCAACAACCCCACCTGCCAGTCGGCCCGCGCCCTGTCGATGTGGGCCTACAACGACCCGGACTACCTGATGCAGATGGTCGCCTGGGCGGCACGCGACGACGAGATCATCATGCACTTCGAGGGCCAGCCGATCTCCTCGATGGCCTCGATCGGCGGCGTGGCCCAGAGCCTGCCGATGGATCTGGACGCCGTCTCACTGCTGGTGGTGCCGCATCTCGACCGCATCTACGCCGAGATGGGGCGGCGCTGCATCGGTCGCGAGGGCGACCCGCACCGCTGGATCAATCCGGAGTTCCACGGCTGGTGGTCCGGGCGCGGCTTTCGCATCAACGTCGACGTCGCCACAGGCAAGCTCGAGGCGCTCGAAGACTTTCTGCGCCATTTCTATGCGAGCTACCACCCTTACTACAACGGCAACCAGCCGCTGATCCACCCGCAGCCGATCGGGATCGCCTCGACCGACAGCGCGGCGCGTTTCATCGGTTGGCACGCGATCACCCTGCTGCGCGTGGCGCTCGACCCGCAGGAAGTCATGCGGGTGTACTTCTACAACCCGAACAACGACAGCGGCCAGAAATGGGGAGACGGCGTGGAAGTCAGCACGGCCGGCTCGGGGGAACGCTTCGGGGAATCCTCGTTACCCTTCGAGCAGTTCGCCTCGCGCCTGTACATCTTCCACTACGACCCGCTGGAATACGGGGCGCTGGCCGAGGTGCCGCAGGACTCTCTCGACCGGGTAATCGACATGGTCCATCGCAGCTGGGGCGCTGATCGCATTCCCCAGGACCAGCTGACGCTGAACATTGGCGATCCCACCGGCACCGAGGCCTGAGCGGAACGTCAGCGCGGCAGGTAGGCGTCGAAGCGCAATCGACCCGACCGATACTCGACCCCCGGTCTCGCCTCGTCGATGGTCGGAGCGTCTGGCGGACGCTTGACTACCCAACGGGCGCCTGCCTGTCGGCGTGCCCAGGCGAACAGCTCCGTCGCGTCCGTGTCGTCGCCGACGAGGTGATGGAAAAGCCGCATCGGCTTTTTCACCAGCGAAGATTTCTTGCGAAGGGGAAACATCGGGTCGAGGTACCAGACGGTCTCCGCCGAGACCGGCAGCGCCGGCGGGCGATCGGAAAGCACGTCGCCACCGAGCAGGGTAATCCGCTCGGCAACGCTGGCCAGCGCCGGACGCGCCGCAGCGCGCGCCAGCGCATCCGCCAGCAGGCGGTGCACCACCGGGTGGCGCTCGACTGCCGTCACCCGGCACCCCCCACCGGCCAGCGCCCAGGCATCCCGCCCCAGCCCGGCGGTGAGATCGACCACCGGCGGGCGATAGCCACCCTTCCAGCCGGTCGCGCGGGCCAGCGTATCCTTGCGTGCCAGCGGCCGGGCATAGGCCCGCTCGGTAAAATCGATTATCAGTGGCAGAGAACCGAGATCGGGCCGCGCGGCAGGCGGGAACAAGGCGACGCATCCAGCCTCGATCGCCAGCGCGAAATGCTCGGCTGGCACCTGCGCGCGGTCATCCACGCGAGTCAGCGCCTGCTCGGTGGCAAAGGCGGCCAGCCCGCCTGGGTCGCCTGGATCACCGGGATCACCGGCGTCACCGGGGTCGCCTGTTGCAACCACCGTCACCGATGCCATACCTAGCCCGGCCATTGCATGACTTGTGCGCGATGATCGCGCGAGATACTGGTCGCAGACGGGGTTTTTGGCAGGAGCGGTGTATCGGGGATTAGAGCCGACCCTGAAAAACGCCATCGGCGGACAAGGGACCAGGGCGACTCTGCACGGTTCGATGCCGTCTCTGCGGGAGCTCCAAGGGCCCAGGTGCAAGGCCCGATCCGCCGTGAAGGGCCGTCGCCCTTTACCAGGGCTGAACCGAATCCGCACGATGCCGCTCCGGCCGGCACGAGCCGGCCCGAAGGGCTGGGTTCACGGACGAACTCCGCTAAGCCGCTGACCGGCCCTTGGAGGCTCGCCTGAATGGTGCTTGCGGGTCTGGCCGCACTCGTCGTTGCCGTCCCTTGACGCGCCCGAGTTATTGCCTTGGGCCCGCCTTCGGTCCGGCGCCAGAAAAGCGGACAAACCCGCGAACCAGAGGCGCCATCAAACCGTGCAGAGTTTCCCGAACGAGGGCGCAGGCAGGTCATGCAATGGCCGGGCTCATAGCCATTTACGGAAGATGCGCGAGTTGCGCTTGAGGTTGTAGAGCGCCCGGCGCTGCGACGGCAGGTTCTCGAGGCTTTCGTCGCCAAAGCCCTTCTCGCGGAAAAAGGCCATGGTCTGTGTCGAGAGCAGGAAGACGGACTTGAGCGCCAGCGAGCGGGCGCGGCTTTCCATGAAGGCCAGCAACCGCGCCGCCCGGCCACCGCCCTGGTAGGCAGGATGCACCACCAGCGCGGCCAATTCGGCGGTGCCGTCCTCGGGGAAGGGGTAGAGCGCTGCGCAGGCAATGATGTCGCCATCGCGGTCGATCACGATGAAACGATCGGTCTCGAGCTCCAGCTGCTCGCGCGAGCGGCGCACCAGCACGCCGGCCTGCTCCATCGGCTCGATCAGGGCGAGAATCCCGCCGATGTCATCGAGCGTCGCCGGACGGATGCGCTCGTAGGGCTCGCTGGTGATCAGCGTGCCGCAGCCGTCGCGGGTGTAGAGCTCGACCAGGAGCGCCCCGTCGACCTCGCGGTCGACCAGGTGGATGCGATCCACGCCCTTGGAGCAGGCGCGCACGGCGCTGTGCAGGTGCGACTGGAACTCGATCGAGAGCTTGTCGCCCTGCCGCTCCAGCAGCCCCTCGACCTCGGCGAGGCTCATCGCGGTGGGCAGGTCCTCGAGCGGGTCGGTGAGAAAGATCAGCTTGTCGGCCCCCAGGGCGACGGCCATGCTCTCGGCGACGTCCTCGGCACGCAGGTTGAACAGCTCGCCGGTCGGCGAATAGCCGATGTTCGACTGGACCACGATCGAGCCGTCGCCGAGCGCGTCGCGCACGCCCTCGACGTCCACCCGGCGTACCGCGCCGGTATGGCCAAGATCGACGCCGTCGATCACGCCCATGGGCCGCGCGGTGACGAAATTGCCGGTCAGCACGCGTTGGGCCAGCCCCGAGCCCGAGGCCAGGCTCAGGCGCGCGGAGAGCCAGGAGATCACGTCGAACTGCACCGCACCGACCGCCTCGGTCAGCGGATCGATCATCGCCGGTTCGGTCACGCGCAGACCGCCGTGAAAGCGCTCCTCGACACCCGCCGCTTGAAAGCGGCGGTTGATCTGCGGCCGGGCGCCCGGCACCAGCACCAGGCGCACGCCGAGATCGGCGATCAGCACGATGTCGCGGATCAGCCGCTCGAAGCTGGCCGGCTCGTCGAGCGCCTCGCCGCCGAAGGCGAGCACAAAGACGTGATCCTCGTGCTCGCGGATGTAGGGCACGGCGTCCCGCAGACCCTGCACCAGCATGCGGGCGGCGCCCGTCGGATGAAGGGTGCCGGGCGGGGTTGGCATCGAGGGATCGTTCACGGTGGGCGCTCCATGCAGGTCTTGACGCGGAGGATAACGCAGAGTGGCCTCGGAGAGAGGCCCTCGCGCCCCTCCCCGACCCTCAGACAACGAGGTTACGGCCCTTGCGCTTGGCCTCGTAGAGGGCGTGGTCGGCTCGACACAGGGCGCCTTCGTGACTGACATCCCCTCCGCGCATGGTGGCCACGCCCTGGCTGATGGTCACCGGTGGAATATCCGGGAAATGGCTGGCCAGCCCCTCGATCACCGAGCGACGCAAACGGTCGGCGACCTGGCGGGCGTCATCTAGATCCGTCTGCGGCAGGACCAGCACGAACTCCTCGCCGCCAAAGCGGGATAGCAGATCGTTTTCGCGCAATATGCCCCGGCCGATCTCGGCGATCGCGATCAGCACCTCGTCACCCACCGAATGCCCGTAGCGATCGTTGACCTGCTTGAAGTCGTCGATGTCGATCATCACCACGGCGCAGATCTCGTCATCGCACCGGTGTGCGGCAAATCGCTCGGCCAGCACCTCGAGCAGCTTGCGGCGATTGAACACGCCGGTCAGCGGATCGATCACGCTCATCCGCCGGAGCCTTTCCTCGAGTTCCCGACGAGCCGTGATGTTGCGCGCCACCCAGACCACGGCCCGCTCGCCGTCGATGCGCTCTGCCAATGGCTGAATGTGTCCCTCGAACCAGAGCATGTCGGCCGGACCGTCGGCCGACTCCAGCCCCTTCACCTCGGCGGCCGCGAGTGGATATTCAACCTTGAACAGGCGGTTTTCGCGGAGAGATTGCCGGATCTGATCGAGCACCTCGGCGGCCTTGTCGGCGGGCAGGAGTTCCTCGACGCTTTGTCCGACGAGGATCCTGCCATCGTGGTAATAGCCCGGGTCGTTCCCGCCATGGACCGCCAGATAGCGGCCCGATTCCGAGAGGATGAACAGTGGATCGGGCAGAGCGTCCAGCACCGCCGGCATCAGGTCCGCAGGCAGACTCATGGCAATCCCTCGTCAATGGCAACCAATCAGCGCGGACGGTCCGGACTCGCGGTGACTTAGAGAAACTCTACACGAATGCCATACCGCTGAAGCGTGCCCTGAGCCGAGCAGATGCAAGGCGCTCGTCCGACGCGGAAGGGTCTTTCCCGCATCCTCGTACGACAACGTAGCAGGTGCACGACTCAAGGCGCGCCCGGCAGGGATTGACGAGTCGCCCCGTGCTCCGCGTTGCGAAGTCTTGACGCGGCCACCGGCACGCCGGCGTTCAAGCGCCTTGATCACGAACGACTCGCCAAGCCTTCAGTGGCATGGCATTCGTGCAGAGGTTTCTTAGGGAAACTCTCCCAGCATCAGGAACTCGACCAACGCCTGCTGGGTGTACATGCGCGCTTCGGCTTCGTCCCAGACCACGCTCTGCGCGCCATCGATCACGTCAGCCGAAACTTCCTCGCCCCGGTGGGCCGGCAGGCAGTGCATGAACAGCGCGTCCGCCTTGGCGCGAGCCATCAGCTCGGCGTTGATCTGGTAGTCATGGAAGTCACGCAGACGCCGCTGACGCTCCTCTTCCTGGCCCATCGAGGCCCAGACGTCGGTGACGACGAGATCGGCACCCTCGACCGCCGCGGCGGCAGTGTCGACCAGTTCGACTCGGTCGGCGGCGGCCGCGACCACGTCGGGGTCCGGGTCATAGCCCCTGGGCGCAGCGACCACCAGGTCGAAGTCGAAGGTGCGCGCGGCGTTGATGTAGGAATGGCACATGTTGAAGCCGTCGCCCACCCAGGCGACGCGCTTGCCGGTGATCGAGCCGCGATGGCGCTGGTAGGTGTAGATGTCGGCCAACAGCTGGCAGGGGTGACTGCGGTCGGTCAGCGCGTTGATCACCGGCACGCGGCTGTTCGCGGCGAAGGTCTCGACCATGGCGTGGTCGTTGGCGCGGATCATGATGGCATCGACCATCCGCGACATCACGCGCGCCGAGTCCTCGACCGGCTCGCCGCGGCCGAGCTGCGTGTCACGCGGCGAGAGGAAGATCGCCGAGCCGCCCAGCTGCGCCATGCCCGACTCGAACGACAGTCGCGTACGGGTCGAGGCCTTCTCGAAGATCATGCCCAGCACGCGACGTTCAAGCGTGTTGGGGCGCTCGCCGCGCTGTCGGGCGGCCTGCAGCTGCCCCGCGCGCTCGAACAGGGCGTGGTACTCGTCCGCGGTGAGATCGAACAGGCTCAGGAAGTGACGTGTGGACATAACGATATCGGTTCTGTCGGTTGAGGGCGGCGCACAGGCAATCGCCGGCACGCACCCTGGAAACTCAGTTGGCCGCGTACCAGTCGCGGATGACGCCGATCACCCGATCGGCGATCAGGTCGGCCTGCGATTCGCTCAGGATCAGCGGCGGCAGCAGGCGCACCACCGAACCGGCGGTAACATTGATCAACAGGCCCTGCTCCAGCGCCCGACCGACCAGCTCGCCGGCCGGACGATCCAGCTCGACGCCGATCATCAGCCCACGACCGCGCACCTCGCGACAGCCGGCCAAGTCGGCCAGACCGTCGCGGATGCGAGCGGCAATCGACCGGCCCAGTTTCTCGGCCCGCGTGACCAGCCCGTCGCGCTCGATCACCTCGAGCACGGTCGCCGCCGCGCGGCAGACCAGCGGATTGCCGCCGAAGGTCGAGCCGTGGCTGCCCGGAGCGAACAGGTCAGTCGCCCGACCCGCGGTCAGGCAGGCCGCGATCGGCACGCCGTTGCCCAGCCCCTTGGCCAGGCTCATCACGTCGGGCAGCACCCCGGCCTCGTGCTGGAAGCCGAACCAGCGCCCGGTACGCGCGATGCCGGTCTGTACCTCGTCGACCATCATCAGCCAGTCGTGGTCGTCGCACAGCGCGCGCACCGCGGCCAGATAGCCCGTCGGCGCCGGGCGGACGCCGCCCTCGCCCTGCACCGGCTCGAGCAGCACGGCGACGATGGACTTGTCCGAGGCGAGGCGCTCGAGCGCCTCGATGTCGCCGTAGGGCAGGCGCTCGAAGCCGTCGAGCAATGGCTCGAAGCCCTTCTGGATGGCGGCGTTACCGGTCGCGGCCAGCGCGGCGAGCGTGCGGCCATGGAAGCTGTGCTCCATCACCGCGATCTTCGGGTTGTCGATCTCGCAACGGCGGCCGTGCAGGCGGGCGAGCTTGATCGCTGCCTCGTTGGCCTCCGCACCGGAGTTGGCGAAGAACACCTTGTCCATGCCGGAAATCGCGGCGAGCCGCTCGCCCAGACGCTCCTGCCACGGGATGCCGTAAAGGTTGGAGGTGTGGATCAGGGTCTTGGCCTGGTCGCACAGGGCCGCGGCGATGTCCGGGTGGGCGTGGCCCAGGCCGGTCACCGCAATCCCGCTGACCGCGTCGAGGTACTGCACGCCCCGCTCGTCCCAGAGATACGGACCTTCGCCACGAACGAAACGGACGGGCTGTCGATTGTAGGTGGGCAGCAGAAAGTCGCTCACGGCATTCCTCGAAAACCGATTTCGCCCGGGATTTCCAGGCGACACAAAACCAAAAAAGCGCTCCCCGGGACGACGAGCGCATTGAATCCATTGCATTTTGTGCCCTTCGACGAACGATGACGTAGCGAACACGGATCGTGTAGCGCGAGCTCGGAGGGGCAAGCCAGGAAGCGTATCACGAATTGAAAGGTTTTCGGCAAAGACCGTCCCAACACGGCATGCCAGGGAATCGCGGTGCCGATCAATGCCGCCGTTGGCCCGGGGGCAGTTCGCTGTTCCGGCGCCAGCCCGAAGATGGACCCACGACAATCACTCGGACCCATCAAGAAGCGTCTTTGCGGAGTGTGGGCAAACCTGCGTGCTCACGGTCGGACCGGCAAGGCCCCCAACTGCGGCGCTGCCGTTTGGGCGGATGACAACGGCCGTCCCCGGCACATCGCGGCTTGCCTCCGGGGCCTTGCCGGGCCCTTGCCGGGCCCGCTTCAGACACTATCGCTTCGCGCCGGGTTTCCGTAGGCTTTGATGCCATCGAAACCCGTCCTATTCACCCTCATTGACGAGCTACTCTCCGTCATGGCAAACGAACACCGCAACCAGATCCTCGCCCCCCGCTGGCTGATCCCCGTCGCCCCGCGCGACGAGGTGCTGGAAGACCACGCAGTCTGGGTGCGCGACGGCCGCATCGAGGCCATCCTGCCCCGCGAGCAGGCCCGTGAACGCCAGCAGGCAACCGAGGAACCCATCGAATGGGTCGACCTGCCCAGCCACGCCCTGATCCCGGGGCTGGTCAACGGCCACACCCACGCGGCGATGAGCCTGATGCGCGGGCTGGCCGACGACCTGCCGCTGATGACCTGGCTCGAGGAACACATCTGGCCGGTCGAGGGACAGATGCTGGGCCACGATTTCGTCCATGACGGCACGATGCTGGCCGCCGTCGAGATGATCCGCAGCGGCACCACCACGCTCTCGGACATGTACTTCTTCCCCGAGGCGGCGATCGAGGCGGTGCAGGCCGCCGGGCTGCGCGGGGTCTTCGGCATCGTGGTGATCGACAACCCCAACCCCTGGTCGGCGAACGCCGAGGAGGCACTGGCCAAGGGCGTCGAGCTGGTCAACGACTGGCGCCATCATTCACGCATCGAGTTCACGCTTGCCCCGCACGCCCCCTACACGGTCGGCGACGCGGCGCTCGAGCGGGTGCGCACCATGAGCGACCAGCTCGACCTACCCGTGCACATGCACGTCCACGAGACGGCCCACGAGGTTGAGTCGGCCCTCGCCGCCACCGGCGAGCGGCCACTGGCCCGTCTCGACCGGCTGGGCCTTTTGAACGAACGCCTGGTCGCCGTGCACATGACCCAGCTGACCGACGCGGAGATCGCCCGCCTGGCCGTCACCGGCACCCACGTGCTGCACTCGCCGCAATCGAACCTCAAGCTCGCCTCCGGCTTCTGCCCGGTGGCCAAACTGCTCGAGGCGGGCGTCAACGTCGGTCTGGGCACGGACGGGGCGGCCAGCAACAACGATCTCGACATGCTCGACGAGATGCGCACCGCCGCGCTGATCGCCAAGCCCGTGGCCAATGATGCCGCGGCGGTCAGCGCCCACCAGGCGCTGCACATGGCCACCCTGGGTAGTGCGCGCGCCTTCGGCCTGGATGATCGCATCGGCTCGATCGAGCCAGGCAAGCAGGCGGATTTGGTGGCGGTCGATCTCGATGCCCCGGAGACCCAGCCGGTCTACGATGCCGTCTCGACGCTGGTCTACAGCGCCTCGCGCGCCCAGGTGAGCGATGTCTGGGTCGACGGGCGCGCCCTGCTGCGCCACGGGCAGTTGCGTGGGCTCGACAGCCGGGCGATCATCGAGCGGGCCAAAACCTGGCGCGAGCCGATCCGACAGGCCAAGCCGCGAACGTGAGTACCCGCCGCCCCTCGATCTCCCATCCGCCCTGCAATCGCCGGAACCCCGCGATGACCTCGACCCCCGACAACGCCGCCACCGCTGACGCCGCCTCCAGCGCCTCGCCCGACGAGCTGGCCCACTTCAATCGGCTGGCAAAGCAGTGGTGGGACAGCGACGGCCCGTTCGCCTCGCTGCACGCGATCAACCCGTTGCGCATGGCCTTTATCGAGACCCACAGCGACGCCGGCGACAGCCGCGTGCTCGACGTCGGCTGCGGTGGCGGGATACTGGCCGAGGCACTGGCCCGCAGCGGCGCTGCCGTTACCGCGCTGGATCTCGCCGAGGACGTGGTCGAGGTCGCCCGCGACCATGCGCCGGACCACCTCGACATCAACTACCGGGTCGCCGACATCACCCGCTTCGCCCCCGAGCACGCCGGGGCATTTGACGTGGTCACCTGCATGGAGATGCTCGAGCACGTCGACGACCCCGCCCGCATCATCGAGGCCCTGGCCGAGGCGGTGCACCCCGGCGGGCACGTATTCCTCTCGACGCTCAACCGCAACGCCAAGTCATGGCTGCTGGGGATCGTCGCCGCGGAATACCTGCTGAACATGGTCCCGCGCGGCACGCACGACCACCGCCAGTTCATCCGCCCCGGCGAACTTGCCCGGATGGGCCGAGCCGCCGGGCTCAAGCCGATCGCCTCGACCGGGATCGTCTACAACCCGCTTACCCGCGCGTTCTCGCTCAACGACCTCGATCTCGACGTCAACTACCTGATGGCCTTCCAAAAGGACTCCTGATGCTGCCCGCCCCGCAAGCGATCCTGTTCGACCTCGACGGCACCCTGCTCGACACCGCCCCCGACATGGCCGCCGCGCTCAATCGCGTGCGCGCCGAGCAGGGCCTCGAGCCCATGCCGTTCGAGGCGATCCGCCCGCACGTTTCCAACGGCGCGCGCGGGCTGCTGGGGATCGGGCTGGGCATCACGCCGGACGACACGGGCTATGAGGCGTCGCGCGAGCGCTTTCTCGCCCTCTACGCCGAGGACCTGGCGGTACATACCTGCCTGTTTCCGGGCCTGGAGACCCTGGTCGAGTCACTCGATCAACGCGCCCTGCCCTGGGGCGTGGTGACCAACAAGCCCGGCGAACTGACGCGGCACCTGCTCGAGGCGCTGGACATCACCCCGGCCGTGGTGGTCTGTGGTGACGATCTGCGCCGGGCAAAGCCCCACCCGGACCCATTGTTGTTCGCCGCCGGCAAGCTGCGACTGGCCCCGACGGATATCTGGTATATCGGCGATCACGAACGCGACATCATCGCCGGCAATGCCGCCCACATGCCGACCATCGCCGGTCGCTGGGGTTATCTGGACGGCGAGCGGCCAATCGAACACTGGGGTGCCACCGTCGTGATCGACGCGCCAGACGACATTGCCGGCCTGCTCGAAAGGACCGCCCCGGCCGGGGCAATCGGGACACCTCGGACAACCGGAATGACCGGGGCGGACGCCTGAGATGATTCGGCGCGTCGCCGCCCTGCTCGCCTGGCCCGTGGATGCACGCCTGCAAAACGCGCCGCTGGTGCCGGTGACCGAACCGGCCAACCTCGGCGACCTGATCGCGCACTACCGCGCCCGGCTGCCGGCCTTTCGACCGGCATGGTTTGATCATCTCGACAAGACCGACCAGGCCCGGGTGGACGGTCTGATCACTGCGGTGCTGATGCTCGACGGCTGGCTCGATGCCCACGCCGACGTCGTCGCGGGCCGCGCCATGCGCCTGCCGGCCGACATGCTCGACACAATGCGGGTCACCGAGTCGCACTGGCAGGAAAAGCGGGTGGATTTTGCTTTCCGGCGCTTCAACGAGCACTTCGCCGGACAGATCCGCGGCGTGTTGCAAGGGGCGGCCCCGCTGGGCCGGCCGTGTCTCGCCGGCTGGCGCTATCGCCTGACCATCGCCCGGGTCGAGCAGGTGCTGCGCGAACGCCAGGTCGACCCGTCGTTGTGGTTTCGCGACTCCCCGTCGCGCGCGCCGGTGACCCGAATCGTAGCTGGGGCGCGCATCGCCTGGCGCGTGTTGACGTCGCGGGGCTGAGGACAATACGGGAGAACGCGGGGCTGCCAAGTTATCTCAGCAGCCAACCTCGGGAGAACCCCGATAGCACACCTGGTTGGGCCCATGCGCTCGGCCGCGTACAGCGCCTCGTCGGCGCGACCGATCAGCTCGCTGGCAACGATCGCCATCAGCGTCGGGATGATGCGAGGCGACCCCGACGCTGATGGCGATGCCTGCCGACATCAGCGGGCGAAGGTCGGATTCAGGGGCCTGGACCGCTGTCCCGACGGGAACGGCGATCTCAGAGCCGGAAGCGCGACACCTGGTCGGCCAACTGGTCGGCTTCCTGATTGACCGACTCGACCGCGCCACTGGCCGACTGCATCGCCTCGGCATTGCGCTCCACGACCTCGATCAGGCCGTTGAGGTCGCCGGTCAGGCGCTCGATCGAGGACTGGTGGCGATGACCGTGCCCCGCCGCCCCCTCGGTGAGCGCGACGGTGTCTCTCACCGACTCCAGCATTGCGGCCAGTCCGTTCGACGCCGTCTGCAACGACTGTTCGGCATCGACGGAGTAGTGGCTGGCCTCCTGCATCTTGGCGTCCGCGGCGGTCACGTCCGTGCCCAGCGACTCCATCACCAACCCGATCTCGCGCGCAGCTTCTCCACTGCGCCCCGCGAGCTTTCGCACCTCGTCGGCAACCACGGCGAACCCGCGACCGTGCTCCCCGGCCCGGGCGGACTCGATCGCCGCGTTGAGCGCCAGCAGGTTCGTCTGCTCGGCGACGGCGTTGATCGTGGCAGTCATGCCCCCGATCCGGTCGCGGGCGGCCACCAGCGAGGCAATGATCTCGGCGGTCTCGCGAACCCGTTGCTGCGAGCGGCTTATCGATCCGACGCTCTCGCCCACCTGGGCGCGTGTCTGCTCGGCGCGCGATTGCATCTCGGTTGCCTGCTGGCCGGCCTCGGCGATCGCCTCCACCAGCCGCTCGCTGCCCTGGGCGACCTCGCGTGCCTCATTCAGCGTCCGCTCGCGTTGCGATTGCACGCGTCCCTGGGCGGCCATCACGCTCGCGACCGCCTCGTCGAGACTGCCGGCCGCGCCGGATAGCGAACCGGAACTGCGATTGAGTGCGCCGATCTGGCCGTGCAGCTGATCGATCATCGCGTTGACGCTAGTGACAATGTCGCCCAGCGAGTCGTCGCTGGCGATATGGCATTTCTGGGTCAGGTTGCCCTCGCGCACGGCCGCCGACACCCGCGCCAGCGCCCCCATCCGTCGGAGCAGGATCACGTGCGCCAGCCCGTAGTTGACGAAGCCGACCGTCAGGCCGGCGCCGAGGCAACCGGCCACGAACCAGCCCAACATGCCGTCGCGGAATTCGACGAACAGCGAAGCGAAAACCGGAAAGATGGCGCCCATGACGACGCCCATGCCGATGAACGACCACTTGAGGCGCCGCAGGATGCTGGGTTTCTTCATCGCGAAAAGTCCTTGTTCGATGGGATCGCGGACGTCGGCCCGCCAGGGCCCGACCAATCGAGGTCCGCCGGGCCGCGGCACCGGCACCGGCACCGGCACCGGCCTGAAACATTGGCGAAGACCCCTGCCCTCGACGGACAGTCCCTCGACCGACGAGGTCGTGGCGCCCAGACCTCCCGATTCGCACGACACGTCTTGCGCCCGCCCTGCCGTCTTATCGGCCACCAGCCGCGTTTCTTGAGCGCATCCGCACGCCGCGCCGCGCCCACTCCGGGAACTGCTATGATCCGGGCCCATGAGCAGCGAAACCTCCCGTGCCCGCGAGGAGCCGAGCCTTGCCCGGGCCGAATGCGAACGGCTCGCACGCCCGGTCGGCAGCCCGTTCCGCCTGGCGACTCTGAAGCTGTCTCCCGAACGACAGCACGGCATCACCGCACTGCGGGCGCTCGACGTGTCGCTGGCCGAGATCCCCGAGGGCGTCAGCGAGCCCCAGGTCGCCATGGCCAAGCTCGACTGGTGGCGCGAGGCCTTGTTGGGCATGACGCGTGGCGAGGCGGAGCACCCGGTGATCCGGTCGCTACTGGCAAGTCTGGAGACATTGGGCCTTGGCGGCGAGGCCCGCGACCCGGACTCGCCGCTGATCGCCCGGCTGGAAGAGCGGCTTGGTGGCGCCCGCATCGAACTCGAATACGAGGGCTTTGCCGCCCAAGCGGACCTCGAGGCCTACCTCGATGCGCGCTACGCCAGCCTGTTCGCGCTCTATGCCCGGCTGCTGGGGGGCGGCGACTTCCAGATCGAGGCCGCGGCCCGGCTGGGCCGCTGGCACGGGCGGCTGGACCGGGCGCGCCTGCTCGGTCGCCACGCCCGCAACGGACGAGTCTATCTGCCGCAGGAAACGCTCGATCGCCATGGCCTCGACGAAGCCGACCTGTATCGGACGCAGGCATCCGACGGACGCGAAGCCCTCTTCCGCGAGGAGCTCGAGCTCATAGCCGCGGGTCTGAACGACTGGCAGGCCGAAGGCCGACCGCCGCGTCTGTTCCGCATTCTGCGCGCCATCGACCGCGAGCATCTTCGCCTGATGCGCGACGCGCCGGCCGAGCTGACGAGCGGCCGAGTCGAACTAAGCCCGCTGCGCTACTGGTGGCTTGCCTGGCGCGCTTCCTGGTAACCGGGACCGACTGTCTGGGACCGACTCTCTGAGCCCAGCTCTCTGGCTTCACCTTTCTGGCTTCATCTCGAAGGAATACCGATGACCGACTCGCCCCGCCCCGCACCCTCCTTCGCCGGCCAGATCGTTCTGGTCAATGGCGCCAGCGGCGCACTGGGCACGGCGACGGCGCAGACCCTCGCGGCGCGGGGCGCCAGCCTGATCCTGCTGGGGCGGAAGCTCGACCAGCTTGAACGCCTCGCCGACGACATCGTCGATCGCGTCTTGCCCGAGCTCCCGGCCGAATCGCGTGGCCAGCCACCATTGATCCAGCCGGTCGATTTTTCCGGCGCCGCCCCAGAGGACTACGAGCAACTGGTCACCGGCATCGAACAGGCCTTCGGCCGACTCGACCTGCTGATTCATGCCATGGGCACGGCCGGCGAGCTTGCGCCGCTGGCGCATGCCGAGTTGATGAAATTCCAGGAAAGCCTGCACGTCAACCTGACCGCGCCGTTCGCGTTGACACGCGCCTGCTGGCCGCTTTTGGCACGCGCCGAGCGCCCGCGGGTGCTTTTCTACACCGATCGGGGCACCGAGGCCTTCGGCAGCGCGCACGACATCGCGCAGGCCGGGCTTGAGCGCCTGGTTCGGCAATGGGCGGCGGAATCGCCTGAGGCATGGATCGCGGGATTCGACCCGGGCCCCGTGAACAGCCGCCTGCGCCACGCCCGCTTTCCGGGCGAACTGACCGAGGACCGACAACCGCCCTGCGCAGTCATGCCCGCGATGCTCGACTGGCTCGAACGCGGCCAGAGCGGCGCAATCCATCGGCTCGACTGACGACCCCGAGCGCATTGCCGGGCACATTGCCGGGTACATTGCTGGGCACATTGCCGGGCGAATTGCCCGGCACGACCCCGGAAACAACCCCGGCGCGCTGACGGCGCAAGCAAGACCGGGCGGCCCCTCCGGCGGACGAGAATCGAACGGGGCCGTCCCCGGAGTTGTCTGCGGGGTCGTGCCTAGCGTCAGCCCCGGTTTAGCCGCAGGCGCATGACGCGAAAGCGCTCACCCATGTCGGTAGGCATCACCAGCTCGCGGAACTCCTGCGCCAACCGGGCCTGGTCGACCAGCGAGTCCCGTGACTGCAGTTGTCGTTCGACCTGCTGCGGCACGTCGGTGCCCAAGAGCCATTGCGCCTGGCTGCGCTCGCCGTCGAGCTCGAATCCGGCCGCCTCGGCCGCCTCGGCGACCGCCTGGAAGTCGACCCAGGCGGTGATGTCCTGCAATCCCGGGTAGACGAAGGGGTCCTCGTGGGCGAGGTGGCGGTAATGGCACTTGAGTGTGCCCTGGTCACGGTCGGCACGATAGACATCGGCGGTATGGCTACCGTAATCGAACAGGTAGACCCAGCTCTCGCCCTCGGCCTCGAGCGATGCCCGCATCTGGGCAAACCATGGCGCGAGCTGGGGGTTGTACTCCGCGAGCACGACCTCGCGCGGCGCGACGATCGGCCGCTCGATGCGTGCGGCGATCGCCTCGACGGCAGCCCGCATCGAGTCGGGGGCCGGACATCCCTGCCAGACGAACCGTTGCCCGTCGAAGCCCACCGCCAGCCGCTCGGCCGTCTCGGGGCTGCCCGGCCACCAGCGAAAGCGCTCGACCGGCATCGCGTCGAGCACCTCGTTGGCGATCACCAAACCGCCCGACCAGGCCAGTGTCGACCAGTCGTCGATCCAGCACACCCGCTCGACCACCGCCGGGGGCAATGCCTCTCGCATATTCGCCTTTTGACGCGCGGCCAGTGCCGGCGATATTTCGAGGATGGTGTAGCTGCGGGGAAGCATGTCGGCTGCGTCCAGCCGATCGAGCAGATCGATCGCCAGCCGTCCGGAGCCGGCGCCGATCTCGAGGATAGCCGGCGCCACCCCCGACGCGATTGCCTGGCGCCATTCGTAGACCAGCCCGTCGGTAAACAGGCGGGAACGCTCCGGGGCGGTGATGAAATCGCCACCGACCCCGAAGGCGACCTGGCCACTACCGTAATACCCCCAGTCGGGGTGGTAGAGCACGGTGGCCATGTAGTCGACGAAAGACAGGGGGCCGTCGCGCATTTTCCCGACCAGCGCCTCGATCAGCTGGAGACTCTTGGCCTGGTCGGCGCCCTCCGGGGTCGGCAGCTCGAATCCGGCGCTGTGCGGGTCGGGAGTCACTCCTGCGCCCCCGTTCCGGCCTCCCGCGTGATCTCCACCCCGACGCCGGCCGCTTCCACCAGGGCATGCGGCTTGATCGCCCGCAGGGTGACCCGCCGGATCGGGAACTCGGCCAGCAGGGTCGCGCAGGTCGTCTCGGCCAGCGTTTCCACCAGCTGGAAACGCCCCTGGCGCGCGATCTCGGTGACTCGACGCGAGACTGCCGCGTAGTCGACGGTCCGGTCGATCTGTTCGCTGGCGACCGCCTCGGCAAACGACTCGACTTCCAGCACCAGATCGATGCGCAGCGGCTGCGGGACATCCCGCTCCTGCGGCAGGATGCCGATGATGGTCTCGAACTCGAGCCCCTGGACCAGGATACGGTCGGCGGGGGCGATCGAGGGGGGCGGCGGGGTGAATCGGTCGGCGTCGGTCACGGCGTCGGCTCTCGCGGGTAGGAGGAAGGCCGGGTCGAATCCGGCGGACGGCATGATAGCCCGGAAACGCCCAACGTGCAGACGGCCGGGGCACCTGGGGGAAATCTGCGCGAATGCCTTGCCAATGAAAGCTTGGCGAATTGGTTCGTGGTCAAGGCGTGGGTGCAGCATGGCATTCGCGTAGCGTTGCCTGAAGCGTCTGGTTGCACCCGCCACACACCCTGTGTTTCACAAGCGTTGGAACCGGCGTACCGCTACGCGTCCCAAACTGCCCTCGGCGATGATGTGCGTCACTCACTGCGGTGCGGAATGCAGTCCCGCAGTCCAGAGTGACGATTCCACCCAGGATCAGAACTGAGCGAAATCGAACTCCAGGGTCTCCTGCGGCGCCTGGATGAAGTCGCCCTGGACGAAGTCCACGCCCAACGGCCAAAGGATCTGCAGGCTCGCCGCGTTCTCGACGTTGGGCACGATCACCGCCATCCCCGCCTGTTTGGCACGTTCGACCACGCCACCGACGCGCTCCTGGTTCGGAGCCTCTTGGGCGAAATTCTCCAGCAACGACCGTGCGATCTTGATGGTCGAGACCGGCAGATGGTCGACGATACGGAAGTTGTCACCGCCTGCGCCGAACCCGTCGAGAATCAATTCGCCACCCAGCGGGCGCAGCATGTCCTGCACGTCAGCGAGGTGGCGCAGGGTGTGGCCGGCCTTGTCGACCGACACCTGCACCGCGAGGAGGGTGTCGGGCAGGCGCGTCATCTGCAGCCGCTGCGCCAGCCATTTCGCGAACTCGGGATCGTGCAGGGAGGCGTCGCTGATGCGGATGAACAGCTTCTGCTTCTCGCCGGCCTTCACCCCCTTCTGGATCTGCTTGACGGCCGAGAGCACCACCCAGCGGTCGATCGACTGGATCAGGTCGCCGCGCTCGGCCTGGGAGAGGAACTCGGCCGGCGAGATCAGACGGCCATCCTCGTCGACCATGCGCACGAAGACCTCGTAGCGGCTGATCTCGCGATCGCCGGTGAGCGAGACGATCGGCTGGAAAACGAGCGAGAAACGGCTCTCGCGGAGTGCAGCCTTGATCTTGCGCGCCCAGGCCTCCTCCTGTTCCCGTTCGGAGGCGGTCTTGATGTCCGGTGCGTACTCGCGCGCAGCGTAGTCGCCATCCTGCGCGGCACGGTTGGAGGCGCGCTCGACCCGGTCGACCAGCTCGGTGGCGCTCGACGGCGAATTCTCGTCGAGAACGACGTAGCCAGCCGCCGTGGTCACCGTCACCGAGGTGGTGCCCTGCGCGAACACGTACTCTCGTGCCAGGTCGTTGAGCGCCTTGGCCAACTCGCCGGTGCGCGCCTGGTCGAGCCGGCCTAGCAGTGTCAGGAAGGAGAAAGCGCCGTGGCGCGCCACCAGGCCCTGGCCACCGACGTGCTCCTCGATCTCCTTGCCGAACTCGGTCAGCAGGTTGTCCATGCCGGTCGTACCGATGTGCTTCTTGATCTCGTCGTGATTGAGTATCTCGATGAGCAACAACGTGCCGCTGCCGTCGTCCTCGGTATCGATCTCCGTTCGCCGCGCCTCGATCTGCTCGAACAGATAGTTGCGGTTGTACAAGCCGGTCAGCAGATCCCGGCGGGCGAAGTACTCGAGCTGATCCGAGATGTCGTCCGTCGCCTCCTTGACCTGGCTGGCGAATATCTGCAGGCAGGGCTCGCCGTCGAACGAGGCTGCCGTACTGTTGACCATGACATCGATTTCATGGCCGCCGCCGGCGCGCATGGTGAAGGTTTCCTCACCCTCTTCCTTCTTCAGGAATGCCTTGAGTCGCCCGGCCGATTCGCCGATCGCGAGATCCAGGATCGGTTCCTCGAGCAATTCGTCGATCGACTCGAAACCTAGCAGATCGAGATAGGCCCGGTTGGCGTAGATATGCAGCCCGTCCTGGATGTAGGCCACCGGCTCGGCCGAGCCGTCGATCAGCTTCTGGCAGCGCAGCTCGGATTTCGCGAGTTGCGCTGCCTTGTAGTCGCGGTCCTTGTAGAGAAGACCGACGGCCACGGCACGCCGCAGCATGGGATCGACCAGCGATTCGTCGCCGATTACCAGGAATGCCCCGGCAGCGAGATAGGCCTCGACGTCCTCCGTGGTGGCGGCATCGTCGTAGACGACCATCGGCACCCCGTCGACCGCCGGTTCCTTGGCGGCCAACTCGCCCAGGGCGACCAGCATTTCCCGGGTGTTGTCGCCGTACTCGACATAGATCACGTCGACCGCGGTCTTGGCGAGTTCGCGTCGCACGGCGTCGAAATCGGCAGCATTGGTCACCCCGGCCTGCAGGCCGGCGTTACGCAACTCGCCCCGCAACGCGATCGAGTCGTTGACCGACCCGGTAACGTGCAGGATGGAGAACGGACTGTGTTCGACGGATTCGACGAAGATCACGCGTGACTGGCCTCCATGACCAAAAAGTGAGTACCGACCACCGCGATGCGCTCCAGCTTGACTTGGATATCATCGCCCTGCTCTCGGATGACGGTCAGCTGCTCGCCCCGATCGGCGAGTTCCGGTGGCAGAATGAGCCGCTCGATCCGCTCCCCGGCTTGCCGGACCAGTACCGGACAGCTACCCGAGCCCGAAACGCCAGTGTCTGTCGGGTGCGCGAAGCAAGCGTCCCAATCGCCGTCCAGGCGCTCGACACCGATGTCGATGGTGCGGTTGTCGACGTCCAGATGGCGCACCCAGCGCACGACACCGAGACCGACCACCGAGTCAAGCTCGCCGGCATGGGTTTCCGGGTCGCGCTCGATGAGAATCAGCTCGTCGACTGCCGCGCGGCTGTTGTCGGCGAGTCGCCAGTGTAGACGCAGACCGCGCTCGGAGAGATTCACCACCTCCCAGGTGGCCGGCTCGTTCATGCGCTGACGGTGACGTTCGCGGTCCGCGGCGGGCCGTCCCTCCCAGTCGATCTCGTCGCGAGCATCCCGATCGATCTCCAGTTTGAAGTCGCGGATGCTCGGCGAGGGCGAGACCTGGCCGCGCACCGGCCGCTCGAGCCCCTCCCAATCCAGTCCCGAGAGGGTGAGGTGCGGCGAGGGGGGCACGTGGCGAAGCGTTTCGTCGAGCAAGCGATGGTGCACGCTTCGAAAACCGATGGTGATCATTGAACGATCGCCCGGTGTCGCCGCGTGGACCTCGCGATGACGCGACTCGCGCGAGGCCAGGAAGAACTGCAATCGTCGCAGGAAGTCCTGCAGTGCCTGCTGGCATGCGGGTTTTAGCCGCCGCGCCGTCTCGGCGTGATACAGCCGATCAACGCCGACGTAGACGGCGCCGTCCGAACCGGCATTCCCGCCCCGAAGCGCGATATGGGGAGCCAGTCGACCGGTCATGTCCACGAACCTCGCCGAGCCGCTGGGTCGCTCGGTGTCGATCTCGACCTCGCCGGCCACTTCGCGCAGACAGGGATAGAGGTCCGCCATTTCCTCGACCGACAGCGCATAGGGATTGACCATGCCCAGCAGCAGGATGGCGACGTAGATGTCGCGCACGCTATCCAGGGCGGTCGGCTGAACGTCGGCGAGCTCGCGGCAGGCGGCCCGGGCGAACTGGTGCAGGTCAGCGAGCAGCGGCTGAGGCACGCTGATGTATAACTGGTAGCAGTCGAGCATCAACTGCGCGGCCCATTCCACCCGTCGGCGATGCGCACTCGCAACGGCCACCTGTGCGTCGGCACCCGTTCTCCCCCTGGCCAGACCCAGTTGCAGGTTGGCGAGCGACTCGGCTGCCCGATACAGCGTGAACAGGGCCGCGAGCTGGGTGCGGGCGGTCGGCGTCATCGGGAGCGGGCTCTGGCTCACGCTACGTCGTAGCGCGGTCGCGGTGCGGTCGATTCGCGGACCGAGCGCTGCGATCAGCGCGTCAAGTTCCTCGTCACTGATGTCCTCGATGTCGGCTCGGCCCAGAAAACCGGCCAGCAGGCTGGCTGCCCGAGTCGGCTCGGCAAGCACGACGCGTTCGAGCAACGCCGGCAGTTCCCCTGCAGCGTTGGTCCTTGATGATTCCGGCATTGATGGCACTCCATTCCTTGTCCCGGCCGGGACGCGCCCAATCCATTGATGTCGCGAGTCTCCCTGCGAGACGCAGATCATACTGTATTCAACCCGCCGGTCGAATCCAACCTACGCAGCGACGGGCGGGTTCACAGGGGCGTCTTGCTCGGCTCGCCTGCCTGCTCGACCACGAACCGGGGCACCAGGTAGCCCGGTAGCCGGACCCGCAGCCCCTCCACCAGCGCGCGGCCGCGCTCGGCGTCCACGGCGAAGTGGGCGGCGCCGGCGACCGGATCGAGCTGGTGGAGGTAGTACGGCAAGACCCCTTGCGCGAACAACGACTCGGAAAGCTCGGCGAGCACGTCGACCTCGTTGTTCACCCCATCGAGCAAGACGGCCTGGTTGAGGAGAGTGACGCCGGCTTCCCGCAAGCGGCGGAATGCCGCGGCGCTTTCCGTACCGAGTTCACGCGGGTGGTTGACGTGCGCGACCAGAACCACCTGACCGGGGAACCTCGCTAACATCCGGCACAGCGCCGCGTCGATGCGCTCGGGCGAGACCGTGGGCAGGCGACTGTGGATCCGCAGCCGGTGCAGCTGGGGCAAGGCGGCCAGCCGGTCGAGCACCGTTGCCAGACGGCGGGTGCTCAGCACCAATGGATCGCCGCCGGAAAGAATCACCTCGCGCATCGCCGAATCCTCGGCGAGGTAGTCGAGCGCCCGGTCCAGCGCCGGTTCATCGAGCCGCTGATCGCCGTAGGGGAAGTGTCGCCGGAAGCAGTAGCGACAGTGCACCGCGCAGGCCCCGGTCAGCACCAACAGCGCGCGACCGCGATACTTGTGCAGCACGCCGGGCACGGCATTGGCCTCGAGATCACCGACCGGGTCGGCATCGAATCCCGGCACCGCGAGCGACTCGCGCGGATCGACCCGGAACTGGCGGGCAATCGGATCGCCCGGGTCCTCGGTCTCGATCTGCGACTCGACCAGCGGGGTGGTCAGTTCGGCGAACGCCTCGTCGGCACGATCGGCGCGGTGCTGGGATGTAGAGGGGTTATCGGGTATGATCGCGGCCATTTCCAACGACTTTCGATTGACTGACAGGTTTCCATGGC
>JAFGUH010000104.1 GCA_016938615.1 Halothiobacillaceae bacterium | reverse complement strand
TTGGTGCCCAGGAGAGGACTCGAACCTCCACGGATCTCTCCACTAGTACCTGAAACTAGCGCGTCTACCAGTTCCGCCACCTGGGCATCGGCGCGCATAGTAGGAATCTCGAGGGAGGCTGTCAACAGTGCAAGCGAAAAAAACCTCGGAGTCGTCGATCCATTGGCTGGCCCCGAGCGCCCGGCAGGAGCGCCTCGCGACAGACGACCGTCTGACTGCCTGTGAAGAGGTTGCTCGTGGAAAGGTAGCCTGCACGCTGATTGTCGACAAACCGACAAGCATGCAGGAACCCCGACAAGACCAGTCGCAGGATGAGACTCGGCACTTGACGCGCGCGGCCGAAACGCGCGCGACGCTGACCGAGCAGGCCGCGTTCGAGCAGGTGGAAGGCGAGCCCCCGGGCGCGGTGGAACTCATAATCGACCCAGGAGTGTTTTCAAACGCCGTGATCGGCCTGATCGCCGCGCTGCGGGACCGCGCCAATCGTCGGGTCGTGGTTCACCTGGGCGACACGCGCATCGGAGACGACATCGATCAACAGATGGTGTCACTCGGATTTCGCCGCGTCCGGGCCGACATCGGCGTATATCTGTTCGATATTGACACCTACAAGGACACACCTGACTGGTTGAACGCCCGTCACTGGGCGCATCCCGAGTTGTGGGGGAAGTACCGTTGGTAGCCGGGGAACTGGACGGGCTGGTGCTGAGCACTGCTTGCAGGCGCCAGAACGGCAATGGACCGGATTTAACATAATATATATTCTACGAAGCACCAATCTAGCCTTCCTGTGAGGAACACATGCCCTCGAGGGACACATCCCGTCCCGGCCATTCGGCATCCACGGCACTTATCGCAGGATCGGTGCGCCCCGTGGTTCGCGGATGCACTACAATCGGGCCATTCCGTTTGGCGCGCCCGCGGCGCACACCGACAAATCCATACCTCCCCATGAGCCTGCCATGCGTTGGACATCCCCTGTTGCGCTGATCCTGATCGGCTTGATGGCAACCGCGACCGGTTGCGCCACCGATTCGACGGACAAGACGCCCGAACCCGAAACCCGTGGGAAATCTGCAGCCGATCTCGGAACGGCATCCGCCGGGCCGATCTTCCACCTGCTCGCCGGCGAAATCTATGGCCGGCAGAGCCAGTACGACCAAGCCGCGGGACACTACGCCCAGGTTGCGTTGAAGAGCGAGAACATCAATCTGATCGAACGCGCCATCCAGGCCGCGATATTTGCCGATCGATTCGATCTCGCCCAGAAGCTTGCCGAGCGATTGCGGGATCTCGACCCGAATAACGCCCGCGCGGCTGCCGTACTGATGATCTCCTCGCTCGAGCTTGACAAGACCGCGGCAGCAGACCGGGCGCTCAATGCCTGGCTTACCGCAGACGCAGGCAACGTGGAGACGATCTTCAACGAGGTCGGGCAATACCTGCGAAAGAGCCTGGATCGCGACAAGGCGATTGCCTACACCCACCATCTCGCCAAGCGATTCCCCAACCAGTACGAAGCCCAGTTGGTCGTTTCCAAGCTGGCGCTGTCGTTCGGCGAACTCGAACTCGCTCAGGAGTCTGTCAACCGCGCCATGGCCTTGCGTCCGGCAGAAACGGCGCCCTACGACTTAGCCATGGTGATCGTCAATCGCCGCGGCGATGTCGATGAAGCGGTACGTATCCTGAGAAAGGCGCACGAACGCTTTCCGAGCGAGGGGCGTTATGCGAGCGGGTTGATCGAGGCGCAACTCTCCGCGGGCTCTGACGAAGCGGCACTGGCCTTGCTCAAGCGCACGCTCGACCGGCGCCCGGAAGACCCCAACCTGTTGCGTAACCTCGCCCTTTTCGCGTTCGAACTCGAGCGCCCGGATCTCGGTGAGCGCGCGTTGTCCCGGCTCCAGCGCATACCGGGCCAAGCCGATGTGGTCCACCTCATCCGCGGTCGCATCGCATTGAGTCGAGGCGACCTCGATGCCGCGGAGGACGCACTGGCCGAGGTAAGCAGCCGCAGCGAACATTACGCGAACGCCCAGGTGCTGCTTTCCGCTGCCAGGATGGAGCTCTCGAAAACGCAAGCGGCGATTCGTGGGCTGAAGGCTGCACTCGACGAGGCAGACATCGACGAAGCGGACCGTCAGCAACTCACGCTGACACTTGCCTCCGCTCTGGCCGAGTCCGGCCAACTCGAGGCCAGCCTGCAATTGGCCGACCAGGCGCTGGAAGACTGGCCCGAGGCCAACGACTTCCGAATGCAGAAGGCAATGACGTTGTTCGCGCTCGATCGCGGGCCGGCCGCAAAACGCGTTCTGCGTGAGATCATCGAGCGCGATCCGGAGCACGCCGCGGCGCTCAACGCCCTGGGCTACACGCTGGCCGACAACGACGAACGGCTCGACGAAGCCGAGCGGCTGATCACCCGTGCATTGCACCTCGACCCGGACAACCCTGCCTACCTCGACAGCCTGGGCTGGCTCAACTTCCGCCAAGGCGAACTGGACAAGGCACGCAAGGCACTGGAAATGGCGTACCGCGAGTCGCCCAATGCGGAGATCGGCGCACACCTGGGCGAGGTGCTCTGGGCGGACGATCAGCGCGAGCGTGCCCTGACCGTCTGGCAGGAAAGCCTTGCACTCGACCCGACCGACAGCACGCTGCTGGAGACATTACGTCGCCTGGCCCCGGAGCTCTTGCCCGCATCCGACCGACTCTGAACCCAACTCCATCCGCCATTGTGACCATGCCTCGAATCACGACTCAACGGGCGGTCCTGACCGCCCTCTTCCTCTTTTCCACCGCTCTTGGCGGCTGCGCGAGCCTGGCCCCCGACTCTGCACCCACCACCCCGGCCACACCGGACCAGCTGGCCGCCTGGGACGCGCACCGTGACCGAATCGAGGCCCTTGGCGACTGGGCGTTCACCGGGCGTGCCGCGGTCAAGTCCGGGCTTTCCGGCGGTAGCGTGAGCGTGGACTGGACCCAGGTGGGCGCTGTCACGTCCCTGACCATGAGTGGTCCGTTCGACACCGGCCGACTCGCGATGACCGGGACCGCCGATCGGATGTTGTTCACCGATGGGCACGGCAACCGCCACATGACGACGAACCCACCTGCGTTTCTCGAGCGCCAGACCGGTTGGCGTATCCCGCTATCCGCCCTGCCCCGCTGGCTGCGCGGCTTGCCGCAACACCCCTTGGCCGACCTGCCCGCAAGCCGCTACACACTCGACCCGCAAGGACGGCTTGCCCGGCTCGAGGAAGCGGGCTGGACGATCGAGTACCGTCGCTACGAGCCCACGGGCGAGGCGTCCTTGTCGCTGCCCCGATTCGTCGAGGTGCGCCAGGACGGCATGCGGATCCGGCTCGTGATCGACGCCTGGGACGTGGGGTCCTCAACTCGATGACCGCAGCCGAGGCGTCCTGCTGGGTATCCGCAGGCTGCAAGCTCAACCTGTATCTGCACGTCAACGGTCGTCGGAGAGACGGCTATCACGAGTTGCAGACCCATTTTCAGCTGCTTGATTACGGGGACGAACTCCGGTTCGAAACCGACGATCTCGAGGGCATTGAGGTCGAGTGGATTGCAGGCGACGAGCCGGTGGACGCGCGGCCGGCGCAGGCGGAAGACGACCTGCTTTATCGCGCGGCCCAGGCCCTGCTCGGACACGTCCCCGAAAGCGACCAGCACCAGCGGTGCGGTGCGCGAATCATCCTGCGGAAAAACGTGCCGGTCGGCGGCGGGCTCGGGGGCGGCTCGGCGGCCGCCGCACGCGTTCTCCTGGTACTCAACGAGCGCTGGGGCTTGCATCTCTCCCTCGATCAGCTTTGCCGTATCGGTGTCGGTCTCGGCGCGGACGTTCCCGTCTTTCTGCGCGGTCGCAGCGCGACGGCCCACGGGATTGGCGACCTCGTCGCGCCGAGCGAAATACCCGACCTGCCGGTCGGCTACCTTGTGCTGATCCCTCGACGTTCGGCCTCCACCGCAGCCCTGTTCGGCTCCCCAGCGCTCGAACGGAACACGCCAAAGCATGACGATGCACGGCTACGCGCCCGATGGCGCAGCGAGGGTTTCAACGCCTTCGAGCCGCTCGCGCTTGCCAGTGACGACGAACTGGCGGAACTGCACGCCGCACTGGTCAAGCAGGCAAGGTTTGCGCGTCTGACCGGCTCGGGGGCCTGCCTGTTCGCGCCGGTCGAATCGCCCGAAGCCGGCCGTCGAATTGGCGAGGCCTTGCAAGCCCGGCACCCGATCCTGCGTCGATTCGTGGTGGCCGCGCCTCGCGTAGCGACAAATCAGGACGTTAGCGAAACCGGGCGCCGAGTCGCGGAAAAATGACGTGCCTGGCCTTGGCAAAGCCCGAACGCTCGGCTATCATGCGCACCTCTTTCGAATGGGCCGTCGCCAAGCTGGTTAAGGCACCGGATTTTGATTCCGGCATTCGCAGGTTCGAATCCTGCCGGCCCAGCCAACACCTGCGAGACCGATGTCACTATCACGTTCCTTGATGGTCTTCACGGGCAACGCGAACCGGCCACTGGCCGAGCGGGTTGCAGAAAGTCTGGACATCCAACTTGGACAGGCATCGGTCTCCCACTTCTCCGACGGTGAATCCGCCGTCGAGCTCCTCGAGAACGTCCGGGGTCGCGACATCTTCGTGATCCAGCCGACGTGCGACCCGACCAACGAGCACGTCATGGAGCTCATGCTGATGACCGACGCGCTGCGTCGGGCCTCGGCTCACCGCATCACCGCGGTGGTCCCCTACTTCGGCTACTCCCGTCAGGACCGACGCGTCCGCTCCTCTCGGGTGCCGATCAGCGCCAAGGTGGTCGCGAACATGCTGCAGAGCGGTGGCGTGGATCGCATCCTGACCGTCGACTTGCACGCCGATCAGATCCAGGGCTTCTTCGACATCCCCGTGGACAACGTCTATGCCTCCCCCATCTTGCTGGGTGACATCTGGCGGCAGAAGTACGACGACCTGATCGTCGTCTCGCCGGATGTTGGCGGCGTGGTCCGTGCCCGCGCCGTGGCCAAGCGTCTCGACGACGCGGATCTTGCCATCATCGACAAGCGCCGTCCGCGCGCCAACGTCTCCCAGGTGATGCACATCATCGGTGAGGTGAAGGACAAGACCTGCGTGCTGGTCGACGATATGGTCGATACGGCTGGCACCCTGTGCAAGGCCGCAGACGCGCTCAAGAAGCACGGCGCGCGCAAGGTGGTCGCCTACTCCACCCACGCGATCCTGTCCGGCAAGGCGATCGCGAACATCGAGGCTTCGGCACTGGACGAACTGGTCGTTACCGACACCGTTCCCTTGAAGGACGAGGCCGAGGCCTGCGAGCGCATCCGCGTGCTCTCCGTCGCCGGCATGCTCGCCGAAACGATTCGCCGCATTCATACGGACGAGTCGGTGAGCTCCCTTTACAACGACGACTGACCCGCCCTTTCTAGCGATCGCAGAATACTGTATGATTCGCGCGCCACTCGACAGAATCGGGTGGCGCGTCTCGGTTTGGGGCTTGGTCGCGGGCCCCGACCGATCAACAGACGCCGGGCGTCGACCTCAGGTCGCCCCGGCGGTTTTCATTTCTGGAGTGGACCATTCATGTCTCAAGAAACATTCAAGATTGAAGCGTCCGTTCGCGATGACCTGGGGAAAGGTGCGAGCCGCCGCCTGCGTCGCGAAGGGAACATCCCGGCAATCGTC